>NZ_JBWYIX010000001.1:0-515653 GCF_056779935.1 Acinetobacter sp. ANC_7512 | reverse complement strand
TCACAGGTGCTGAAAAAGAAGCGGTAGAAGGAGCAATTGCTAAAGCAGAGCAATCACTAACTAATAATGGTGACTTATCAAATCTAGACTTCGATAATGCTCGTGAAGCATTAGAAACAGCGGTTGATAAGGCAAAAACTGCTGAGCAAAAGCTAGAAGAAGCGATTGAAGAAGTAGAAGGTTTAATTGCTGAAGGCAAGTTTGATGGTCAGCAGTTGGATGATGTAGAAGCAGCGCTTGCTGCAGCACAAGAAGCTGCAGAGCAAGAAGGTGCAAACTTCGCTGAAATTAAAGATACTTTAGACGCTGCAGTAGAGAAAGCTAAAGCGGAAGAAGTGATTGAGGATGCAGCTGAAGCAGCATTAAAAGATGCGGTTGAAGAAGCTGAACTAGTTTCTGATTTACCAGACTCCATCCAAGCTACTCTTAATCAAGCAATTGAAAATGCAAAAAATCTTGTGGGCAAGCCAGAGGCTTCTGCACAAGATTTTATTGAAGCCAAAGATGCACTTGAATTAGCCGTGAAAAAAGCTATCGTAGCGAAAATAGAATATGACAGTGTCATCATTAAAGCAGTTGATAATGATACGAAACTTGTATTTGATACAATTAAATTACCAGAGGAAAATGAAGAAGAAGGTATTATTTATTCTCTTAAGGATTCTTACCCAGATAAAACTGTCGAGGGATATTTAGTAAAAGCTACTGGCTTTGGTGTTGCTGATATTGGTGTGGGATCAGGAGCAGATGTTGGTGTCTTAAATTCAGTATTTTCATCTGAAGTTGCCGACCCTAAAACTCTAGTAAGCAAAGAGGGAGTTTACCTCACACTCAAAGTCGTCGAAGGTACTAAGCACGAGTTATCACTAGAGGGAACTGCTGGCGGTATCAAAGTCGGTCAGACTTTTGACTTGAAAGTTGAGAAGAAAATCCCAGGAACTGATCAATGGGTTGTTGTACAAAATTATGATGATTGGTTGACTGTAGCTTTCTTAGGTGGAAAAAAACAAGGTCAAATTACGCTTGATGAACAAGGCGAATATCGTATCTCTTTGGTGAATAATGGTGGTGTTAGTGCACTCGGTGGTGACGGTTTAGGTTTGTTAGATCATAAATTGTACGATTTTACCAAAGCAGTAGATTTTAGCGGCTCTATATCTGGCAATCTGATTCGTGATGTTAATAATGGATCTGAAAATACAGATTCGGAAAATGGTCAAGACGTTTACGATATTAATCGTACGCCAGTATTAAAGAGTGTATCTATTGATGGAGTGGAGTCTCAAATCATTGATGGCTTAACGACAGTCCAAGGTAAATTCGGTGAGTTTGTATTTGCTCAGGATGGTACTTACACATATACCGTTGATTCAAGCAAATTGAACTCATCTGAACAACTGGCTGTAACTGAATTATGGGGTCAACAAGAGATCATCTCTTATACAATTGTAGATCCGCAAACAGGTAAACCATCTACAGCGAAACTGACAATTGATATTGCACAAAAAATTAAGGAATTGGACATTGAATTCCAAGAGGTATTGGTCAATATTGTGAATTCTGAGTCAAATTACATTAAAGATAATCCTGCGTTTAAGACAACGTATGATCAAGGTGGTGTAATCAGTGTTGGTGTGGGACCAATCGCAGGTATTAATGTTGCCGAAATTAAAAATCCACTTGAAATCAATGTTAAAGAAAATGAGATTCATAATATTTCATTAAGTTCACAAGCAGGTCACGTCATTGGTCTAGGATCAATGCAAGTTGATCTTCAGGTATACAAATTTAATGACGTAACCCAACAATGGGATCTATATCTTCAAAAAGAAGAATGGTATAGAACTGTTGCTCTTGTAACAGGTGCAGGAGAATCTAAAGAAAACATGGATCTTGTTTTACCGGAAGGACAATACAAAGTATTCCTCTCTACGGAACAAGGTGGACTAAGTGTAGGTGATATTTTAACTTTAAACGTTGATAGTTATACTGTCGAAACTTTTAAAATGGATGGTGGTTTATCAGCTGAAGGTCAACTTGGAAATGAATCTATAGATGGATTTGTAGTGTATCAAGTCAATGGCAAACCAGTTCCAAGTTCAAAAGAGGTTCAAGGTAAATATGGAAAGCTCATTGTCAAAGATGATGGCAGCTATGTTTATCAATTGAATGCTGATCATTCAGGTAAAGTCGGAGATGTGGATACATTCACTTATGCACTGAAAGGTCCGAATAATGAAATTGTCACTTCTACTTTAAATGTCAAACTTAGTGATCTTAATTTCTCTAATCCGACTTCACAAGATTCAAAAGTTTCAGTAGATAATGAAACTATAGTTGCAGGGAATGAAAATTCTGGTTCCACGTCTGGTAGTGGTAAAAAAGTGATTGTACTTAACACCTTTGATATTAAAAATCATAGTGTTCTGGAAATTGGTGATATTTTATTGTCTTCAAAAATTCAAAGCCTCAGTCAGCAAAGTGGTTCATATAGTGTTTATCTTCGCAAAAAAGGTGATAGTTCAAGTAAAATTTCTTTAACTGATGAATTTGGAAACCCAGTTAATGAAGCTAATGGAGCTAACAAGATTTCAAATGATAGAACACAATTTGAGATGAAAAATATTAATCTCCAAAATTTAGAAGCTGGTGAATATGAGTTAGTTTTAGAGATAACCCCACCAGGTTCCTATGTTGTTAGCTATGATGTGACGTATGGTGAATCTAAGATTTATGTTCTAAATCCTGAAGCTTATAAACCAGAAATTACAAACTATACTGTTAATTCAGATGGAACAATTGCATTTGTTAACAGAACCGCTCAAGGCAACATACTGAATGACCAATCAAAAGATTTGTTAGAAAACTCTTACATTTACAATGGTGATAGTCAGTCAAATGTCACGGTCGAGTTTGGTGGAAAAAAACTGCAATTGACGGACAGTAAAACTGATTATGTATTAAATAATGAAAATGTGGTGAATTCTACAGCAGAGAATTATTTAATGGTATTTGGGCAATATGGAGATTTGAAAGTATTTGTAGATGGTACTTATGAATATATTCGTAAAGCTGAGTTTAATGCCGATTTAAATGATTTTGAGTGGAAATACGGTACAGAAGTATTTGAATACACCATCACAAGTATCAATGGAACGAAAAAAACCGGTGTAATTGAAATCAATGTAGGTGTCGATTTCAAAGGTTCGCAATACAATGAAACTGTTACAAGTACTGCTGGTGATGACACTTTCACATTAGGTGCTGGTGCTGATACATTAATCTTCGACGTACTTGAGAAAGCCGATGCAACGGGTGGAAATGGTTTTGATACGTGGTCAGATTTCGAAGCAGGTGTCGATGTAATTGATGTATCTCAACTATTTGTTGATGCTAATACTTCAACTACATTCTCAACAGTTTCGACTGATCAAGTTGCGGATATCTTAAGTAAATATATCACTGTTAAAGATTCTGTAATTTCAATCGATCGCGATGGTGAAGGTACACAATTTGAAGCTACTCAATTGTTGAATATTGGTCCTCAAAATGCAGATCTGACTTTGGAGCAGTTACTTCAAAACGGTCAAATCATTTATTAATTCTTTAAAAAACGCATACTTCGGTATGAGTTTTACAAAAAAAGGCGAAACATTGTTTCGCCTTTTTTATACCAATTTAATCTTTTAATTTAGGAGGAAAACCATCTTCAGTTAAAACTTCAGCGATTTTTTCAAAGTCATATGTTGTTTGAATATCCGCAATTTTGTTGGCAACATCTACATTCACGCTAGCATTAGGATCAAGTGACATTACTGAAGCAGTGACACCTTTAGCACAACCAGAACAACTAATATTTTCAATAAATAATTTCATAATAACCTCTTGCATTAGTTAACATTTATCACTGTCACGATTGAATATGTTCAATTTTATTCAGAATACTGCAATTTGAAGTCGAATCATTAGAGCACATCTGACTCGCAGCCTTTAATTTTAAAATCATTGATTGCATCGAATGAATTTGTTCTGTCAAAAAATGAATATGTTGATCTGTAATTTTTTTCACATCAGCACTTTTTCTGTCAGGATTTTTCCAAAGCTCAACTAAACTTTTGATTTGATCGATCGAAAAACCAAGATCTTTAGCATGTTTAATAAAACTTAAAGTCGAAAGGTCTTGCTCTGTGTAAACACGATAACCGCTAGCGCTTCTGAGCGGAACAGAAATGAGATCGATTTTTTCGTAATATCGAATCATTTTAGCAGTTAAGCCTGAACGTCGTGCTAATTCGCCAATATTCATGATCTTTCCTTTGTTTAAGCGTCTAATTTAGTTTCAAAGTTTTGAGTCTTAAAGCATTTGCTAATACAAAAATCGAAGAAAGTGCCATTGCGATCGCAGCCAAAACAGGTGAGAGTAGGATACCTGTTAAGGGATAAAGGATACCTGCAGCAATCGGAATCAAACAAATATTGTATAGAAAAGCCCAGAACAGATTTTGATGAATATTTCTAATGGTCATTTCGCTTAATTTGATGGCTTTAGATAAGTTATTCAAATTTGATGACATTAAAATAAGGTCAGCCGTTTCAATGGCGACATCTGTACCTGAACCTATCGCAATACCGACTTGAGCTTGCGCAAGTGCTGGAGCATCATTAATACCATCACCAACAAAAGCAACATTTCCATATCGCGTTTGAAGGGTCTCAACGATGTTTAACTTTTCATGTGGTCTGACCTGTGCATAAACTGCATTGATATTAAGTTGATTCGCCACATATTGCGCTGCATTTTGATGATCGCCAGTAATCAAAGCAATGTGCTTGTCGTTCTTTTTAAGTTGAGTCATTACCTCGTAGGTTTCAGGTCTTAATTGATCCGTGATTAAAATAATTGATGCAAGCTCACCATCGATGGAGACCGCGATGGGTGTTTGAGCTTCATCTAGTAATCTTTGATGGTGAAAGAGTGCATGAGAAATCTTTGCATTTTCTCGAGTAATAAATTCTACAGATCCAATTTTAATATCCTGACCATTCAATTGTGCTTGAATGCCGAATCCTGAAATACTCTTAAACTCAGAAATTTCGATCATCTTTATATGATGATCGGATGCATATTGAACAATCGCTTTAGCAATTGGGTGCTCGGAATGATATTCAACGGATGCAACAATTTGTAGAACCTGCTGAAGTGTAAATGGTGCGAAAATCTCGATATGACTAATCGCAGGTCGACCTATTGTTAGTGTTCCAGTTTTATCAAATGCAAATGTTGAAATATCTCGAAGTTTTTGAAGTGAAGCCGCATTTTTAAATAAAATTCCGTGTTCAGCAGCACGTCCCGTCGCAACCATTATTGACATCGGGGTTGCAAGACCCATCGCACAAGGGCATGCAATAATCAAAACAGAAACGGCGTTAATCATAGCATAGCTCAGATTAGGTTCAGGTCCAATCACCAGCCACGCGATGAAAGTAATCATCGAAATCAAGAGGATAACTGGAACAAACCATAAGGTGATTTTATCGACTAAAGATTGTATGGGGAGCTTTTGTGTCTGAGCATTTTCAACCAACTGAATAATTGAAGATAAAATGCTACTTTCAGCGGTATGCTTGGTTTCAATGACAAGAAATCCATTTTGGTTAATGGTTCCCCCAACGACTTCTGAACCCATCAATTTGTGGATTGGAAAATATTCTCCACTGATCATTGACTCATCTACAAAGCCTTCACCTGAAATAACCACGCCATCTACAGGAATTTTTTCACCAGGCCGAACTTCAACCTGCATACCGATTGTAATTTTATCAATAGAGATATCTTTAGTCTGGAGGTCAGATACTCTAACCCGTGCTGTTTTAGGTTGTAAGCCAATCAGATGTTGAATCGCTGCAGAAGTTCGACCTTTAGCTCGTGCTTCTAGATATTTGCCTAACAAAATAAATGTAATAATGAGTGTTGCAGGCTCGTAATAGACATGTACTGACTGTTGTGGCAATAAACTTGGAAAGAACGTAGCAACAATAGAATATAAATAGGCAGCTCCTGATCCTAAACTCACCAAAGAATTCATGTCAGGATGTAAATTTATCAGTGACTTGATACCTTGTGTGAAAAAATGCCGTCCAGGTATAAAAATAACTAAAGTCGCAAGAATAAATTGGAATAACCAACTCTGATTCTGACTGATGTAAGTACCTATAAAATGATGAAATGAAGGCAAGAGGTGCGAGCCCATTTCAATGATAAATATAGGTAAACTGAGTACAAGTGCGATAATAAAATGCTTGAGAATTTTTTTTGATTCAAGTTCGCGATTTGGAAGTGCTGTGATCGTTTGCTGTTCAAGTACAGCTTCAAACCCTGATCTTTCAATACGCTCAATAACTTGATCAACAGGAACTGGATAAAGTAGATCAATGCTTGCTATCTCAGTTGCCAAACTTACTTGTGCTGCTAATACACCTGGTATTTTTAGTAAAGAACGTTCAACTCGGCTCACACATGCAGCACAAGTCATGCCTAAAATTTTTAATTTTATTGTTGCCCATTTTTTAATTTTAAAACCTGTTTTATTTACGGCTTGAATGATTTGTTGATCTGTTACGTCTGTTGTTAACTCAATTTGAGCTATTTCAGCGGCGAGGTTCACACTGGCATCTTGAATACCATCGACTTTTTTTAATGAGTTTTCAACACGGCTTACACAAGCAGCACAGGTCATTCCTTCAATTTTGATTTGAATAGATTTAGTTGAAGTAGATGACATACTTAACTCCATATGCTGATTGAAATAAGGTCACGATCATTCTAAACCTTCCCATTGTGGTAAGGTCAATAAGATTTGTTTCTTGTTTCATCATTACTGATTGGAATCCAAATTAGGCGTATGTTCTTTACTCACTTAAATTAAAAACAATATTCCAAAAATCCATTTAAATTGAATAAATTTTCTTAAATAAAAAATCATCAAAACAAATCAGAATAAAAAATAACCAACAAAAAGAATTATCGATATGATCTAAAGCATTCAATTTAATTGATTAACAATCTTCAAAATTTCAGATATTTATAAAAAATGGGTAATGATATGAATGATAAATTAAGTTTTGGTTTATTCGCGATTTTATTGAGTACCATG
Organism: Acinetobacter sp. ANC_7512; assembly: GCF_056779935.1. NCBI lineage: Bacteria > Pseudomonadati > Pseudomonadota > Gammaproteobacteria > Moraxellales > Moraxellaceae > Acinetobacter > Acinetobacter sp. ANC_7512. The sequence goes on along the minus strand of NZ_JBWYIX010000001.1, from coordinate 508,499 downwards.
GCATTAAGTTCTAATGCGCACAGCGCAGATTATAAATGGAAGATAAGAGGTGCGATTAGCAATATTGATCCCACATCTTCTCCAGGTAGTATTTTTAATCAAACAGCACCCGTCACAATAGATGATGCTTGGGGAGTCACTGGCACGATCTCTTATTTTTATACACCAAATATTGCATTTGATGTATTAGTCGGTTTGCCACCAGAGCATAAAATTAATGTTGCTGGTAATGAAGTTGCAAAAACAAAACATTTACCTCCAATTTTTAGTGTGCAATATCACTTCTTACCCAATGAAAAGTTACAACCTTATGTGGGTCTGGGCTTAAATTACACCTATTTTTTTAATGACCGATTATATAGTGGTGATAAGTTCGATCTCTCAGATTCTTTTGGTTGGGCTGGTCAAATAGGCGTAGATTACCAATTTAACCCTCAATGGAGTGTTGGTGCTGATATCCGATATGCGGATATCAAAACTGATGTAAAAGTAAATGGAGAAAAGGTAGGAAGTGTGGACGTAGATCCAACGGTGTATAGTTTAAATATCGGATATAGATTCTAAATATTAGGGTTTAAAAAAAGGAGTCAATGATAAGACTCCTTTTTTATAAATATCAACAACAACCTTCCATTAGCCATTGATGATCCCAGTAACACCAGTCACGATCATATCAATGGCAATCGTACCGATAAGCAATGCAGCAACACGACCCACGATATCTACATATAAGTCGATATAATTAGAATATTTATGCTGTAAATTATCATGCAAATATTTCATTAATATCAAAAGACTACAGGTTAAGAATAAGGTCATAAAGATGACTGTGATCGTCTGCCATAAACTTAATTGAATGCCAGTGATTACAGATGCAGAGATTGTTCCTGGACCGATCATAAAAGGCATGGCGATCGTACCAGCCAAATGGTTTGGTGCTCCACGCATGACCCCAATCGTATCAGCACCTTCAAATACATAACGATAACCAATCACCAAGAAAATGATTCCACCAAAAATTTGGAAAGATTCAAATCGTGCATGAAGTACATCATTAAAAAAAGCTTCACCTGTTTTAGCAAAAATGACAAAAACCACAAAGCTAATCAAACTACCTTGGATCAGGGCCATATTAAAAACTTTTGCATCTGAATTTCGAATAATCCCAAGCATATAAATGCTCATTAAAAAGGGATTAAGCAACGAAAAAAATAGAGCAAAGGCGTTTAGACTTTCTGACATGGTCATTTTCCTTGTTTAGATGAGCTACTACTAACTAAATGTCACGATCCGGAAATTGTGGACGTTTACCTGGGCTGATTCGGTTAATATGAAGGTACATCATATGACGTTCATATTTGTCCAAAATGTCGTTAATCACTTGTTCTTTGTTGTATCCGACCAAATCATTACCTTGCGAACCTTCAAACAAGTAACTTTCTAAACGATAGTAATAACGCTTTGTTCGTTTAGCACGGGTACTAAAGTTAGGGGTGTCATAACGAACGGGCCAAATCTCATATACGAAATTTTCTTCTTCATTCAAGTGAATAATGAGGTCCAAATGATAAAGCTCAGCATTATCTTCAAGAGGCTTAGTATTCACATCGACTTTGACACCTTTGGATAAAAGTTCCTGTGCCACGGCATCCATTGCAGGTTTACACACGTCATCTAACATTTTTAATGTTTGTTCATGGCTTGGGTGCAACATTACGCGACTGAGTCGCTTTTTCCAATTGAGAATATCCACATTGCCCACGACTGGCGCAGCATTTAAGCTAGTACTGGCTTGTCTGAAATCTTCTAATCTCAAGGATTTGTACAAACCCGCCATCACAAAGAATATGACAAAGCTAAAAGGCAGACCCATGATGATGGTTGTGTTCTGTAAGGCAGTAATACCATTTGCCATCAGCATCGCTAAGGTTAATAAACCAATGGCTATAGCCCAAAATACGCTAAGCCATCTTGGAGAGTCATGCTCGATATTGGTGAATTTTGTCGTGAAATTACCCAAAACAAGAGCGCCTGAGTCTGCAGAAGTTACATAAAATAATAATCCTGTAATTGTTGCTATACCTGCTAAGAAGGTAAAACCAGGATATTGTGCAAGTAGGTCATAGAAACCATGCGCTGGATTTTCTAAAACGGTTGTTGCAAGTTGTGCATTACCATCAAAAATTACATTGTGAAGTGCACTATTTCCAAAGATGGATAACCAAGTCAGTGTAAATAGTAGAGGAATAATCAACGTACCAAATACAAACTCACGAATGGTACGACCACGAGAAATTCGTGCTAAAAACAGACCGACAAATGGCGACCATGCAATCCACCAAGCCCAAAAGAAAAGCGTCCAACTGTTCATCCATTCTTTAGGTTGTTCGAATGGAAAACTCATTAAACTCAATTTCGGGAATTGACTGAGGTAATCACCTAAATTTTGGATTAAGCCTGCGAGTAAGAATTCTGTATTACCAATCAAAAGAATAAAGAGGAGTAATCCAATCGAGACATAGATATTGATTTCGGAAAGTACGCGAATCCCTTTATTCACACCTGCCGTTACTGAAATTACAGTAATGACTACCGCGATCCCGATTAGACCAGCTTGAATCCACAAATTTTCAGGTAGATCGAAGAGAACATGAAGACCATAATTGAGTTGTACGACACCAATACCACAGGTAGTTGCGATACCAAAAATCGTACCTAATACGGCAGCTGTATCTACGGTGTGACCTATAGGGCCGTTAATTTTTTTCCCAAAAATAGGGTAGAGAGCTGAACGGATCGTAAGTGGAAGGTTATAACGATAACTGAAGTAACCTAAGGCTACACCAACCAATGCATACATGCTCCAACCAGTTAAACCATAATGAAACAAGGTCCATACCATGGACTGACGTGCTGCTTCAAAGGTTTGTCCTTCACCCACAGGTGGGTTCATGTAATGCGATAAAGGTTCAGCCACGGAAAAAAACATGAGATCAATACCAATACCCGCAGAAAAGAGCATTGCAGACCAACTCAATAAACTAAATTCAGGCTTAGAGTGTTTAGGTCCTAATTTAATTTCGCCATATCGAGAGCATGCGATAAATACAATAAATACAAAATAGAGTGTCGCAGCCAACAGGTAATACCAACTAAAGGTTCTGCTTACCCAATCGAGGGTTTGTGTAATGACGTTATTAGCAGCTTCATTAAACAAAATTGTGGTGATCGAAAACAAAAGTATCAATGATGCTGATACATAGAACACGACCTTATTCAAACTATCCTGCGTTTGATCATTTTTGTTATGCATAAATTCGTGACCATTCAATGAGTAATGAAATGATCTACAGCGCAGTTCGATTTATATCCTGATAGAAGCTTGCTTGATCCACAATTACAAACTTTTGCAAATACAAAACAAACTGAGCTGTACATCATGGAAGTAATAGCACTATAATTTTTATTGATTGAACGTTCAATTAAAAAAACGTTTACTAATGTTACAGCGTTATTATTGATAAACGCTGATTATAATCTCCTGTAGGTTTAGGTCATCTTATGCCAAAAGTTGGTATGCAACCCATTCGTCGTCAACAATTGATTGATGCCACTCTCTCCACTGTGAATGAGCTCGGTTTTGCTGATGCATCCATTCAACAGATCGCGCAAAGAGCAGGTGTCTCCACGGGCATTATTAGTCATTATTTTGGTGGCAAGAATGGATTGATTGAGGCAACCATGCGCTATTTATTACAGCAACTTGGAGAAAGTGTAAGGGATCTAAAATCAGAGGTTGGTCATTCTCCAGAAGACCGTTTAATGGCGATCGTTAAAGCGAATTTTGCAACTCCTCAGACCAATCAAGCCGCAATGAAGGTATGGCTCGCATTTTGGGCTATTAGTCTGCATCAACCCGATTTACACCGATTACAGCAAGTGAATCACTGTCGGCTACATTCAAATTTAAAACATGAGTTTTTAAAACGTTTAAGCCCCATAAAAGCTGAACAAGCAGCTCAAGGGTTGGCTGCATTAATTGATGGGTTCTGGTTAAGGGGCGCATTAACAAGAAGTGAGATTGATACCGATCTTTCTATCCGTCTTTGCCATGCCTTTATCCAGCAGCAACTTACACAATAATTTTTAATATTTACTATATCTGAGGCTAATCGTATGAATAAATTCCCATTACAACGTCCTTATATTCATGGACAATTCGTCGATGCTCAATCAGGTCAAACTTTTGATTCGATTAATCCAGCCACGGGGCAAGTTCTCTCGACCATTCAAGCATGTTCTCAACAGGATGTGGATCAAGCCATTCTATCTGCCAAACAAGGACAGAAAGTTTGGGCTGAAATGACTTATATGCAGCGTTCAAGAATTTTAAATAAAGCTGTAGCTATTTTACGTGAAAGAAATGATGAACTTGCCACCATTGAGTCCTTAGATAGTGGTAAAGCATATAGTGAAACATCGACTGTAGATATTGTGACAGGGGCTGATGTACTCGAATACTACGCTGGAATTTTACCTGTACTCGAGGGTCAACAGATTCCTTTAAGAACAGATTCATTTGTCTATACACGCCGTGAACCTTTGGGAATTGTAGCTGGTATAGGAGCATGGAATTATCCAATTCAAATTGCCTTATGGAAGTCAGCACCTGCTTTGGCGGCGGGGAATGCAATGATTTTCAAAGCCAGCGAGATTACCCCATTAACAGCCTTTAAATTGGCAGAAATTTATACCGAAGCTGGAGTGCCAGATGGGGTATTCAATGTTGTAACAGGGGGCGGTGATATTGGTGCCTATTTAAGCCAGCATGTAGATATTGCGAAAATTTCATTTACTGGTGGTGTGAGCACTGGAAAAAAAGTGATGGCTCAAGCTGCTGAATCGAGTCTTAAAGAAGTCACGATGGAGTTGGGTGGGAAGTCACCATTAATTATTTGTGAAGATGCTGATTTAGACTTAGCTGCAGATATTGCAATGATGGCAAATTTCTATAGTTCTGGACAGGTATGTACGAATGGGACACGAGTGTTTATTCCAGAATCATTACAACTAAAATTTGAAGAAAAGCTATTAGAACGTATTCCTTATATCCGCTTAGGTAATCCGCTCGATCCAGAAACAAATTTTGGACCAGTATCTAGCTTTGCGCATATGAATAAAATTTTGGCATTCATTGATTCTGCTAAAAGGGAGGGAGCACGTTTAGTGTGTGGTGGTTTTAGAGCAACAGATGATCATTTAAAAAATGGTGCTTTTGTACTGCCTACAATCTTCAGTGATTGTCGAGATGAGATGACCATTGTTCAAGAGGAAATCTTCGGTCCTGTGATGAGTATTTTGACATATACATCAGAAGAAGAAGTGATTCGTCGCGCTAATAATACTTCTTATGGATTGGCTGCTGGCGTGGTTACCCCTGATATTGTCAAAGCACATCGAATCATCCACCAAATTGAAGCAGGTATATGTTGGATCAATACGTGGGGTGAATCGCCAGCTGAAATGCCAGTCGGTGGCTATAAGCATTCTGGTGTAGGAAGAGAGAATGGTTTAACGACTTTACAACACTACACGCAAATCAAATCGGTACAAGTGGAATTAAGTCCATTTCAATCTGTATTTAAAGCCTAAGGAGAACACTATGACATATGATTACATTATCATAGGTGCAGGTTCTGCTGGGAATGTACTTGCAGCGAGACTCACCGAAGATCCAGATATTAAAGTTCTGCTCCTTGAAGCGGGTGGCCCTGACTACCGTTTAGATTTTAGAACTCAAATGCCTGCTGCTTTGGCTTATCCTTTACAAGGTCGACGTTATAATTGGGCATATTTGACCGATCCAGAACCACATATGAATAACCGCCGTATGGAATGTGGACGTGGTAAAGGTTTAGGTGGTTCATCATTAATTAACGGTATGTGTTATATCCGTGGGAATGCCATGGATTTAGAGCAATGGTCTCAAATGAAAGGACTCAGTCATTGGCGCTATGCTGAATGTTTACCTTACTATAAAAAAGCAGAGTCTAGAGATATTGGTGCAAATGAATATCACGGTGATCAAGGCCCAGTAAGTGTTGCTACGCCAAAGTCAGACAATAATGAGTTATTTCATGCAATGGTTGAAGCGGGTGTGCAAGCTGGATATCCACGTACGGATGATTTAAATGGATACCAACAAGAAGGCTTTGGTCCAATGGATCGTACGGTGACACCTCAAGGCAGACGTTCCAGTACCGCTCGTGGCTATTTAGATATGGCTAAAGGTCGTCAGAATTTAACGATTATTACGCATGCCACAACCAATCGAATCTTATTTGAAAAAAAACAAGCTATCGGTGTTGAATACATTCTTGGTCAAGATGTAACTAATTTACACAAGGTCTATGCTGAGCGAGAAGTATTGCTGTGCGCAGGTGCTATTGCATCGCCTCAAATTTTACAGCGCTCTGGGGTAGGAGCTAAGTCATTATTAGAGTCACTGGATGTAAAGGTTGTGCAAGATTTACAGGGAGTGGGTGAAAATCTGCAAGATCATTTAGAAATGTATCTTCAATACCAATGTAAGAAGCCCGTCAGTCTTTACCCTGCATTAAAATGGTATAACCAACCTAAAATTGGCGCTGAATGGCTGTTTTTGGGTAAAGGAATTGGTGCAAGCAATCAGTTTGAAGCAGGTGGATTCATTCGCTCTAGTGATGAGTTTGAGTGGCCGAATCTCCAGTATCACTTTTTACCAATTGCAATTAACTACAATGGTACCAATGCAATCAATGAACATGGTTTTCAAGCACATGTTGGATCTATGCGATCGCCGTCAAGAGGAAGAATTCGCTTAACCTCGAAAAATCCTTTTGATCATCCGAGCATTTTATTTAACTACATGAGCACTGAACAAGATTGGCGCGAATTCCGTGATGCAGTGAGAATTACACGAGAAATTATGCATCAGCCTGCATTAGATCAGTATCGAGGTAGAGAAATTAGTCCAGGTTCAGCATTAAAAACAGATCAGCAAATTGATGAATTTGTAAAAAATCATGCAGAAACAGCGTATCATCCTTCGTGTAGCTGTAAAATGGGTGAAGATGATTTAGCTGTTGTAGATGGTTACGGTCGTGTCCATGAAATAGATGGGTTGCGAGTGGTCGATGCTTCTATCATGCCGCTGATTATTACTGGTAATCTCAATGCAACGACGATCATGATGGCCGAGAAGATTGCTGATCACATTCGTAATCGACCTGCTTTAACCCCTTCAGATGCACCATTTTATCGTGCAGAAACTTCACCCTTATTTTCTTAATTATAAATTTTATGATGATTAAAACGACTCAAGCAGTGCTGTTGAGCACTGCTAGCTTTATTATTTTACCCAGTTATGCAAACTCTACGAATCAAGAAACAAATTCACCAATTCAATTTGATGGATATGTCACATTAACCTCCAAATACATTTCACGTGGTTTAACAAATGCACCAGAAAATGATGACCTCGCAATTCAAACAGGTCTAAACCTCAGTTATAACAACTTCTATGTCGGGTATTGGGGTTCTACACTAGGCTACTCTTATGCTGAACTTCAAGGTGATAAGCGGCGTAAAACTGATAAATTAGAGCACGACTTTATTGTCGGCTACAGTTTTGATACTGGTAGGACAAATTGGAATATTTGGAATGCCACTTATTTCTATCCGAACGCGTCAAATACAACTTCCAATGAAATGGGGGTAACTGCCACACACCAATTCAATGATAAAAACTCTTTATCAACCAGTTTATCTGCATATACATATGATGTCGTGTATGCAAACCAAGGGGATACTTATCTAAACGTAATATATACCCACCAACTCAATGATAAATTATCTGCTACAGCAAGTGCTGCAGCGAGCTATTTTAATGATAATGGGAAATATGAAGGTCAAGAGCTCGGTGATACAAAACGAGAATTTGCTTATCGCTTCTCATCCATCGGGCTTGATTATGCCTTGACACCAGAACTCGGATTGAGTGGACAATATATTTTTGGTGGTAAGAACCGCTATAACGAAAAACAGAAAAATTTAGGTGTAGTGGCTTTCACCTATAGTTTCTAATTTAAGAAAATCTTCAAATGCTTAGGCTTAAATTTTGAATACCAAAATAGCCTAAGCAAAAGTGTAATTTTTAAATTAGAATCAACAATAAATAAAATCTCGACACATAAAAGATTATTAAAAAACTTATCAACTTAGTATTTATTTAATGAGTAATAGAAGTGAGGATTGACCAAAATAAGGTCATGAATGTCACGAGGAGAGTAAAATTTTACGCAAAATTTTTCAAGAATCTATTTAGAAATAGTTGTTGTGAAAAAAGTTCACTAAGGTTTTTTGAGGTTACATAGATGACTATACTCAAGTACTCAATCATTTCAGCCAAATTCATAAATCAACTAGATACTCATAACTTATAACTTATAACTTATAACTTATAACTAGTGAAGGGCAATGCATTGAAAAATAGGACTATGAATGTTCATATTAAACATAAGGTTAGAATTTGATTCTCTCCAATATTAAAAAAGGGCTTTTGAATTCTATCTTCAGAGTAAACAACAAACGTCTAATCTCATTTATTAAGTTTTAATATTTTGAAGAATTTTTTTCTCATCCTTAAAGGCGCTATCGGAAAAATAGCAAAGATTTATGAAGAATAGTTTTAATTGTTTTTATTTTATTGCTGTCATCAATATTAAAAATATACCTTAGATAAATATCTCCCTAAAATCATTGAACTTATTTCGCTTTTTGAGCCGGTATTAAGAATGCTTTTAACCTGAGTGAGCTGGCTTATCTATGAGTAAAATCTCTAATTTAGATATCAAATTGTACTAAAATTAGTACGAGTCACTCAAAGAAAGCAAAAAAATTAAAATTTCAGCATTAAAATTCAGAGCTTTAAATGCTAAAGCTCTGAATTTAATAAGTTAACGTGTAATTTTCCAGGTTTGATATGAATTATTGCTTTGACATCCAATCATTTGTAGGCGTGCCATACTATTTGCACCATCAGCGGCATCAAGGCATAGACCTGTTTTTAAGTTGATATATTGGCTTGTGTGGCGACTATACATCCATCGTTGACTACTATCATTATTGCACGGCGCAACTTTAACGAAATTATCTTTAACATCGCCCATCAAACACGCATCCCGATGAGTTAAATATAAGCGATGGGTGTGATCCGTACTCAGACGTTGATTACCGTTGTTGGGATCACATGAATACAATCCCATTTGTTGACCACCATTCAAGCTATCTGCACAAAAACCTCGTGCACCATTTTTCAAAATGAAAGGTTTTTGCTGGGTGTAATTGGCATTATTCACAGTAGAAATGCAAGTAGAATCATCCGTGCAATGCGCTGATGCCACTTGTACACAATTTCCATAAGTTTTAGTCGTTTGTGATTTAGACTTAATTAAAGAGTTTGCTATTGCAGGATAGGTCGCTGAAACAGATGTATGAACATCATTACAACTGTTATAGCCATAAATACCGTTGGGTTGTTGATGCTGTCTGAAATTTTCGGTAAATGTAACTAAACTATCAAAACCACCCCAGGTCTGCGGCACATTGATTTTTGCAATTTCAACTTGTTTACCAGTAATCATGTTTTTAACAAAGGCTGAGACTGTACTGTCATTATTTTTCACAATCTTAAAATTATATTTCGTGCCTTCCTTCCATTCATAAGGTAAATCACATTGAACGCCATCACCTTCGTGATCGAATTGTCTGCAATACGCAGGGTATCCTGTTTTCCAAGATGTCGCTTTCCAGATTGAGAAATTTAAATATTTCTGATCATTGCTTCGTTGTTGCAATCCAACATAGCCACCATCACCATGCTTGATTGAAAATTGATTGGCCCAAAATGTATTACCATCATTTCCTGGCTCATTGGTAATGATGATTTGATTTTCGAGTGTTGCAAAGCCATTAGCAGGAATATTGTTCCAATGGTAGTCAGTCGAAACCATTCCGCCTGCAACCACGGCATACGCATTTGAAACTCCAAGTAACACAGAAGTACTTAAAGTGGTACGAATAATGAGATCGGTCAAATTCATTGTTATATGCTCATATGATTATAAAAATTAAGTCACAGATTCTTTAGTTTTACTTATGATTCTATAGTGATGAATACAACTTAGAAACACTATAAATAAATTTTATTAAAGTTTAACTAATTAATAAATATATTGAAATGTTATAACATAACAATTATGATTTAGGTTATTTCAAAAATCAAGATCATTCATTGATTGCAATAAGCGATCAAATGATGTGGTTGAACATGAAAACGAGTAACTCACCATGAATATTGATTCTTCACAACCGTATAAATTACCTGTCACTGTGCTATCTGGATTTCTTGGTGCAGGAAAAACCACACTTTTAAATCATATTTTAAATAATAGAGAAGGAAAACGTGTCGCAGTAATTGTGAACGATATGTCAGAAGTCAATATTGATGCGGCTTTAGTCAGAGAAGGTGGGGCGGAATTATCACGAACGGAAGAAAAACTCGTTGAAATGAGTAATGGATGTATTTGCTGTACTTTGAGAGAAGATTTATTAGTAGAAGTAAGACGATTAGCGGAAGAGAAAAAATTTGATCAACTCGTCATTGAATCTACCGGAATATCAGAGCCTCTACCTGTAGCCGAAACATTTACGTTTGAAGATGAAGACGGCGTATCTCTAAATGAGTACGCTCGTTTAGATACCATGGTGACCGTAGTCGATGCATTCAATTTTTTACGTGATTATCGTTCATATGATCTTCTTCATGATCGTGGCGAATCACTTGGAGAATTTGACCAACGTACTGTTGTGGATTTACTGATAGATCAAATCGAATTTTGTGATGTTATTATTCTAAACAAAACTGATTTAATCGATGAGCATCAGAAGTCCCAGCTTTATGCGATTCTCAAAAAGCTTAACCCTAGAGCAAAAATTGAGTCATCTACATTTGGTCAGGTTGAACTCGATAAAATACTCAACACACAGCTTTTTAATTTTGATGAAGCCTCACAAGCACCTGGTTGGTTAAAAGAGTTGAGAGGAGAGCATAAGCCTGAAACTGAAGAATATGGAATCGAAAGTTTCGTATATAGAGCAAGAAGACCCTTTCACCCACAACGTTTTTACAATTTTATCCATTCAGAATGGAAAGGTGTTATACGCTCAAAAGGATTTTTTTGGCTTGCTGCGGAACCAACAATGGCTATGTCTTGGTCACAAGCTGGAGGTATGGCTCGGCATAGTCAAGCAGGATATTGGTGGGCTTCGGTACCACAAGAGGAATGGCCACAAGATACGCAATCTATTCAGGAAATTGAATCGAGTTGGCATCCAGAAACGGGTGATGCCAGACAGGAAATTGTTTTAATTGGTCAAGAGATGGATAAAGAGCAATTAATCCAAAATTTTGATCAATGTTTACTTACTGATTCGGAGATGAGTTTAGGACCAATCGTTTGGTGTAATTTCTTTAATCCATTTGAAGCTGAAAAAGAATTACTTGCCTAAATTGAGCAAGGAATTCCTTAACAAATTAAGAGTAATCTGAGTTCTCCTGCATTTTCTTTTGGAGCACGGTGAACACAAGGAAGTGCTTTCTGATCAGGATGATCTACAGCCAAACGCCAGAGATGACCAATTCCTAAATTTAAAGGTGTTGCACCATTTTTAGGTTGATAGTGAAGATCCATATAGGTCTCTTCAAGAAAATCGTCAAACTCATGGTCTTCGACATCAAACAATGATTTAATTTTTTGACGGATTTCTGGGATTAGAATTTTTTGTTCAACCTGTTCATTGGAAATAATATCGCTAGCCACCCCGTAATAGGTACACAAATATGTATCCGTTGCTAATGGCGATCGATCTACATGAAAAGAATATACATCAGTGCTGATAAAATCCAATTCTTCATCACGCTGATATTGCTTAATTAAGTTTAAAGACGGCGATGCGCCCAATTCGGTGAGCAACGTTACATCATTAATAATAATGTCTCTCGCTTTGCTTGCAGAGTCTGAAAGTTTGAGTTGCTCTAATTGAGCGATGGTAATTTCAGTAATATCTTCTATTAGTGTAAGTTTTCTAACGATTTCTTCGAAATTGAAGTCTAAATGCCTATACCAACATAAAGCATTGATAGGGTCTTCAAAAAATTCATTCGCTAATGCTTGGAAAGTATTCACCAATTTGGCTTGAGGATATGAGTGAATGAGTTCGAGCATATAATCTAAAACTTTTTAAAAACATATTATAGCTTTTAGCTCTAGACTTGATAAGACTGGATTTAGATGATTGATCGTTGTCCTATGTAGTAGGAGAGTGGGGCTTCCACCCATAACTACACGATGTCAACAAAAACGATAGATACTCATTCAGCCTATTTTACGATTGGGTCTAAAAGATTAAACATAGCTTGAGTTTTTTGTTGACTAGAATTTCTGTTTAGCTTTTTGACGGAGAACATACAAATATAAGCTTTCTACTTTTTCACGTGCCCATGGTGTAGTCCGTAAAAATCGTAAAGATGATTTAACACTCGGGTCGATGCAAAAACAACGAATTTCAATTTTACGACTTAATCCTTCAAAACCTCCGTAGTAATCCAATAACTCATCTAAAATGTAAGCAAGTTTTTTGCCATGTAAAGGATCATTGGAGGTGTTCATAATAGATTAACTGAATTGTGTAAGATGAGCATTATAACCTGAGCTAGACAAAAATTGAGAACGTTGCTGTATATACTCAATGGTCCATCAATAATGACAAATTGTGTAGTTTATTTAATTTTTCCAAATTTGAATTCTAATCATTCGTTGTTTTATGCAATGTAACAAGACGATAGGTAGTATTGGTGTGCTGTTTAAGACATTGTATTTAAAATAAAATGAAGTTATGCGACTTCAGAATGACTTGTTAAATTAAATTAAGATGAATAGACAGCTTTATAAAAGATACTTTAAACGGACAGATAACGTCACTTTTCCTTGTCCTAGTTGCGCGAATCTAAGTTTGAAATTAATTAACGATAAGTTTCTTGCAGAATACACTGCATTGTCAAAAAAAATGCAAGCAGATGATGACTACTGGGAGCCAGAATAGCTTACTTCAGTTTTTACTACCGTACTTGTTTGTAATAATTCAGATTGTGCTGAGTCAGTCATATGTTCTGGTATTAGATCTGTCGATTGGGAACTAAAACCTAATGAACATGGTGAAATGGAACAACAATACTGTTCGTTTTATCTTGCTAAAATATTTATCCCTACAGGACATTTTTTCAATATTCCAGAAAAATGTCCTGATAGTGTTAATTCATTATTAATTAAAGCTTTTTCGTTAACACTTCAATCACCTGGTTCAGCAGCTAACAAAGTTAGAGCTGCCATAGAAAATCTTCTAACGGAATATGGTGTTCCTAGATATTCTAGAAAAAATGGGAAAAATAATAGGCTAACTTTAGATTCTAGAATTGCTAAAGCAAAGGATAAAAATGCTGTTTTAGGCGAGCTTGAAAATGCTCTATATGCCATTAAATGGCTTGGTAATGCGGGAAGTCATGCTAATTCTGAAATATCACAAGATGATGTCTTTGACGCTTATGAGCCATTTATTGAGTGAGTTATATCACTCTAAAGCTGATATATATAAACTAGCCAAAGCCATTAGAAAGAAAAAAGGACCTATTAAAAAATAGGTAGAAAGAGTCCATGTTATCTAATGGTGGACTCTCGTCTTAAATTAAAGAATAAAAGGGCTGTTAATCCTCCTAAATTTTACAGCTTGTTTGGGTTTTAGATTCTTCAAGTAATATTTGATCAGTGCATGTATTACATCTGATTATTTCATCAAAATTTTTTTTCTCAATGACGAGTTTTATCTAAGATTCCTTGATACTGAATTCTTAGCCATCACAAATTATATAAACCAATGTTAAGGGTTGTTGTTCCAGATATTATATTTAACATAATATACATTATGCGAAATTGTGGCGAATCAATCTCTGGTCAATCGACAAATCAATATTTCATGTGTATACATATGCTTAGTCATTTTTAAAGAAAATCGATTATGGATAATCAAAAAAAAATTCATGCTTTCACGGATGATATATTAGGTACAAGTGATGCAATTGAGCTCTCAAACAGAATTCAATCTAAAGACATCTCAATTGATGAAGTTTTAAGAGCTACGATTGAACGCGCAAAATTCGTAAATCCTCTGCTAAATGCAATTGAATTCGAAAACTTTGACCAAATACTTAAATCGCCTACTTTTAAACCGAATCAGATTTTTTCTGCAATCCCTACATTTATTAAGGATAATCTGGATCTTATTGGTTTTCCTACGCAACAAGGATCAACATCGTTCAAATCCAAGGAAAAGATCAAAAATTCTAAAATTACTCAACAAATGTTAGATACAGGCTTAATTGCACTGGGTAAATCCAAAATGCCTGAATTTGGATTAAATGCTTCAACAGAATTTAAGTCTGGGGATTACACACGCAATCCTTGGCATACTGATTATTCGTGTGGAGCTTCTTCAGGTGGAGCTGCGGCACTCGTTGCATCAGGCGTAGTACCAATTGCACATGCAAATGATGGTGGTGGTTCGATACGAATTCCTGCAGCAAATTGCGGTTTAGTCGGTTTAAAGCCGACACGTGGTCGTTGGCATCCAAATGAAGGTTCGCGGTATTTACCAATTGACCTTGTTTCAGATGGTGTTTTAACACGTTCTGTGCGTGATACCGCGTTTTTCTTTGCTGAAATGGAAAAACAATATAAGCCAAAAAAATTAACCGAAATTGGCTTAATCCAGCATCCATCCAGCAAACCTTTACGGATTGGTCTTGTTTATGATTCATTGCAAACCAATACTGATGCTGAGACGCGTCAAACTGTTGAGTCTACTGCTCAATTACTCAGGAATTTAGGTCATCATATTGAAGAATTTTCACTTCCTATTTCAGATTCGTTTGTAGATGATTTCAGCCACTATTGGGGTTTTTTATCATTTATGATTCAACAGTTTGGAAAACCGCTACTTGGCAAAGATTTTAACGTGAATGAGTTAGATCATCTAACAGTTGGGCTTGCAAACTTGTACAAGAAAAATTTCTATAAAACCCCTTTATTTTTATACCGTTTAAAGCAAATCCAGCGCATCTATCAACAAATCTTCCAACAATATGATGTCATCCTTTCGCCAGTTTTAGCGCATGTTTCGCCTCAAATTGGATATCTTTCACCTCAACTCGAATTTGATGTTTTATTTGAGCGTTTAAGGAATTATGTGGCATTCACACCTATTCAAAATATCGCTGGAGCGCCTGCGATATCATTACCAATGGGTATGACCAAATTAGATTCAAGACCGATAGGTATTCAGCTTTCTGCTGATTTGGGACAAGAACGTTTACTGATAGATCTCGCTTATCAGCTTGAACAGATACAACCTTTTAAAAAAATATACGATTAAATTCATACACTAAGGATCATTAATCAAATTCTTGATGATCCTTATCAACAATACTCAGTGCTTGTTTATCACTTTTTATGCATAATATATACATAAATGTGATTTAGAGATTTGTATGGATTTAACGAAGCATTCTGTGGAACGAATCATCCCAGCTTGGAAATGGTTAAAAAAATACAATACTCAAGATTTTAAATCTGATTTTCTTGCATCTGTGATCGTACTTGCAATGCTTGTACCACAAGGCATGGCATATGCCATGATTGCAGGCTTACCTCCAATTATGGGGTTATATGCCAGTATTATCCCTATGATTGCTTATGCATTGATTGGAGGGAGTACTACCCTTTCAATTGGTCCAGTTGCATTAATCTCCATGATGACTTTTGCCACGCTACAGCCATTATATGAAGTGGGTTCACCAGTCTATATCCAAGCTGCCTATTTGCTAGCAGTAATGGTTGGCATAATTTCATTTTTATTGGGACTGTTTAGATTTGGTTTTTTGATTCGTCTCATAAGCCATCCTGTGATTAAGAGTTTTATCATTGCTTCTGCCGTCTTAATTGCGTTAGGTCAAATAAAATTTATTCTTAATATTCCATTGCAATCCAGCAATTTAATCGAATTTTTTGCAAGTTTGGCTCAATACATTTCTTTATATGATTTGGCCAGCTTATCTTTGGGTTTAGCTTCAATTTTAGCGCTCATTTATTTACCTCAATTACTTAAAATTTCAGCATTTTCAAATCATCAAAAATTAATGCAATTTGTACAAAAAGCATTACCGTTATGCTTAGTGCTATTTTCAATCTTACTGGTTCAATCCTTTAATTTAACTGCCTATGGAATTAAGACAGTAGGTGAAATTCCAAGTGGATTACCCCCTATTCAAATGCCGTACTGGACATGGGACATGGTGAAAATACTGCTTCCTGGTGCAGCAATGATCGCTATGGTGAGTTTCGTTGAATCTATTTCGATCGCGCAAGCTACGGCTTTTCAATCACGTAGCAATTTGAACAGTAATCAAGAGCTTGTTGCACTCGGTGTTGCAAATTTTGGCGCTGGAATCAGTGGCGCATTTCCTGTCACTGGTAGCTTATCACGTACAGTGGTCAATGCTGATGCTGGTGCTAAAACACCTATGGCTGGCGTTTTATCCTCCCTACTTATTATTGTGGTCAGTCTATATTTTACAAGCCTATTTGAATATTTACCTTTAGGAGTATTGGCTGCAACAATCATTGTGTCGATATGGAAACTTGTTGAAATTAAACCTTTTATAACGGCTTGGAAATATTCTAAAGCAGATGGTTTAGCAATGGCACTCACATTTTTAGGAGTGCTGTGTGTAGATATTACGACAGGCTTAATGGTGGGTATTATTTCAACATTCGTGTTGCTGTTATGGAGAATTAGCCGTCCACATATTGCAGTGATTGGTCTCGTTGAAGGCACGCAGCATTTTAGAAATATTTCAAGGCACCAAGTCATTACCAGTAAAAGGCTCGTTTCGGTGAGAATTGATGAAAATTTGAGTTTTCTCAATGCAAACACCCTGAAGGAATTTATTATTTCAGAGGTTAGCCAACATGATGAGCTTCAACATGTTGTCATTAACTGTTCCAGTATTAGTAATATTGACTATTCAGCTTTAGAGACTCTTGAAGAAATGAATTCTGAGTTATCTAAACTCAATATTCAACTACACTTAAGCGAAGTTAAAGGTCCTGTTATGGATCGCTTAAATTCAACCAATTGGATACAACATCTGACAGGTAAAATATACCTCACTCATTTCCAAGCAGTATATGAATTAGACCCGCATTTCAGCGAAAATAAATCATCTTTTGCATAAGAATTTGATATTCTTAAGTAAGAATTATCAAAAAAAATCCAGTGATTTGATTCACTTAATTTTTATTATGAATAAGTTTTATATTTACAATCATTTTTAAGTATAGAATACCCCACTTATTTATCCGATTTTAAGCCAGACTCGGCATTATTAGGTTCAGTTATGTTCACTGCTCTAGCACGTTTGAGTTTAGTCACCAAAATCATTATCGCCATTATTCTTGGCGTTTTGGTGGCTATATTTTTTCCTCAAGTTGCACCACAATTAAGCTTGCTGGGTGATTTATTTATTAAAGCCCTTAAATCTGTTGCACCAATTCTTGTTTTTGTTTTGGTCCTTTCTTCGATTGCAAACTTTCAAGTTGGTGATAGCAGCAGTGCGAAAATCAAACCCATTATGATGATGTATGCCGTAGGTATGTTTTTATCTGCGTTAACTGCTGTCATTGTGAGTAATTTATTTCCAAGCACTCTTTTCTTAGATGTCGCTGCGCAAGCTGATTTACAACCACCTGGCAGCTTGACTGAAATTCTTAAAAATTTATTACTCAGTTTTGTTGCGAATCCTATCGTTGCATTAAGTGAAGCAAACTTTATTGGGATTTTGGGTTGGGCTGTTGCATTGGGTATAGCATTTCGTCATGCCACAGACACCACAAAACAGTGTCTGACGGATGCTGCGAATGCCGTGAATCACGTGATTCGTCTTGTCATCAGTTTTGCACCTTTGGGTATTTTTGGACTTGTTGCAGTGACTTTTGCAGATGCAGGTCTTAAAACCTTAGCAAGTTATGCACAATTATTGTCTGTTCTATTAGGGACTATGTTCTTTGTTGCACTTGTAATTAACCCAATTATGGTGGCATTTGTTACGCGTTCAAATCCTTATCCATTGGTTATTCAATGTCTACGTGAAAGTGGGATCACCGCATTTTTCACCCGTAGTTCAGCAGCAAATATTCCGGTGAACTTGGATCTTGCCAAGCGTTTGGGCGTGAATGAATCGACAGCGAGTGTAGCAATCCCGTTGGGTGCTGCAATTAATATGGCGGGCGCATCAGTAACGATTACCGTATTAACGTTAGCAGCGGTGAATACACTTGGTATTTCCGTTGATTTTACCACTATGCTTGTTCTTTCTGTTGTGGCTACTGTTTCTGCTTGCGGGGCTTCAGGTGTAGCGGGTGGTTCACTGTTATTGATTCCTGTCGCTTGTGGCTTATTCAATATTTCACCAGATGTGGCTATGCAAGTTGTAGCCATCGGTATGGTGATCAGTGTTCTACAAGATTCAACTGAAACAGCACTCAACTCATCTACAGATGTATTGTTTACTGCTGCGGTTGATCGCGCTCCTTCAAAATAATATATTCATGGCATAAACTTTTAGAATGAAAGATATGCCATTTCAATTCCTTCCAAACTGGGTACAATTTGGGGCTTTCATGCTTGCAGTAAATGCAGGCATGATCAACGTTTTGGGTCTCATTTCTTTATTACATCAGTCAGTTTCACACATGACAGGCAATGCAAGTTTGCTTGCCATCGGTCTTATTGACCATGATTTCAAAGCTGTAATTTTTCTTATTCTTATTATCCTGAGTTATGTTTTAGGCTCTAGTTTTAGCGGTCTGATATTGGGGAATAGTCAATTTAAACTCGGGCGCAGATATGGTCTACCATTGAGTTTAGTGACTCTTTTTATTCTGCTCTGTTGGGTATTTATTCCCTATTATCCTCGTTATGCACTGCTATGGGCATGTTGTGCGATGGGTGTACAAAATGCCATGGTAAGTCATTATAAAGGTGCGATTATACGCACGACTCACCTTTCTGGTGTCTTAACCGATCTTGGTTTAGCATTTGGATATTTTGTAAGAGGTCTGACAACGGAATCCAGAAAAGTTATTTTGCATTTAGTGATTTTATTTGGTTTTATTATTGGCAGTACTGTTGCGGCATTCAGCTATCCTTATTTACAATTAAAAGCGTTTTTAATTCCTGCAGGTTTAAGTTTTTTACTGACCCTGATCTATTGGATTTTATATTTCCGTCATTGTTATTTTCAAAAATCGTAGTTGGTATTACTCATGGTAAAAAATGCCTTGCAAGCACAATTGCTCAAAGCTGGTTTAGTCGATCAAAAAAAGGCTAAAAAACTTTCTAAACAAGCTGTGCATGAGCAACGCACGGGTCAAAGCAATGAAGCTGAGATTAAAGCTAAAATTGAACAAGATTTAAAGCAAAAACTAGAAAAAGATCAGAATCTTAATCTTGAAATCAAACGCCAGCAAGATGAAAAAGCATTACGTGCAGCAGTAGTGCAAATGATTGGTCAACATAAAATCAAAGATGTTGATGGTGAAATCAGCTACCAGTTCGTTGATCAAAATAAAATTAAGAAAATTTATATTAATCAACAAGTTTACAATGCGCTCGTGGCAGGCACATTAGTCATCGCCAAAGATCAAGCTAGCTATGCAGTTCTACCAAGAGCGTTATCTGAGCGGATTAATGAAAAAGTCGAAGGATTTATTATTGTGAATAATGCTGAGAAAAATGAGGCTATTACGGATGAGGAAGATCCATATGCAGCTTATGTTATTCCAGATGATTTAATGTGGTAAATCTCTCTAAAGCCTAATTTATTAGGCTTTTTTAACGCTTTATATGTGATTCAGATTGCGGTGCAGCAAGTATAAATTCATGATTAAGATGCTTTAGGTCATATTGCTGCGTCCAACCATCACGAGAAGACTCTATCAATTTTCTGCGCTCGTCTTTTATTCTCTGATTCGATTTTTTTCAATCGATGTTGTTTTGGAGAGCTTAAAAAAAATAATGGATTGATTTTCTCATATTATTTTTTCATTTTCAAAATGCTGAAAATGAACAAGCTCAATAATGCTTCTTTCAGGACCTTTCGTGTAGGTTAAGAATACAGTGAGATTGAGAATGAAAAAAATCTGGTTTCAAGATAAGCTTTATAATTTAAAAATGTAATGACGATAATCTAGGAAATTTTATAGTGTGACTTAATTCACATTAATTTTATTTAAAATAGAAGTTCATAAAATTTATTTCAAGTAATTAATTTAATCTATTCTGTTTGATAAACGTTAACTCTAATAAATTTAATAACTTAAACCATTAAGCTAATACCAATTCATTTAGAGGTGATCAAGTTGGACAGATTAAATTTTGTAACTCAAATCCAAGAATGGTCAGATCAATTTCCTTGGTTAGAGATGTTGACCTCTCTGAGCATTCTTATTCTCATTGCATTTATCGCAAATTTTATTGCTAAACAAGTGGTCGTCCGTGGTATTCGCAAAATTATTAGCAAACTACGTTTTAGTTATAGTGATGTCTTAGCGGAACATAGCGTTATTCGAAGAATTGCAAACATTGTCCCAGCATTGGTTATTATGAATGGAATTGTGACGGTTCCACACCTGTCTGAAAAAGTCATTACATTGATTCAGATGTTTGCACAAGCCTTCATTTTCTTGACCATTGCCTTGGCAATTAGTCAGCTTCTCACCATCTTTAATATTATTTATCAACGTAATCCTAAATCCCATAATAAGCCAATTAAGGGTTATTTACAGTTAGTTAAACTGATTATTTTTGTTGTTTGTGCTCTGATGGTCTTAGGAACATTTCTAAAAAAAGATGTTTTCACGCTATTGGCAGGTTTCGGGGCAATGGCAGCAGTGCTCATGCTGGTTTTCCAAAATACAATTCTATCTCTAGTGGCTTCAGTTCAAATCTCTTCATATGACATGGTTCGAATTGGTGATTGGATTGAAATGCCAACCTTAAATGCGGATGGCGATGTCATTGATATGTCATTACATACGGTGACCGTACAAAACTTTGATAAGACCTATACCACTATTCCGACCAATCGTTTGGTGACAGATACTTTTAAGAACTGGAGAGGTATGCAAGAGCAAGGTGTTCGTCGTATTAAACGTGCACTCTATATCGATCAAAATAGTGTTCACTTCTTATCTGCAATGGAATACAGCAAACTTAAAGAATTTCTGATTTTAGAAAAATATCTGGATGAGAAACAAACTGAGTTAAAAAACTTTAATCAGCAATATGCAAATAATGGGGTCAATAACCAACGTCGTTTAACCAATTTAGGAACATTCCGCGCATATATTGAATACTATTTAAAAAATCATCCAGGTATTGCACAAAATCAGTCCTTAATCGTTCGTCAATTACAACCGACAGGTGAAGGTTTGCCTATAGAAATTTATGCTTTTACAAATACGACAGCTTGGGTGGCTTATGAGGCGATCCAATCCGATATTTTTGATCATCTTTTGGCGATTCTTCCTGAGTTTGGATTAAAAATATTCCAGATTCCTTCTGGGAATGATTTCAAGATTCCTCAAGACACAGTAAACTGAGTTTTGATTAGATGAATTAAGATTAGTCGTATGCTGCAGTGGTTTGAAAGACTCGTTGATCCATATCCATCCAAAGATTTAAATCAGCCCTTGCCGAAGAAATTTTTTCCATTTGTTTGGCAAGCAGCATCAGGAGTTAAGCGCTATCTCTTGGTGTTGGTGTTATTTACTGCAGCAACAGCTTCATTTGAAGCTATTTTCTTCTCTCAAATTGGTCATTTAGTTGATTGGTTGTCCGCATCGACGCCTCAAAATTTTCTCGAAAATAACCAAACAAATCTGATGATTTTGTCTGGTTTTCTACTTGCTAATATTTTCTTTGCAAGTTTGCAATCAATCATAAGGCATCAGATTTTATTCAGTAGCTTTCCAATGCGCTTGCGTTGGCGTTTTCACAACTTATTACTTCTTCAAGGTTTAGACTTTTTTCACAATGATTTTGCAGGTCGATTGTCAGCTAAAGTCATGCAAACCTCACTTGCTGTTCGTGAATTTTGGGTAATTTTGGGGGATATCGTTACTTATGTGGTGATTTATTTTATTACCATCAGTGTGGTTTTAGGAAACGTCTCCCCTCTTCTCCTTATTCCCCTGATGGCATGGTTGATTTTATTCATTGGCGCGGCATCCTTCTTTATCCCGCGACTTGGAAAAATTTCAAAAAAGCAGGCTGATGCACGCGCGGTGATGACTGGTCGTGTGACTGATGCTTATACAAATATACAAACAGTAAAATTGTTTGCACATGCTGGTCGTGAAAGCCAATATGCCAAAGAGTCTATGCAACTTTTTATGAAGACGGTGTATACCCAGATGCGTCTGGGAACTGCTTATGAAATTAGCATTAATCTACTGACCGCAATTTTATTCTTTGGCGTTTTAGGTACAGCAGTTTGGCTTTGGTTTATTGGTGAAGCAAACATCGGTGTGATCGCCGCAACGACAGCCATGATTTTAAAGCTGAATAGTATGGCTTCTTTTATGATGTGGCAAACTTCAGCCTTATTTGAAAATATTGGTACCATCCAAGATGGGATGACCACGCTAGCCAAACCAATAGCAATTCAAGACAAAGAAGCTGCACTGCCACTCGAGGTACACTCTGGTGCAATTAAATTTGATAATGTGAGCTTTGCATATAATCAAAAAAATGTTATTAATCACTTGAATTTAGAAATTAAACCGGGTGAAAAAATTGGAATTGTCGGTCGGTCTGGTGCTGGAAAATCGACACTGATCCAACTACTACTTCATTTTTATCAAACCCAACAAGGTAAAATTTATATCGATGGCCAAGCGATTGATGAAGTCACCCAAGATAGTTTAAGAAAAAACATTGCTCTCGTGACGCAGGATACTTCTTTGCTGCATCGAAGTGTTGCTGAGAATATTAAATATGGTCGACCTGAAGCGACTGATGAAGAAATGTATGAAGCTGTCCGTAAAGCTCGAGCAGAAGAGTTTATCCCTCAGCTTACAGATCTACGTGGTCAGACAGGATATGACGCTTATGTGGGTGAACGTGGTGTAAAATTATCTGGTGGGCAAAGACAGCGTATAGCAATTGCACGGGTATTCCTAAAAGATGCTCCAATTTTGATTTTAGATGAAGCAACCAGCGCACTCGATTCAGAAGTGGAGGCTGCGATTCAGGCAAGCCTTGATGACTTGATGGAAGGTAAAACGGTAATTGCAATTGCACACCGCCTTTCAACAATTGCTCAAATGGATCGATTAATTGTTTTGGATCAAGGAAATATCGTAGAACAAGGATCTCACGATGAGCTGATCCAACAGAATGGAATTTATGCCCAACTTTGGCAACGCCAAACGGGTGGATTTTTAGTTGAACAAAAAGTGAAAGACAAGGAATTAGACGAAGATGCTTTATCTTGATGATTTAAAAGTGGGTGATCAGTTTAAAAGTCGTGAATATGAGTTAACACTCGAAGAAATTAAAGAATTTGCACAAAAATACGACCCTCAAGTCTTTCATACTGATGAAGAGGCTGCGAAAGATCATCCTATTTTTCAAGGTATCGCAGCCAGTGGTTGGCAAACGTCAGCCATTACCATGCGTCTTTGGACTGAATGTTTTCCAATTGCCAAGGGGCTTATCGGTTCAGAGTCAAGCTTAAGATGGCCAAAACCAGCTCGTGCTGGTGATCGTTTGCATGTAGAAGTTGAAATTGTTGCTATCAATCCTTCTAAAACAAAGCTAGATCGCGGAATTGTGAGTTATGTCACACAAACAAAAAATCAGCATGGTGATGTTTTGTTGATTTCAACCACAAAAATTGTCGTTTTTAAGGCTTAAACATCGGTTTCACACTAGATTTGTCCGACAAAATTGGTATTTTCTATCTGGAATTTATGTCAGTATTATTTTCACCAAAAATTATGAAAAAAATTGTGTAAAGCAATGGATCGCACATGAAAACAGTTTCAGTTCGCCCAGATTTAGGCATTCCAGGTGTTTACGGACTCTTACTTTTAGATGTTGTTTCTCGTTGGGGTTATAGTGCTGAGTCGCTATTCGCTCCCTTTGGATTCACCAACGAGCAACTTGCCGATCCTGAATTTAGAATTCCACTACATGTAGCGAATGAGATGATTATTCTCGCGCGCAAAATGACAGGTGAAAGTTCTCTTGGTTATCATCTTGGTAACCAAATGCGGATTTCTATCCATGGTTTTATTGGCTATGCCATTATGACCTCGAATGAGATTACTGATGCACTTATTTTAGCCAATCGCTTTATACAACTGCGTATGCCTTTTCTGCAATTTCATTTCTCGACATTTACAGAACAAGTTTCTTTGCAGTTACAATGTGATATTGATCTTGAACCGCTGAGAACTGAAATTGTCATGGCTTTGACTTTTGGTGTCATTACAATGGCAAAAGCACTGACAGGCATTAATGATTTGTATGGCGAAATTAATTTTGACTTCCCGAAACCTGAAGGCTTTGACAAATACATCAGTCGTCTACATCCCAAAACGATTATTCATTTTGACCAGACTCATTTTCTTGCCAGTTTCGATAAAAGTTATTTAGGCCTGAAGATGGTTAACGCAGATCCGATTGCCAGTCAAATTGCAATTAATCAGTGCGAAGCAGAACTATCAGAGCTGGGCGAACGCCGTCGAATTTCAATGCGTGTTCGCGATATTTTGACACATTCTGAACAACACTATTTAAGTATTGAAAATGTGGCAGATCGCCTGCATATGTCTGATCGTACACTGAAACGTCAGTTGGCTGCAGAAGGAACCTCTTTTTCAACCTTAGTGGATGAAGTTCGATATCGTCATGCAACCTCCCTACTGTCACGTACTGACTATTCACTCGAACAAATCGCAGATGAACTCGGTTATTCAGATGTTGCGAATTTCAGTCGTGCATTTAAACGTTGGAGTGGTCGAAGTCCAAGCAGTTGGCGTAAAGATCCATATTTATAGAACTTTCGTTTTTAAATAAAACACTGTATAACACAAGAAAATTTTTCAAATCGAATTGAGGAGTCGTGATGAATCATCCTTCAGAGCTTAAATATGCTCGCACACACGAATGGGTACGTATTGAAGGTGATCTCGTTGTTACTGGGATCTCAGATCACGCACAAGATGCATTGGGTGATCTTGTCTATGTAGAAGCACCTGAAGTAGGTCGTGAATTGACTGCTGGTGAACAAGCGGGTGTAGTTGAGTCTGTGAAAACAGCTTCTGATATTCATGCTCCTGTAAGTGGTGTAGTTGTAGAAATTAATGAAAATCTAGAAGATGATCCAGATTTTGTAAATGATGATCCCTATGGCAAAGGCTGGATCTACAAAATTAAACCATCTAATTTGGCAGATGTAGAACAACTTCTCTCAAATACAGATTATGAATCAGGTTTGTGATATTTATGACCAGTCTACGGACTGGTTTTTTATTTATACATTTTCGGATGAATGGCTCACTTTTTGCTGTAATTTTCATGTAATTTGATTATAATTAATTCAACTTCTCTCCCTACTTCATTGCTGACCAAAACCAAAAATAATTTTATTTGGCACAGATTGAAGCTTTTAATGGTTCAATATTTCAAGGTTGTCTATGTCTTCTATACATGCTGAGCATCTATGGAATAAATCTTTTATTCTGTGTCTAATTAATAACTTATTTATTTTCATCTTCTATTTTGCTCAGACAACGATATTGCCAATTTATATTCTTAATGATTTAAATGGTAATATTACCCAAGCTGGGCTTGCACTGACTTTGTTTCTAGCTTCATCGATCGCAATACGACCGTTTACCGGTCTCATTATCGAGAAGATTGGGCTTAAAAAAGCACTTTATATCTCTGAGTCATTTTTTGTACTGCTCTCTTTCGCTTATATCTTTGCTGATAATCTAACCCTATTACTGGTCATTCGGTTACTACAAGGAATTTGGTTCAGTATTTTGACCACTGCCATGATACCAATCGTCAATGACTTCATTCCAAATCAGCGTAAAGGTGAAGGCATGGGCTATTTTGTCATGTCAGTCAATCTTGCCATTGTACTAGGACCCATGTTGGGCTTGATTCTCATTCAACCATGGGGATATATTCCAGTGGCTACACTTTTAGCTGCAATTGTTTTTATTGGTTATTTGTTCTGCTTTTTGATTCCGATCCAGACACAATTTCAAACTGTTAAGCGCAAAACAAAAATTAGTGTTCATGATTTTGTTGAGATTAAAGCTTTACCTGTTGCGATGATGGCGATGCTCATCTCATTTTCTTATGCAAGTATCATGTCTTTTATCTCGACATATGCTGAATCAAAAAATTTATTGACCTATGCGAGCTTATTCTTTGCTGTTTTTGCAATTTCCATGATGCTTCTAAGACCCTTCACAGGAAAGTTATATGACTCTAAGGGTCCTGCCTACGTTGTCTATCCAGCGATTGTGAGCTTTAGCATTGGGCTATTCATTCTAAGCCAAATTCATTCTGCTGCCGGATTATTGATATCTGCTGTCTTTATTGGTATAGGCTTTGGGTCTGCTCAGCCATGTCTCCAAACGCAAGCCATTCAAGCTGTAGCACGTGAACGTGTTGGACATGCGAGTTCAACTTTTTACACCTTTTACGATATTGGCATCGCATTAGGTTCTTTTATTTTAGGTATTGTGATCACACATTATCAGTATTCGATTGCATATATATTATGCGCGATATTGACGCTATTAAGCTTGCTGTTTTACCGCTTCGTTGTTCAAACTAAAGTAAAAGCGTTCTAGATAGCTAAAAATTTGTCCAAAAAAAAGCCTTCAGATGAAGGCTTTTTTATTTAATTAGCTCTCTGCATCTTCATCAAACATACTGAAGGTTTGTGAAGAGGTTTCAGCATTCTCTCGGACGCGTGTACTTTTTAGCTTAATCTGTAGACGTAATTCATTTTTAGAGTCAGCATTACGAATGGCTTCATCATAACTGATCGCACCTTCGTTATATAAATCAAATAATGCTTGGTCAAATGTTTGCATACCAAGTTCTCGCGACTTGGTCATAATTTCTTTCAACTCATGAAAGTTACCTTTCAAAATCAAATCAGAAACTAAAGGTGTATTTAGCATGACTTCTACAGCAGCTCTACGTCCGACACCATCTTCAGTTCGAACTAAACGTTGAGAAATAATGGCTTTCATATTTGATGAAAGATCCATAAGCAACTGATTGCGCCGTTCTTCAGGGAAAAAGTTGATAATTCGATCTAAGGTTTGATTGGCATTATTCGAATGCAACGTGCCTAAGCACAGATGACCAGTCTCTGCAAAAGCGATCGCATGCTCCATGGTCTCCGTATCACGGATTTCGCCAATTAAAATTACATCTGGTGCCTGACGAAGTGTGTTTTTAAGCGCATTATGCCATGAGTGACAGTCCACTCCGACTTCTCGGTGAGTGACCATTGATTTTTTATGTTTATGCACGTATTCAACTGGATCTTCTACAGTAATGATGTGCCCTGCTGAGTTCTCATTACGGTAATCAATCATGGCAGCAAGTGAAGTAGATTTACCCGATCCAGTGCCACCAACCACTAGAATTAAACCTCGCTTTTCCATTACCACATCTTTCAATGTTTCTGGTAATTTCAACTTTTCAAAGTTTGGAATTTCAGAGGTAATGGTACGAATGACCATCCCTACATTAAGTTGCTGTTGAAAAACATTCACGCGAAAGCGCGATACATCTGGGACATTAATGGCAAAATTACATTCTAATTCACTCTCAAATTCTGCTCTTTGTTTTTCATTCATTAAGCTATAAGCGAATAGTTTTGTTTTTTCTGCAGTCAAAGCTTGAGAACTTAAAGGCTTCATTGAACCTTGATGTTTCATACTTGGAGGAAAATCAGCTGAAATAAATAAATCTGATCCCTCATGTTCAAAAACGCTTTTAAGCAATCTGAACATGAATTGCCGAGCTTCGCTAAGTAATTCATTACTGAACATTAATTTCCCCAAGTTATAAATATTAAATACTTAAAATACTAATAGAAATATAAGGTTATTTCAGCTGTTTCATCAAATATTTAATGCTTTGAACAAACATTCAAATCTTAAAGGCAAAAAAAAGAACCCATATTTCATGGGTTCTTTTTTACGAATTATATTAGGAGAGTTGTTGAGCAACATCCAAAATCAATTGCTCTGTACTTAACCAACCCAAGCATCCATCAGTCACTGATTGACCATAAGTCATGTGATCAGAAATTTTCTGATTGCCATCGACTAAAAAGCTTTCTAGCATGACGCCACGGACTTGTGTTTGAGGTCGTTCATTCACAATTTGCTTTAATACAGCAGGTTGATTCAATGGATTCTTAGCGCTGTTTCCATGGCTACAATCAATAATCAAAGCTGGTAGTACATGGTTATTGTTTTCTTGAATCTTTTTAATTTCAGATAATTGGTAATTTGTACCCTGATTCGATCCACGTAAGATCAAATGTGCATGCGGATTACCCTTTGAAGATAAAATGCTTGGACCACCATCTTGACTTAAACCAAGAAATTGATGCGGTTGTGAAGCGGACTGAATCGCATCCAATGCAATTTGGATTGATCCATCTGTACCGTTTTTGAACCCAATGCTATAAGGCATATGGCTAGATATTTCACGGTGAATTTGCGACTCGCTTGTTCTCGCCCCAATCGCGCCCCATGAAATCAAATCATCAAAATATCCTGTTGCCATTGGGCTTAAGATTTCTGTGGCCAACGGCAAACCCATTTCAGCAATTTGAATGAAGAGTGATCTAGACTGTTCAAGTCCTTTTTGCATATCTGCTGAACCATTTAAATCTGGATCATACAAGAAGCCTTTCCATCCTACAGTGGTGCGAGGTTTTTCAATATAAGTACGCATCACGATGAAAATCTGATCTTTGACTTGTTCTTGCAGTTGTTTTAATTTTTGTGCGTATTCGAGGGTTGCTTTAGGATCATGAATCGAACATGGACCAGTAATGACCAATAAACGTGGATCATGACCCGCTAAAATGTCTTGTATTGTTTGGCGATGTTGACGAATTTGAAGTGAAACTATCGGACTAACTGGTAAAGCTGATTTTAGTTCTAATGGTAAGCTTAATTTTTTTTCTAAAGTATGTTGAGCTGTGGTTATAAGCTGAGAATTAATTGCATTCATCTTGAATTCCTTTGGGCAGCAATTGCCCTATCTTTTATTTGAGCGTGAGGTGTCTATTGGCTGGGTTTTGTTCTTGACTAAAATAGAACCAATAACCGTTGCTAAAATAAAAAGTATTCAATGTTTTCATGAGATGCTCCTATATTTGTTGAGATGAAAAAAAACCTGATTGGTGTTGCCAATCAGGTATAAACTTGATGGGCAACATTTTTGTTGCCCGAACGCGTCTAGGCAACTAGATGTTAAATTGCCAAAAATAATAATAAGCGTTAGTAATCAAGTGTGTCGTTTTCATCAAATTATCTAAAATATAACCCTTAAAAGTAAAATACGCATAAATAGACTGATTGACAAGCAATTTATATAAAAAATATTGTTATATCAATCATAACTCAAATATATCAATGGTTTATTGCTTATCTGTAGGAAGCCAATCTTTTATAGCACATACTTGTTTGAGCATCAGTTGCTCAGCCTCAGACTTACAAATCGCTTGGCTAAATAAAAAGCCTTGACCATATGCACAGCCAACATCCTGAAGACTTAAGAGCTGTTGGCATGTTTCGACACCTTCTGCGATCACATCCAATGACAGAATAGGTCCGAGCTTAGCAATGCCCTCTACAATTGAATTGATTGACTTCTCCTCATTCATTCGATTCACAAAAGCATAATCAATCTTGAGACAGTCGACAGGATAATCTCTTAAATGCGTCATTGAAGAATGACCGGTTCCGAAATCATCCAATGAGATTCGAAGACCATAATTTTTGAGCTTTTGTAGTGCTCGAATCACAAATTCTATTCCACGCTCAGCCAGAATATGTTCTGTAATCTCAACCTCGATTAAATGAGCAGGAATTTGATGTCGTTCTAAACGTTGAATTAACAATTCTGCATAATTGTCACGCATGAATTCAACTGGAGAGGCATTAATTGAGATCGGTACAAGTTGAACGCCCTTAGACATCCAATCTGCCATGTCACTGAAAATCTTTTGATGCATGATTTCACTGATTTTACTGGCCAGCTCATAATCGTTAAACGCTTCTGAGATTGAAGCTGGATAATGAAGTTGCTGCTGTGTATCATGCCAACGCATCAAAGCCTCAAATCCGATTAGCTGACAGTTATCTAAGCGAACCTTAGGTTGATAATACGGTTCGATTAAATTGTCCTGTATGATATAGCGAGCAGTATCAAGTTGTTGCATCTTCTTTTCAGCAAGTGCAAACATTTCGTCATCATACATACGATACCCACCACGACCTTTTTCTTTAAGATCATTTAGAGCGGTATCCGCACATTTCATCAATCCGAATACATCTTGAGCATCTTTAGGATAAATGGCACATCCAATACTCATCCCACTATTAATCACTTTTCCTGCATAAGTAATGGGGGCAATATTTTGTTTAAGCACTTTCTGTGTAGTTTGATGTAATTCTTCTTCTGAGGTCATCCCTGAGACAATAATTGCAAATTCATCTCCACCTAAACGTGAAACAATACACTTGCGATCCAAACTCTTTTGCAGACGTTTAGATAAGACTTTAAGTAGATGATCTCCAGCAGGATGACCTAAAGTATCGTTAATGTTTTTAAAATGATCGAGATCAATAAACATCATACCAATAAGTGTTTTTTCACGATTTGCTTGTGAAATCGCCGCTTTTAATTTATTTTTGAAGGCACGACGATTCATCAGACCAGTCAGATCATCATATTCACTGCTGATTTTTAGTTTAGCTTCGGCAACACGTTGACGGGTAATATCACGTGATACACAGAGAATACTGGTCGTATTTCCTTGTTCATCATGCACAGGTGTTAAAATATTATCCCAATACATCACAGTATCGCCGTGTGTGCTCATCCCCGCAAAACGGGCATTCTTCCCTCGAGCTGCTGTTTTAATCGCTTTTGCCCCCTGTTCACGTACTTCAGGTGGTAACAGCGTTAACCAATCCATTCCAAATTTCTTAACACGCTCTTGACCCAGTAATGCCATGCATCCAGATTTGTTCATGTGTTCAAGCTTGCCATCTGGTGTGATAATTTTTATACAGTCTACGCTGACATCGAGCATATCTGTATTCGCACGCAAGGCCTCAGCAGTTTCACGCATTTTGATTGTACGATCATGGATATTTGTGCAACTTATCATCCAATTTTGCTGGTTGGATTGAATCACCTTAGGTTCAGCAAGCATTAAGAACCAAAGATATTCACCTGATTTATTTTTTATACGACACTCTTTTTCAAATTTCTGACCGTTTTTTTGAGCATCATTCCAAATCTGATAAAGATGTTCAGCATCATCAGGATGAACAAATTTAAGCCAGTCTACGTCACGTAAGATTTGCGTATCCGCACCGATATATTGTTTAAGTGCGAGATTACAATACCCTGAGTTGGTGTGACTGACCCAAATCAAATTGGGCAGTAAATCGAGTGCAAATTTAAAGTCATCTGACAGTGTTAGATGCAAAGGCACAGCTTTGGACTGTAAATGATCAGCTCTATTCAGATCCAGAATGCTCATAGTTCACCTATTCGAAAATAACAACCCATCAAAATGACGAATACAAAAATCAGCGTAAAAATTTAGAATTTAATTAATCAGTATTTAAATTTAGTTAATAATGATTATTAATCATCATTAATTTTAAAATACGTGATAATAATAACACTTAAATGGACTAAATTAATACAAATACCATTTCTGCATGATACATAATTTTTATCACTTGTGAATATTAAATAGACAAAATGCATAAAAAATAATGAAATACGACACAATAATGAATTTATTTGATAATTCGACATCTTAGAATTAAATAATTCCGATTTTAATTAAAAAAATACCTACTTATATTAAGTAGGTGTTGAATAATATAAAAATAATCTAAACTTATTATTAATTTATTATAAAAAATCTTTAATGTTTTTGATCACCTCACTTGGTTTTTCTGCATGTAACCAATGTCCAGTGCCATCAATCGTCACAAATTTAGCTTTAGGATATTGGAACCGAATAAGATCGTTATCACGCTCGAGATTAATATAATCGGATAATTCTCCTTTTAAAAACAAAGTTTCATTCGATTGTGGATTAAGACGTTCCCATGACAAAATCTGAAAATATTGTTGTTTAAGTGCATCTAAGTTGAATAGCCAATGTCCATTGCGGAAAGATTTGAGCAGAAATTGAATAACGCCAATTTCATTAATATATTTCTGCATCAACTCGGTTGCCTCCTTTCTTGAAACAACTTGAGCTTTTTGAACTTCTTCTAAAGCTTTGAAAATTTGATCATGATGAGATTTTTGATAAGCGACGGGTGCCATATCAAGTACAATCAACTTAACTACTCGATGTGGTACAAGGTTTGCTAAGTGCATGGCAACTTTCCCCCCCATCGAATGACCAATGATGTGAAATTGTTGCACATTCATATCAACTAAAGTTTCTACAACATCTTGCGCCATGAGTTGATAACTCATTTGATTAGAATGAGGTGATAAACCGTGATTACGCAAATCAATTTGGATGACATCATGCGTTTCCTGAAATGCTCTCGCGAGCATGCCGAGGTTCGATAAACTACCAAAAAGACCATGAATCAGAACAAGAGCAGGTTGACGTTGATTCGCATTTGATTTGGTGATCTCAGCATTTAGTCGCATATATATACTCAAATAGCTTTAAAAATGTGATTCAAATTCTAACAGTAGAGTTTGTATTTTGGTGTTAGTTTAATTTTTATTTATATAATTCAGTAAATTAAAGACAATCAAAAAAATTCGGTTATAAGTAAAAGTATTGAGTTTTATAAAAATTAGTCCTGTAATTCGATCTTGTGATCGTGCGGAAATTATATATATTATCCGATTAAACTTTTTACTTTGAACATTTTAGGAAATTTAGACCATGTTTCATCATGTAGATGCTTATGCAGGTGACCCTATTCTTTCACTTATGGAAGAATATAGTAAAGATGAGCGTACTCAAAAAGTGAATTTGAGTATTGGTCTATATTATAACGAAGACAGTATTGTACCTCAGTTAAATGCGGTCAAAGCTGCGTACAAAAATATTGAACCGAGCAACGATAAAGTTAAACTTTATTTACCAATGGATGGTTTGAAATCTTATAACGAAGCGACTCAAGCATTAGTTTTAGGTCCTGATAGTCAAGCGCGTAAAGATGGTCGTGCTGTCACGATTCAAACACTTGGTGGCTCAGGTGCACTTAAAGTTGGTGCTGATTTTTTGAAAAAATATTTCCCTGAGTCAGATATCTGGGTAAGTCAGCCAACTTGGGATAACCATATCGCAATTTTTAATGGCGCTGGTATCCAATCTCATTTCTATCCTTATTTTGATGCTGATACAAATGGCGTTAACGTTCCAGCAATGCTTGAGGAATTAAAAACACTAAAAGCAAAAAGTATTGTTTTGCTTCATCCTTGCTGCCATAACCCAACTGGTGCAGATTTAACGCCAGCAGAATGGGATCAAGTGATCGAAGTACTTAAGACGAATGATCTTATTCCATTCCTTGACATCGCTTACCAAGGTTTCGGTAAAGGTCTTGAAGAAGATGCATACCTTATTCGTGCTTTAGATAAATCAGGTATGAATTTCATTGTGAGTAATTCATTCTCAAAAATCTTCTCACTGTATGGTGAGCGTGTCGGCGGCTTAACATTTGTCTGTGATGATAAAGCTACTGCTCAAAAAGTGCTTGGACAATTAAAAGCAACTGTACGCCGTATTTATTCTAGTCCAGCAAGCACAGGTGCATTGTTGGTTGAAAACGTGTTAAACAACGCAGATCTAACTGCTCAATGGCAAGCTGAATTACAAGAAATGCGTGAACGTATTATTAAAATGCGTGAATTGTTAAATGCTAAATTGAGTGCGGCTCTGCCTGAACGTGACTTTAGCTATCTAGTAAAACAACAAGGTATGTTCAGTTATACAGGTTTGACTGGCGAACAAGTGGATATTTTGAAAGATAAATATGGTATTTATTTAGTCCGTAGTGGCCGTATGTGCGCAGCAGGATTAAACTTGAATAATATTGATTATGTGGCTGAATCAATTGCAGAAGTTTTGAAAGCTACCGCTTAAAAACAAAAAAACGGGCATATCGCCCGTTTTTTATTGCCCAATTAAAAATGTACAACTGTACGGATTGATTTACCTTCGTGCATTAAGTCAAAGGCTTTATTAATGTCTTCTAGCCCCATAGTATGAGTAACAAAAGGTTCTAATTGAATGTCACCCTTCATCGCATCTTCAACCATTTTTGGTAATTGAGTACGACCTTTTACACCACCAAATGCTGTACCCATCCATTTACGTCCAGTCACTAATTGGAATGGACGAGTTGAGATTTCTTGACCTGCACCAGCCACACCGATAATGACAGATTGCCCCCAACCACGGTGTGCACATTCAAGCGCTGAGCGCATTACGTTTGTATTACCGATACACTCAAATGAATGATCAACACCCCAGCCAGTCATCTCTACAATGACTTGTTGAATAGGTTGATCATAGTCCTTAGGATTGAGGAAATCTGTAGCACCAAACTGCTCAGCCAATTTAAATTTTTCTGGATTAGTATCCACTACAATAATTCGGCCAGCTTTGGCTTGTTTAGCACCTTGAACAACTGCTAAACCAATACCACCTAAACCGAACACAGCAACAGTATCACCTTCCTGTACTTTTGCAGTATTGTGAACCGCACCAATACCAGTCGTCACGCCACAACCCAATAAACAAACGTGTTCAGGGTTTGCTTCAGGATTAATTTTTGCTAACGATACTTCGGCAACAACTGTGTATTCACTGAATGTTGAACACCCCATATAATGGTAAATAGGTTCGCCGTTATAAGAGAATCGAGTCGTTCCATCAGGCATAACACCTTTACCTTGAGTGGCACGTACAGAGACACATAAGTTTGTTTTATTTGATTTACAGAACAAACATTCGCCACATTCTGCAGTATAAAGTGGAATGACATGATCACCTGGTTTTACACTGGTCACGCCTTCACCAACTTCAACCACAATACCTGCACCTTCGTGACCAAGTACCGCAGGGAATACGCCCTCTGGGTCTTCACCAGAAAGTGTAAATGCATCAGTATGACAAACACCTGTATGCGTAATTTTCACCAATACTTCACCAGCTTGTGGTGGAGCAACATCTAATTCAACAATTTGTAATGGCTGACCTGGACCGAATGCCACCGCTGCACGAGATTTCATGATGAAAACTTCCTTTGTAAATTAAGATTTAACAGATAAGTTACAGTAACCGCTTTTGATAAAAACATTCAACTATTTGATTGATGATATTATAGCCATACAACTGAATAATAAGATTTAGGAACGACAGCTTTGATGCTTATGTTGCGACATATATTGTGTTTACTCACATTCTTTATTTTAACTGGATGTAATTTGGCGATGAATACAAGTATAAAACAAGCCCCAATCCAACCTCATACCGCACTTTGGCTCAGTAATACACCAGAAACAAAACGCAATATTGAACAAGGTTTAACTGCATTTTTACCACTTCATGATCCTTTTATGAGTATGGCTTCACGTGTTCATTTAATACGTGAAGCAAAACATACGATCGATTTACAGTACTATATCTGGGAAAATGATGTGATAGGTCAGCATTTATTGTCTGACCTACTCAAAGCAGCTGATCGTAATGTGAAGGTTCGACTGTTAATTGATGATCAAAATGGCACTCAATTAGACTCGACCTTAAGTGCATTGTCTAAACATCCTAATATCGAAATTAAGCTATTTAATCCCTACAAATTTCGCAGCTTTAGAGTTTTGGATTATGTGTTTCGCTTTAATAAAGTCAATCATAGAATGCATAACAAACTGATTATTGCTGACGGAGCGATTGCTGTTACTGGGGGGCGTAATATCAGTAATGAATATTTTGATGCCAGTGACAATTTTCAATTCGCGGATATGGATATTTTATTTGCAGGGCAATCAGTTTCAGCTGCAAACACGGTGTTTCACCAATTTTGGAATGATGAGCTGAGTTATGATATTCAGCAAATAATTCCTGAGTCTCAAAAAGAATTAGCGCATTTAAGATCGCATTATTCAACCAAGCAAAATTTTCAAGGTGCTGAAACTAAAAAACGTATTGATCAAGCAGAACGTTTTTTAGAAGAAAATTTAAAAAAACATCCTATTCGCTGGTCTAAAGCTCATTTTGTTGCAGACAGCCCCAATAAAATCAGAGCGAAAGCTCAATCTCATGAACTGCTGTTTAATCAGTTCAAATCCATTATGGGGAAACCTGCTCAAGAAATAAACTTGGTGTCTGCCTATTTTGTTCCTACTGTTCATGGTGAGTCTTTACTCAAACAATTGAGTGAGCAGAATGTCAAAGTTCGAGTTTTAACAAACTCATATTTGGCAAATGATGTCCCGATTGTTCATGCATTTTATCAAAAATATCGAACCTCACTCTTAAGGTCAGATGTAAAACTTTACGAGTTTAAACCTTATATTGAACGGTCTGATCGGACTTGGTATGAAATTATGACGGGTAATGTTATTCCTGCGAAAGGAAAAAATGCGTCGCGGCTTCATGCTAAATTTTTTACTGTAGATGATAAAGTTTTTATTGGAACATTCAATTTTGATCCACGTTCAGCGTATTTGAATACTGAACTTGGACTGATCATTGAGTCAGCCGATTTTAAAACAGAGATATCTCAATCTTTAGATGAAAATCTTCCCAAAGTTGCCTATCAACTACATTTGGATGCACATCAAAACTTAAGATGGGAAGAACAACGAGGTAAAGAAAAGTTAATACATGATCATGACCCTGAAACGACTCGTTTTCAGAGATTTATGTTCAAGTCTTTGTCCTATCTCCCAATCGAATGGATGATGTAAATTCTTTGTTGTGACTGGTTTGT
This sequence comes from Acinetobacter sp. ANC_7512, assembly GCF_056779935.1. Taxonomy (NCBI): domain Bacteria; kingdom Pseudomonadati; phylum Pseudomonadota; class Gammaproteobacteria; order Moraxellales; family Moraxellaceae; genus Acinetobacter; species Acinetobacter sp. ANC_7512. The sequence goes on along the minus strand of NZ_JBWYIX010000001.1, from coordinate 470,937 downwards.
ACAACCAGGATAAATTGCATTATTATTCACGTTTTATTTTTTGAACCCTTGGTTCTACTCTACTCCCATGCAATTTTTTGATCTTAGTCGACAGTATAATCTGAACGACATACTCACCCCTTTTTTATCACTTGAAGATTTATCTCAGCATGAATGGTATTTAGCTAAAATTAGTGTTGATTATGATTGCCTTACTGATGAAGACTTAGTTGAAGGTTCTATCACGTTAAAATCTAACCATAATGTTCAAATTGAATTGGCTTGGTTAATTTTAGACAATGGTCATGAGTTACAAGTTTTGTTCAAAGGCATTGAAACCTCTGTCTCAGAACAAACGCTCGTGATTGTGAAGGGTGCCCGCTTAGTTGATGAAGAAGGACAAGAATTATCTGCTCAAGCATTATCTTTATGGATTGATGGTACTCTACTCAATATGCTTCCACATATTCGTAAAGAAATTAAATCACGTTTAAACTTGTGGGATTATGTAGATTATGATGTGTAATAAGCATCTCGATTGACTTTAACAGGTTGTTAAATTAATCCAATTGACTGGAAAAGTTCACGATAGTATTCGGCTTTCTTTTCGAGAGCTAAAGGATAAGCTCTTGAAGAAGATGGCATACGATGAATTCGGATATCTTTGTTATCAAATTGCAGATCCACGACTGTACCCATTTTAACTTTAGTGTGTACAGATGCATTCATTGACTTTAATAAGGTCTCAGTTGCTTTATCACCTGTGGTCATAATATCTCGACAATATGGAATTTTTTTAAGCAATAGAAACATATCTGTCGGTGTAACGATTTCTAGAAATTGATCTGAGGCATTGTCTTTCAAACGCCGTATTTGATAGGCTGTATCAAATATTGCAATGCCCAACTCATTTAGAAAATCTTTCAGCATTTGCTCTTTGAATTGTTTATTTTCACGGTCTAGAAAATAATGAGAGTCTTGAAAAAAGATCAACCCATATATTTTCCACATATCATTTTGAAAATTCGGATAATAAAAATCCATTTTCCATCTTGCTTTCGGCGGAGGAAAACTGCCAAGCATGAGCAATTTGGCTTGTTGAGGTACAAATGGCTCAAGTGGATGTGTTTCGATATCAGTCATATCAAATTTCGGTCTAACTTTTCGATCTAAAGTGATTTTGAATAATCGAACTAATTTTTTTTGCCCAAAGCTGATAGATTTCTTTACTTGGATGAAATCCATCCTCAGCCATCTTCAAATTGAGTTGTTTATACTCATCCAAATCATATTTAACCAATTCAAATTTTGGTTGTGGTTCAATCCAATTTTCCAATTCAACATTCATTTGATGGGCATATTTTCCAAACAACCAAGCTAAAGGATTTGGTAATGCAGGAAACTCATTCATCGGTGGAACTCCAGTCGCGATAATGAGCTTGGGTGAAAATTTCTCAGCGATCAGTGAATATAATTGTTCTTGTAAGCAGATCCATTTTTGCGGTGAGATGAGCTGTGTTACATCATTGACTCCTATCGAAGTTACTACAATATCAAACTGATCGTCATTAATAGCATGTATAGTTCGAATCACATCTGAAGTACAATTTCCAGTTTTTGCGATTAATGACCAGCGAATTTGAAAATGATCTCTGAGTTCCTGTAATAATGTTCCGCTTAACGCATCTTCTTGAAATTGCACACCCACACCAGCAGCAGCTGAATCGCCTAAAATTAAAATTGATATTTGAGGACCATTCCCAACCAAACCATTTCTTTCCCCCAAAGCTTCTGCTAAACGAGGTGTATTTTTCTTGACTTGGTAACCTTGCACAAGTAAAGCTGGAATGAGTGCGATTGTCGCTAATTTAAGAAACATGTAATTGATTTTAGGTTTTGATATTTCCTATTTTAAACGATTTTTTGATATTTTCATTGCTATTTATTATTGAAAATAATTATCATTTACATAATTAATTCAAAGCTAAAATCCATGAATCATCCTATCAAATTTTTTTCTATATTGATGTTAGTGAGTTCCGCAGTAAGTGCTGATCTTTCTGTAAATCATTCATTACAAGTCAGCACTCAATCCTATGCCCCTGTATGTGAGGATATGGATGCTAAAAGTAAGGTGCTTCAACAAATTCAAAAACAGATTCAGATGTATCCTGAGCAAAAAAATCATCTCCTCGATCAATTTTGGTCGGAAATTCGTAAAAATCAAACCCCAATAATTGAAGATTTTAATGAAACACACCAACGTGTCATTTATTTATATCGTGGTGCAAAACACAATGTGCGATTAATCGGTGGTCCGAGTAATGATCATGAATGGTTCACTCGGCTTAAAGGTACTGATATTTGGTTTAAAGAAAGTATTGTCGATTCAAGATTTATCGGAAGTTATAGTTTTGCTGTGGATTCGCCGAATATCGATGGATATTTATCAAATTACTGCCCACATTTAAACCCAAATTTAAAAGAATCACGAGATCAGCGTCGATCTATTTTAAAGGTACAACAACTCGACCCTTTCAATCCTCATAAGTGGTTTGATTCTAAAAACATTGCCTTAAAAACGAATACCACGCTGAGGAATGAAAATATCGCAAAACTCAGTCGAGCGCCCAATTTTATTGATCCAACTCAAATGGCTGAAAATAGTGAAAAACAATTAGTTTCATCCGTGTTGAAAAGTAAAGTTTTGGGAAATGATCGTCTTATTCAGATTTATGCAACTCCACCTCAAGTCGGAAAATCATATATCACTCTGATTTTTTTTGATGGTGAGCAATATGCGCATTTAGTTAAAGTTCCCCAGATATTAGATCAGTTGGTTCAACAACAGCAACTCCCACCTATACAGGCTGTTTTTGTTGGACACCCAAATGATCAATTACGTGCTAAAGAACTTAGCCCCAATCCAGAATACACACAGTTTTTTCAAGAAGAATTATTGCCTTGGATGAGTCAACATTTGCCCTACCAACGTGATCACAACAAAACAGTCTTATTGGGTTCAAGTTTAGGTGGTCTGAGTTCTGCTTATTTGGCGTTAAAAACATCCAATGATATTAGTCACGTCGTGCCACTTTCTGGTTCATTTTGGTGGAAATCTGATCCAAACGATACAATCAATGGTATGAGTAAACTGATCAGAGCTTCAACATTAGACAATACAAAGAAACTCAATTGGTATATTTCAGCCAATAGCTATGAAAATTCGAGACAAAATAATAGCTTAAGCATTCTAGAAACCTCTCCGATTGTCGCTCAGGATTTAATCGATCAGGGACACAATGTTCACTATCAAGAATATATAGGCGGACATTCATATGCCGTTTGGCAAATCGTCATACAAGATGCTTTGAAATATTTCTTTAAAAATAAATCCCACTAAATGTGGGATTTATAAGACGTTATTTTAACTCAGCTTATTGACGAGCTGAAGCGGTAAAACCTTCATTGCAAAACCCAATGGCAACCATGGCCACTTTGGTACATATGCTTTGACTGGTTGCTTTTCGATTGCTTCAGCTAATAGTCGTGATCCTGTGGCTTGATCGACCTCAAAAGGTAATTTTCCAGCACCTTCATTAATTTCAGTTCGAATGTAACCAGGATAAATCGTTGAAACTTTAATTGGTGTTCCAAGAAGTTCAGCTCGAATCCCTTCGGCTAAATGCGCAATTCCCGCTTTACTGGCAGCATAAGCTGTAAGATGTTTTGGCATACCACGCAAAGCACTCATCGACGAAATTACAACTAAATGTCCTGAATTTTGAGATCTAAAAATTTCGACCGCTGCTTCACATTGTGCCATCGCAGAAATAAAATTAGTTTCAACTGTTGCTTTATTAATCGCAAAATTACCTTTCCCGATACGACGTCCTTCGCCCACACCAGCATTGACTATCACTCGATCGATAGTGCCTAGCTCATCTTTAAACTCTTTAAATACACGGAAGACTTGCTCATCATCCGTGACATCCAATACCTTCGCACTTACTTTTACCTGATAGCGTTGTTCTATTTCATCTTTTAAAGCATACAACCTTTCTAAACGACGTGCACAGATCGCTAGGTTATATCCTTTTTTTGCAAACTCTTGTGCCATCCCAGCACCGATACCTGAGCTTGCACCTGTAATTAATATAGTTTTGTTCATTCCATTTTCTCTCTATGGCATATAGCCTTGATCAAATCCAAGTGAGCAAATCACGATCTTGTTCTTTTAAATAATGATGTTCATTTAAACTGAGTAATTGTGGTTCTGTACCAACCAATCTTAAGGTGGTAAAACTGGTATTGGTGATTGCCCAGTTCAATGCAAAAGTTTTGTCTGCACTTAAACCAAGTAAATGCCCTGCAACAACAGATATAACACCACCAGACGTATAAACTACGGCATAGCGAGGTTTTTCCTTTTCAAGTTGTACACATAGTTTGTTCAAGCCTTGAAGTACTCTTTGCTGAAATTGAGGCCAGCTTTCGTCATAATCATGATGATGATCACCATTGGTCCAACGTTGAATTGCACCTTCAAAAATTTTTCCTAAATAGGCACGTGGATCTACCGCTTGACTAACATCTTTTTTAAGTAATGCAGGATCTGCAAAACGTGGTTCATATTTTGCAAACACTTGTTGATGATTGAACTCGTTCCAATGTGGATCGATATCAATCTGACTGTCAGGAAAACACTCTTTCAAAGAGATATCCGCCGTCTGCTGATGACGTTTCATCGAGCCAGCTAATACATAGGGCTGCTCTTGTATTAACTTTTGAAAATATTGTCCTAACACACGTGCTTGAACTTCACCTTTCTGAGAAAGCTGATCATAACTTTCAGCACCAAATGAAGCTTGACCATGTCTGACCAAATATATTGTCGTCATCTTGGCAGAATATCCTGTAATTTTTCGAGATAAGTTTTTGCAATTTCATTCGCTTCAAGCTTTTGTATACCTATAAGTTTTAAAGCACGAATATGTAATGCATGAATCACAATCCAAAAATCCTTAAATGCAGGATTATCCGTTTGTTTATGGTAATAACGATAATAAATTTGTTGTGCTATGACCGCTAATCTAAAGATCCCAAAAACTTCATAGAACGTCCAGTTAGATGGCTTTAGTCCTGTTTTTTCTAGGTAATAATCCACAACTTCTTTACGTGTAAACATGCCTTTAAGATGTGTAGGTTGTCGACGTGTCGATTTAAAGATCATATTGTCGTTTTCTTCAACCCAATATGCTAAGGCTGATCCTAAATCCATAAGTGGATCACCAATTGTCGCCATTTCCCAATCCAACACCCCGATGACCTCAGTAGGCTGTTGAGGATTCAAAATGACATTATCAAAACGCCAATCGTTGTGAATAATACAGTTGGATGAATCCTCAGGAATATTGTCTTTAAGCCAATTTCGTACAAACTTAAAGGTCGGCACATTGATGGTATGGGCTTTGTCGTAGCGACTGTCCCAACCTTCGACCTGACGACGGCAGTAACCCTCACCTTTTCCAATTTGCTCAAGTGCTGTTCCTTGATAAGGAACTTGGTGCAATTCAATCAATTTGTCTAAAACATTTATACAAAGCTGATGCACATCAAATTCAGTGAGTTTTAGTTCTGGTGGAAGCTTTGCCCTTGGTATAATTCCCTCGATTCGCTGCATCACATAAAAATCGCATCCGAGTACAGATTCATCCTGACATAATGCCAGCATTTTGGGCACGACTGGATATAGATCTTTTAAAGCTTTCTGAACATTATGTTCTCGAACCATATCATGAGCAGATTTGGCTTTGGTTCCTGCGGGTGGTCTTCTTAATATCAGATCTGCATTGCTATATTTTAGCCGGTATGTCCAGTTTGAAGCTCCACCAGAATATTGTGTAACTTCTACAGGCTCAATCACTTCCACACCATTTTGATTTAACCAGTTTGTGACTGAAACGATATCGAGCTCTTCACCACGTCTGACTTGCCCTGCTGTATCTATAACTGACATATTTCTTCCTTAAATCGAGTGCTCATCTTATTGAGAATGACGAGTTGAAAAACCACGTTTCGCAAGTTCCAATTTTGCAATCATGCCTTTATGCACCTCATCTGGCCCATCTGCCAAACGTAATGCACGCGCTTGTGCAAAAAAACCTGTCAATGGCGTATCTCTAGATAGACCTGCACCGCCGTGAATTTGCATTGCCATATCGACAACTTTTTCCAAAACACTAGGTGCAACGACTTTAATTGCAGAGATTTCAGTGAGTGCAGCCATATTGCCCAGTTTATCCATTTTATATGCCGCATATAAGGTCAAAAGACGTGCTTGATCGATGGCAACACGCGCTTCCGCGACTCTTTCCAAATTACCACCAAGTTTCAAAATTTCCTTACCGAATGCTTTTCTTTGCATTCCACGATCAATCATTAATTCCAATGATTTCTCAGCAGCACCGATACAACGCATGCAATGATGAATACGTCCTGGACCAAGTCGCCCCTGTGCAATCTCAAACCCTTGACCTGCTCCACCAATAAAATGAGTGACTGGAACACGAACATTATTAAAGGTTACTTCTCCATGACCGTGTGGCGCATCATAATCACCAAATACAGGTAACATTCTTTCAATTTTTACGCCCTCAGTTTCAACTGGAACTAAAACCATTGAATGTTGTTGATGTCGACCTTTATTTGCGTCTGGTGTATGTGCCATAAATATAATGATTTTTGCATTAGGATCGCCTAAACCCGAAGACCACCATTTGCGTCCATTTAGAACAATTTCGTCTCCCTCAATTACAGCAGTGGCTTGCATGTTCGTCGCATCTGAAGAAGCAACTTCTGGTTCAGTCATGCAAAATACGGATCGAATTTTTCCGTCTAAGAGAGGTTTTAACCATTGCTCTTTTTGTTGTTCTGAGCCATAGCGCCAAATTAACTCCATATTACCGCTATCTGGCGCATTACAATTGAAAACCGTAGGAGCCAATAAACTACGGCCAGTTAACTCAGCAATGTGTGCATATTCTTGAACTGTTAAACCTTGACCAAATTCTGGGTCTGGTAAAAAAAGATTCCACAGATTTTGTGATTTAGCTTTTTGTTTAAGTACTTCAAGTTCTGCTGGCCACGTCCATGATGTCCAATCATCACTTGAATTTAATTGATGAACTTTATGCCAAAATTCTTGTTCTATAGGCTCTATTTCGTCTTGAATAAAGCGTTGTGCTAAATCGTAAAAGTGTTTAGCTTTTTCCGTTAATTCAAACATTAATCCCTCAAACTATATTCTCGTCACGCTTTACATCAACATAGCTTGAAATCTACTATGAATAAAATGATTTATTTAAATATTACTTTATGAATAGAATTCATCAGGAATCTGTGAACCTGAGCGCTTTTTCACACATTGATATCAATCTATATCCATTATTTATTGCGATATACGAACATCAAAGTATCAGCAAAGCCGCAAATTTGATGTGTATTACACAATCTGCAGCCAGTCATGCTTTACAGCGATTAAGACTACAATTGAAAGATGAACTTTTTATCCGAAGTGGTATAAAGATGGTTGCGACACCCTTTTCACATCAAATTTATCCACGAATAAAAGAAACATTAATCGCAATTCAGCATATCTCGACTCATCATATATCTTTTGATCCATTGACGATTCAATCTATTCGTATAGCAATTCATGATGAAATTGAGCCTTTAATTTTTCCGCAGTTAATTCGTCATTTTCGTGATTTAGGACTAGCGACACGGTTTCAAAGTATCAAGTTAGATCGAACTAACTGGGCAAAAGATTTATTGTCACAGCAACTTGATTTAGTGGTCGATCTTCAACAGAAAGTTGATGAGAAAATTTATTTTAACGCTTTAGTGAATGATCGCTTTGTCATATGTGGTTTGACAACCATCGAAAATTTAGAACAATACAAACATGCCCAACATATTGGTGTTTCATCAAGGCATTCTGGTGTGCTTATTGAAGATTTACATTTTAAAAAGTTGAATATTCAACGTGATATTTTTTTACGCTGTCAACATTACTCAACAGCACTACAAATTTTGAAGGAGTATCCTGACACATTGTTAACCTTACCTTTTAGTATTTTAAAAAATTTGAAATTACCTCAAGATTTAAAAATTTCTGAACTCCCTGTTGAATTTCCTTTAATGAAAATGGGAATTTATTGGAATTCACAATTAGCATTACATAAAAAGTTTCAGTATTTAATTTCAGAAATTAATAAAATTTTTGCTTAGGCTATTTGTGGCGGTGATAGATGATAAAACTTAGGCTATTTAGTTGAAAATCTGTGTGAACACCATCTGTTCAATATTGAATCAAACACTCACTTCGAGTTGATTTATCATATTAAGGCTTGTTTTCTCTTGTGTTTTCTATGTTTGATCAACTCCCTGCATCATGGCTTATTGGGCTAGGTGCGATTTTATGCTTATTACTTCTTATCATTTTTAGACAAGTAAGAATTTATCTTCTTCAAGTATTTAAACCTTTTAAAAAAGGAAAAACTTATTGGTGCCGTGTTACAGCGGTGAGTGATGGTGACACCCTCTCCTGCCATCGTTTGAATTTAAGACTTTCTAAAACTAAAGTACGCTTTGCTTTTGTAGATGCGCCTGAATCTAATCAAAGTTACGGGCTTGAATCCCAACGCTTAGTCAAGAAAATGGTTCAAGGTAAAATTATTCGTGTAAAAATCACGGATATTGATCGTTATGGACGTTGCGTGGGTGTGGTCTACCGCTATCGCAAGAATATGAATGAAGAATTAGTGAGGCGTGGTGGTGCGTGGGTTTACGAAGAATACATACGTGATCCAAAGCAATTAAAATATATGATCTCGCTACAAGATAGTGCAAAACGCAATAAACGTGGTCTCTGGCGCGGGACCCGTCCTATTCGACCAAGTACTTTTAGAAAACAAAAAAACTAATATTTTCAATACCCTGATTATCAATAAGTGCATTACGCTTGATTCGTCTAATAATTGAGCGTAGATTCAAGCCAACAAACTAGTTAGCTTGGTTAACTATATGCAAAATTCTCCCAAATTCCGTGTCGTATTGCTGCGAAGTGCGCGACTCTTTAGTGAACGTTTAAATGATATCTTGGCTCAATACCAACTGAACTATTCAATGTGGCAGTTGATTTATCATATCTATGATCATGACTCCATCACTTCAATTGGTTTGGCTCATGAACTCAATGTTTCTAAACCATCAATTGCAAAACGCATTAATACTTTACATAAATTAGATGTTATTCAGTTTTTAGAATCATCTGATAAACGCCAAAAATTAATTCAATTAACCGAAAAAGGTAGAGATCTTTATCAAATTTGTACAATTCAGATTGATCAATTTGAACAACAGTTTTTGAATCAAGTAAATCCTGAAGACATTGCTCAAAGTGCTGGGACACTTCAACTGTTTTTGTCTATTTTAGAGCGTGATAAAAGCTTAAATATCGTGGAGGAGTTATGAGTACTTCCTCAAATCAAGTTAATCAGCCTCTTTGGACACGTAACTTTATTTTGGTCAGTTTAATTAACTTTCAATTGGTACTGACTTTTTATCTTCTTGTCATTGTCATTGTGGGATTTTCGATAGCAGAACTTGGAGCGACGACGGCGCAGGCTGGTTTAGAATCAGGACTTTTTATTGTGGGTACACTGATTGGTCGTTTATTGGTGGCTAAGTTCCTCGTTAAATTCGGTTCTAAAGTCACCATGCTGGTCGGACTCACTGGATTTCTCATATTTTCAGGCTTTTATTTTCTCCATTTAGAGGTTGGAGCTTTATTAATCGTTCGATTCTTGCATGGCTTTATGATGGGGGTTGCCTCCACCGTATTTGGCACAATTATCGCTCAAATTATTCCAGCTACTCGTCGTGGTGAAGGTATAGGTTACTACAGTATGAGTAGTACTTTAGGAACTGCAATTGGACCATTTTTGGCAATCTGGCTAATGCTTCATGTCAGTTACAACATTATTTTTGCCCTATCTTCAATCCTTGCAGTTTTATGTTTAATTACAGCTTTATTTATTCAAGTTCCTCAATTGCAACAGGTTTCGTCTATACCTGATCAGGCCCATACTCAAAATAGTTTTCTATCTCAATATATTGAAAAGAGCGCCTTACCCATTGCTCTGATCATGTTGGTAAGCTCCCTCTTTTACTCTGGTGTTCTATCGTTTATTAATTTTTATGCCAAAGAAATTGATCTGGTTGAAGCAGCATCATTTTTCTTTCTCATTTATGCGTTGACGATTCTGCTCTCTCGTCCTATTACGGGACCACTGATGGATAAAAAAGGCGAAAATATAATTATGTATCCGGCCTTCCTCATTATGGCACTTGCATTCTTCTTGTTGAGCCAAGCTAACAGTTCGGGCCTTTTGTTGATTTGCGCAGGATTATTAGGTTTAGGCTACGGTAATATCCAGTCAATTTGCCAAACGATTGCAGTGAAAAGTACTAGTTTGGAACGAATGGGATTTGCAACCTCAACTTATTTTATCTTTTTAGATGCAGGTTTGGGATTCGGTCCTTATTTCTTAGGTTTAGCTTTAGATTTGATCAGTTACCAACAACTCTATTTATATAGTGCTATGGGTACTTTATTTTGCATTGTCTTATATTATGTATTACATGGGAATAAAGTTAGAAATATGAATATTGCTTAGGCTATTTATGGGTTTAAAAAAAGCACTCCAATGAGTGCTTTTCCATATTTTATTTAAACATTTTAAAACGTGTGGCGTCGTCAATATAGCCTTTATCGAAAGCCTCTCCTTCTTTAGATCCAAATACCAATTGTGCGCGTAGTTTCCACGAAGCCGGTACAGCCCATTCAGATTGGACTTGATCATCTACAATCGGATTATAATGTTGAAGGTTTGCACCTAAACCTTCTGTATGTAAAGCTGTCCAAACCGCAAACTGTGCCATTGCTGTTGAATGTTCCGCCCAAATTGGGAAGTTTTCCGCATACGAAGGATATTTCTCTTGTAAGTCAGTGATTGTATCCATTTCTTCGAAAAATAATACAGTGCCTAAGCCTGCAGCAAAGCTATCCATTTTTGCAGAAGTTTTTGCTGCACTCGCCTCGTCCTTCGCATATGACTTTAGCTTCTCTTTCACAAAGCCCCAAAACTTTTCATGTTCAGCGTTAAATAAAATCACCGCACGTGAAGATTGAGAGTTAAAAGATGATGGGCTTTGTTTAATCGCATTCTGAATAAGATCTGTTAAGTACTCAGGAGATTGTTCAACTGCTTTTCCTAAAGCATAAATCGTACGGCGTTTTTGAATTAAATCTAAAAATTGATTCGACATTTTCTGAAATCCTTTGGTATTTCCTCGGGGAAATACGATACTCTGACCTTTAATTCATTAGAAATACTTAACCAAAGATTAAATATTCAACAAATCAAATATGTTGTAGTGTTACATTAAGCATTTATCAGACCAACATCTATCCATTTTGAACCCTAATTCGAAGATTTGATTTTATTCGTATTTTTTTTACCCAATAGTAAAAAGCCCTCCATGATAGAGGGCTTTTCTTGGCATATGTAAGCTTAAAATTTAGCCTCAAGAACCTGAGCCGATACTTGGTTTTTCCATAGGGAGCGTAAGGTTGGCAAATAGAATTTTTCACCTAACTCTACTAATTCAGCATCAATCGCCGTATGAACTTCATGCATGAACAAATAGTCTAAATCTACCGTACTGAGCTTAGGTTGTTCTTTAGAAAACTTTGCTCTTTTTTGTTGAGCAGTTTTTACTAGCTGATCTGCAAATTCACGATTTTTGAATTGTGTAATGGCATTTAGACGCAGTTCAATAACACCCCAACCTGTCAGTAGAAGTTTGAACGTTTCAAAATCTTTTGTTGTTGATTCCCACGTCATGTCTTCTAGATTTTCATCTTTAGGCAGAACAGGAAGTAGTAATTCCATGATACTTGGGAAGATTTTTTTAAAGTTAAGAATAAATTTAACAGGATGTTCACCTGGATAATCTTGAAATTGAACATTTTTTTGAACATCTGTTAAATATATATCGAGCATTGAAAATTTCCGTAGATTGGCTGTCTTAAGTCTAAGATAAGAACTTTGATACAACAGCAATTAAAAGCAATGTGTATTTTAACAATTGTGACGAGTTAATCAATCTCATAATAATTACATGACTATGTGATGAAGTTTTTACTTATTTTTTTAATGTTTTACAGTTATCGCATAATAAATCTTACTCCGTTGAATATTTCGTTAATTTCTCTATTAATCTCATGATAGCTATCATTATTAGCCACCCTGAGCCCGTTAAAATTGTTAATGTAATGTTCCGAAGATTATTAAATTTATGTTTCTTTCTATTCTGAACTTCATCATCAATACCTTGCTTACAATTGATACATTCTGGTTCTTTGTTCTCTTCCCACCTTTTATGCAAAATTTCGAGTTGATTGTAAATTTTAGGACTATCAATCTCTCTTAAATATTCAATTACAGGTTGGAAGAGGTTGTAATTAGCTTTAAGTATTGATTTGAAACTACTTTTTATTAATTCTTCATCTAAGTTGTTATGTCTGATTCCAATTGCTACAAATTCCAAAAAATTTAATAAATATGTTACAGCCGATTTTTCCTCATCTTCCAATGAATTAAATTTTTCTCTAGTCAATTGCACTTTATCTTTCGACTCTAGGTTTTGATCCTTCCCCAAATTCCTTCTTATTTTGGTTGCAATATCAACCTTAGCAATATACGCAGTAGAATTCCTACTATTCATCAATACTTGTACTGAATGACTTCTTATAGTGTTTATAATTTGCACCCTTGAAGTAAAAATCCAACCAAAAACGGCAGCTATAGCTGCTAAAACCGTAACTAATGCTGTCGTTTTAAACTGCCCATCTGTATTTTCTATATCAAAATTTAGAAATTTATAATCTTCAAAAAAACTTTTCCAAATTAATATTTCTACAAACGTGATACCTAATAAAATTAAGATGAGAAGGAGTTGATTACTACTTCTAATCTTAATAAAGAAATTATCTCTACGATAAATATAAAAATAAGCAATTACAGTGACATATGGAATAATCAAAAGATAAGTATAAAAGTAATTCAATTTTATTTTACTCAAAAATAAAGCACCCTAATGGATGCTTTATTACACAAATTTAAATGAGTCTCAACCTAATCCATAGCCTTCTTCAAGGATTAGACGAGCTTTATAATTATTCATGATTGTCTCCTTTATAAAAGCCTTAAGTGACGTATGAAAGGTCGTTATATAAATAGTATTCTGAAATGAATAATTGGTCAATATATTAAAGACAGTTGCTTGTCAATATATGTTATCAACATTCAAATCATAAAATTCACCAAATCAAAATCACTTCACATTAGGTGAAACCATATTCTCAGGTACAACGACTTCATCAAACTGCTCAGCTGTGACTAAATTCAGCTCTACAGCAACTTGTTTCAGAGTCTTTCCTTCCTTATAGGCAGTTTTCGCAACCTTAGCCGCGTTTTCATAACCAATCACAGGATTCAATGCAGTAACTAACATCAACGAGTTATGCAAGAAATAATCGATCTTATCTTGGTTTGGCTCAATCCCCACAGCACAATGCTCATTAAAGCTATTACATGCATCACCTAGCAGTTGAATTGATTGCAGTAAATTATAAGCAATAACCGGCATAAAAACATTTAGTTCAAAATTACCTGAAGCACCAGCGATATTAATTGTCGTGTCATTACCCAAAACCTGCGCAACAACCATCGTCATAGCTTCACTTTGAGTAGGATTCACCTTACCTGGCATAATACTCGAACCTGGTTCATTTTCAGGAATACGAATCTCCCCAAAACCACAACGAGGACCACTCGCTAACCAACGAATATCATTGGCAATCTTATTTAAACTCGCAGCAAGTGTTTTCAGTGCGCCAGAAGCAAATACTGCAGCATCACGTCCTGCTAGTGCTTCAAACTTATTTGGTGCAGGCACAAAAGGTAAACCCGTAAGCTCAGCCAATTTTTTTGCTGCATTTATAGCATAATCAGGATGAGCATTTAGACCTGTCCCGACAGCTGTACCACCTAATGGCAATTCATATAACCCTTCTAAAGCTTGCTCTAGACGCTTTAATCCATGATCGAGTTGGGATACGTAACCACTGAATTCCTGGCCTAAAGTTAACGGCGTTGCATCTTGTAAATGTGTACGCCCAATCTTAACGATATTTGAAAATTCTTGAGACTTCTGATGTAAAGTTTCACGTAAAGCTTGAACTGCTGGAATCAGTAACTCATTGATCTGTAAACTAGCAGCGACATGAATCGCTGTTGGAAACGAATCATTTGTAGATTGAGCTCGATTAACATGATCATTTGGATGAACGGGTTTCTGTGCTCCAAGCGGATTACCCAGTTTTTGATTCGCAATATTTGCAATGACTTCATTACAGTTCATATTGCTTTGAGTACCAGAACCTGTTTGCCATACCACTAATGGAAATTGACTGTCCCATTGCCCCGTAATCACTTCTTCTGCAGCACCCACAATATAATTCGCCAATTCAGCAGGAATCTGATTTAACTCAGCATTGGTAAGTGCAGCAGCTTTTTTGACCAGCCCCATACCACGGATCATCGCACGAGGAAGTCGCTCACCACCAATTTTGAAATTTTGCAAACTGCGCTGGGTTTGAGCCCCCCACATCGCATCACTTGGTACTTCTACATCACCCATCGTGTCGTGTTCTATACGTGTTTGCATATCAGCCTCAAATATTTCGCTATTCATTGGAAGAATCATGTTTGATTCAGATTGATCCACCGTTGATTTGATGCTAATCAAAAAAACCATAAATGTAAATGATTATCATTTTAATTATTAAAGGTGCTTTGATAGTATCGCCATTGATCTTCAATCATTTGTTGTAGTGATCGATGTGCTTTCCATTGCAATAATTCAAATGCTTTTAAACTATTCGAACCAATTTGATCTAATTCTTGGAAAACATAATCAGTTTCCTCAGTTCGAATTTTGGTTTCAGTCACTTTTTCTACCGTATTAATCAAGTTTTGAATTGAACTTGGCTGACCTGCGATATCAAATGCTTCGCACGTTGATCTTTGATTAAATAACCACTTTAAAGTTGCAATGACTGCCTCACACACATCAATGACATGCACAAAACTTCGTTCAACCGTTTGGTCTTTTGTCTTGGCATTCTTTTGTAATTGAATGGAATCGCGCTGCATGGCTGCGACTTGTAATACCAAAGGCAAAATATTTTTAGGTAAAGGGGCAACCACTTCTCCCAAAACTCCATGTTCAAAAGCACCAGCTACATTTGCTAGTCTCAGGATCGCAATACTCCATTCTTCGTCCGTTTTAGAGGTATCACGGATGATCTCTTCAATCATTTGCTGGGATTTAATATAAGGGTTTGGATTGGCAAAATTGAGAGGATGCTCTTCATTTAAATTCAAACTCGAAGTGCCATAAACCGCCATACTTGAAAGATGTAATAATGTTCGTACACCTGTTCGTTGCATTGCACGCATCAGACTCATAATGCAACTGACATTATCATTATAATATTCAAGCGGTTTTAAGCGAGACTCCTCTAAAGACTTAAATCCTGCAGTATGTATAACAGCACGGATTGAGTACTGCTCAAAAACTTTATTCAGAGCAGGCGTATTTCTAACATCTAGCTTTACAAAAGGTACATACATTCCAGAAATATATTCAAGACGTTCAAGTGTTTGTAAATTCGCATTGGCAAGATTATCTACAATGACGACTTCTTGACCATGTGCCAATAAGCTTAAAACAACGTGTGAACCTATAAAGCCTAATCCACCTGTCACTAAAATCATTGTATACTACCTTTTTGTTTAAAAGCCTGAACAAGCTATTTTCAGTTTGATCACCCTATGCGAAGTTTTAAATGAGTACGTTATTACTAATTACCTCGGCACCTAGCTCAATCCATGCTTGGCATGCATTAGGACTCGCACAATCATTGCAAGCGAAAGGCGAAATTTTTCGAGTTTTCTTTTATCAAGAAGGCGTTCAAGTTGCAAACAACTTACAGTGGTCGCCAGATGATCAAAGAAGTCTCACACAAGAGTGGCAAAAATTAAATATCAAACTTCCTGTTTGCGTAAGTGCTGCCCTAGCACGTGGAATCACTGATGCTGAAAATGCTCAACGCCATCACATTGAGTCCCATAATCTGGCTGAAGGTTTTCAGCTGGTAGGACTCGGTGAATTGGCAGATGCTGTCTCAACTTCAGCACGTCTAGTTCAATTCTAAATTATTCATTTTTCATTGATTGTTGCAATTGAAAGGTAAATTGTGTGAAATCTGTACTGGTTATATTAACCCAATCAAATCTCAACTCGCTACAAGTTCATGAGAGCCTTTCTGCAACCATGGTTTTAGCAACTTTTGGCGCTGAAGTAAAAGTTTTATTGCAAGGCGCAGCTTTAAGTTTACTCCGTTCCGAATTAAGCTTCGAACCCATTAAACATGCGTTTAAACTGGCTTCCAACCTCGTCGATAGCTTTGAGTTTTACGATCTAAGCCCTATTTTGGTTGAATCCAATCAACAAGATAATCCCTTTGTTCAACATACTACGCATGAAATTAAATTTATTGAATTTAATAAAGAGTTAATTCAAAGCTTTGACCATGTGCTGTATTGGTAACTCATATGACCGATAAAACGCTTTATTTAATACAATCTCAATTTGCAAATACTGAACATTGTATTCAACAGGTTCAAAAAACACTGGATACCGATGATGCTTTAGTGCTTATGGGGGATGCGGTGTTGGCATTGTTTACACCATCTGTACTTACGATTCAAAACAAGGTCTACGTTTTAGATCGAGATGCTGAGTTATTACCTTCGCATCTATTGAACGGCGAGTATTTTCAAATTGAAGTGATTGATTACACCACTTTTGCAGATATCATTTTGGGCTTTACACGCTGTATTAGCCTTAAATAAAACAAATTTATTGACTTAGGTTTTACCATGACCACTGAATTATCCCTTGAACTCGATCAAGATGGTCATTTAGTTGACTATACCATTTGGAATGAAAATGTAGCGCAAGTACTCGCGAATACGCTCGAGCTTGAGCTAACAGCTTGGCATTTCGAAGTATTGCATGCGGTTCGCCAGTTCTACGCTCAATTTGGTCATTCTCCTGCAACTCGTCCCTTAATCAAATTTTTAATGAAACACGTCAGCGCTGACATTGATAATGCAGTATTGCAAGAAAGGTTTAAAACAGGCCTAGTTGCTCGCCATCTAAGTCGATTAGCCGGAATACCAAAACCAGCCAATTGTCTGTGAGCCAAAGCTACTTTTTTTGATTTACATAGTATAGTTAGTCAGTTCAGTTCGTAGCTTAAAAAATGAATTAATCAGTGAAATAGACATTAAAAAACCCGCTATGCAGCGGGTTTAGACATCACCTAGACTAATGATGGTTAAGATGTCGCGTGTCAATCAGGGAAATTGGAATACGTCAACTCAACGCAAAAAATTATAATAAAGTTCGAGTTATCAATTCAGTCCAAATTCATATCAATATCTGACAAATTTGCTAGTTTGCGCTACACCAATCATCAATTGTCATGCCCGATTGTTGAAAACTCGTAGATTGCTGATTTAAATAAAATTGCGCAATACGTTTCATTACATGTGCTTGTTCAACTTGAATGAACTGGTCTGCTAAACCAACAATGTTTTGATAGGCCTTTAACCTTCCGCATAAAGCAAGTTGTTGCTCCATCGGTGTGGCTGTAGAGTGTGCATCATCTAAAATTTGCTTGGTTTGTTCGATCAGCTGCATTTCATGATCCAGTTTTTGCTGATACGCCATTTGTTGTGCATCAATCAAATCATTCGCTACAACCTGTTGTGATATAACAAAACTTAAACCTACAAAAATCAACCTCACCCATAACATGCGCATTAGATTCCTAAATCAGGCTCAGCTTTCCAAACATCCTCATAATCATCTCGATCAATCATAAAACGGAAACCTGTTTCCAATGCAAGAAATGGAATGGCATCGGGTAAAATTTCTTCAAGCTCTTTCACCGTCATCGTCTCAAAAAAATCTTTGCCCTCGCCTAATTCACCACCATAAATAAACCATGCCACTTTCTCACCTGGTTCAGGCTTATTACGCAAACCGACGATTGGCTCTTGATCTAAAGTATGCTTAGCCACAGCAACAATATCATCTTCATTCACTTTGATGTAAGCAGAATCAAACTCCTCACAGACTAATTTTTGCTCTTCAATAAAATCTTGCAACATGGATGATTCCATTTTCATCATAAATTCAGACCTAATTTTAAGCATAGTGTCGTATAAGCACAATCAATCCGACGAAACAATCTGTTTTTACAATGTTTTTTTTGCTATCTTGATTTTGTTACATATTCAAGATTAAATGGGGGGAATTTCATATGAGCAGCAATTCAAATATTTCAGCAACAAATACCGCTTCTCTACATGGTGGTAAACGTGCCAATGCAGGTCGAAAATCACAGTTTTCAGAAAAAACAGTAGTAATGCGTGTTCCTGAATCAAAAGTGATTCAAATTAAAGAATGGTTAAAAATACGACCTGAAGATGATTTCAATCAACAAATTGAAATTTCACCAATCCAATTTAGAACATGTTTAAAAATCGCCTATCCTATTGAATCTGTGGCAGCAGGCTTCCCTTCCCCAGCACAAGATTATGTAGAAGGACATATTGATCTAAATGAATACTTGGTTCACAACGTAGCATCTACTTTTATACTACGCGTAAATTCTTTATCAATGAAAAATGCAGGGATTGAAGTTGGTGATCAAATCTTGATTGACCGGAGTTTGAATGCAGAACATGGTGATATCGTCTTGGCGCTGATTAATAATGAATTCACAGTAAAAAGATTAATGTTAGAAAAACAAAAGGATGGAACGATCCTTTTATGGTTAAAAGCCGAGAATCCAGACTACCCTGACATCTATCCTCGTAGCGAAGAACAAATCATGGTCTGGGGTGTAGTGACTTGTATTTTAAAAAAACTGAAATAAATTGATCTAAGCAGTTCACCCTACTCCTATGCAAAATATTTATCATCAAGAGATTTTTGCGCTCATTGATATTAATAACTGCTATGTCAGTTGTGAGCGTGTATTTAATCCAAGTTTAAATGGTCAACCGGTCGTTGTTTTAAGTAATAACGATGGTTGTGTCGTATCTCGTAGTGAGGAAGCGAAAGCTCTCAATATTGGCATGGCCGTGCCATGGTATGAAATTGAAAAAGATATGCTTAAAGCTGGTGTTAAAGTATTTTCAAGCAACTATGCCCTCTACGGCGATATGTCTAGTCGCTTTTTCACTATTTTAGAGCAACACTTTCATGCAGATTCAGATCTAGAGCCCTATTCAATTGATGAATGTTTTATTCGCCTAACACATTATCAAAGTCTTTTTGATTTAGAAAAATTTTGTCGAGAATTAGTCGACCGTATTCAACAATGGATCGGTTTACCTTGTTGTATCGGGATTGGTTACAGTAAAACACAAGCTAAACTCGCCAATCACTTTGCCAAAAAACGTTCTGGTTTTAACCGAGTGTGTTCTTTATTGGATTTGGATCCATGCAGTTTTGATCAATTACTTATAGAAACCTCAGTATCGGAAATTTGGGGCGTAGGTCGAAAAATTAGTAAACAACTTGAAAGTTACGGTATTTATAATTGCTATGACTTAACTTTTGCCAATGAACACTATTTGATGAAGCAGTTTTCAGTGCTCATGGGGCGTACCATTCGTGAGCTAAAAGGTCAGTCCTGTATTTCACTAGAAGATCCTGATTTACCGTCTAAACGAATCTTAGCATCACGAAGTTTTGCATCAGCATTAAAGGATAAAGCATTAATCAAGCAAGCCATGATTTTTCATTTGAGTCGGGCTCATGAGCGTTTAACCAAGCAAGAACAATTATGCGCCTGTGTCCATGTGTCTCTTTATGAAAAAATTCCAGTAAAACCATTCAAGAAATCACATTCTCATGTAATTGGTTTGGAATATCCGACGGATGATTTATTAATCCTGACCCATGCAGCACAACAGCAAATTGATGTTTTATTTAAAGAAAATATACGTTATGTAAAAGTTTCCGTCATGTTTTCTGCTTTGAGTGCTAAAAAAACACATACACATGACCTTTGGCAGCCTCATGATTTAATCCAGCAGCGAGATTCACTCATGACAACAATTGGCGCTATGAAAAACCGCTTTGGAAAGCATTGTATTCAAGTGGGCTATCATACCAATCAACAACAATGGAAAATGAAGCAATTGCACCACTCTCCACGCTATACCACCTCATGGTCAGAAATGCTGACTATTGATGACTCACATATGGCGGTTACACAAAACAAATGAATACTTTTGGTCAATTCGGTTTAAAATAGCAGACTCGAAGAATTAAAAGAAAAATGTAATTTTTTAACATTGCCAATTGACTGCAAAGTTCTCAAAATACAGCTCATTGACGACATTGTTTTTTTGCTATTTTTGAAACAAAATATAAATGAAAAGCTTAAAAACATGCCATAATATGCAAACTTTGCAGACATCTTGCAAGGTTATATTGCAACTTTCATATTGGAGCTGTCTTCATGAGTTCGACCATTTTGGTCATACATGGACCAAATTTAAATTTGCTAGGAAAGCGAGAACCTGAAGTTTACGGACATTTAACTTTAGACGATATCAATCATCAACTCATACAGCAAGCTCAAGAAAGTTCAATTCAACTTGAAACCTTCCAAAGCAATTGGGAAGGTGCCATTGTAGACCGAATTCATCAAGCCCAAATTGATGGTATAAAATTTATCATCATCAATCCTGCTGCACTGACCCACACCTCAGTAGCAGTACGTGATGCCCTATTAGGTGTTGCGATCCCATTTATTGAAGTTCACCTTTCAAATGTTCACGCACGTGAAGCATTTAGACACCACTCTTATCTCTCAGATAAAGCTGTCGGTGTCATTTGTGGACTAGGCGCACAGGGTTATTCATTTGCATTAACTCATGCCGTGCAAAAAATTCAAACTTCTACACATCTTTAACCTTAGGAATACGAATTCATGGATATTCGCAAAATTAAAAAGCTCATCGACTTAATGATTGAATCGGATCTTCAATCTATTGAAGTAAAAGAAGGTGATCAATCCATTGCTTTAGCGCGTCGTAATCCTATCGTAGCCGCTGGTGTTGCACCAATACAACCTGCTGCGCCAGAAGCTCCAGTTGTGAAACCAGCTTCTCGTGGTGCTGTTGAAACCTCACCAATGGTTGGCGTGTTCTATGCTGCACCAAGTCCAGGCGAAGCACCATTTGTAAATGTAGGACAAACTGTTTCAGCAGGCGAAACGCTTGGAATTATTGAAGCAATGAAAATCATGAACCCAATTGAGGCAACTCAAAGTGGTGTGATTGAAGAAATTTTAGTTAAAAATGGTGATGTAATCCAATTCGGTCAACCTTTATTCCGCTACCGCGCGTAATCGTTGGGGGTTGGTATGTTGCAAAAAGTTCTCATTGCCAACCGAGGTGAAATTGCACTGCGTATTACACGTGCTTGCAAAACACTCGGTATTAAAACAGTCGGTATCTACTCGGATGCCGATAAAGACCTCATGCATTTACGCTTTGTTGATGAAGCCGTTTGTATTGGTCCTGGTGCAAGTAGCGAAAGTTATCTAAATATTCCTGCAATTATTACAGCAGCGGAAGTGACTGGTGCAGATGCAATTCATCCAGGTTATGGCTTTTTATCAGAAAATGCTGAATTTGCTGAGATTGTAGAAAGTTCTGGTTTTATCTTTATTGGTCCACGTCCTGAACATATTCGCCTTATGGGGAATAAAGTGTCAGCGATTATGGCGATGCGTAAAGCTGGTGTACCAACCGTTCCAGGTTCAGCTCATGCTGTAACACCAAACAATGCCTTGGCCGAAGCAAAAGAGATTGGCTTCCCACTTATCGTTAAAGCTGCTGCTGGTGGTGGCGGTCGCGGTATGCGAATTGTTGAACGTGTTGATACACTGTTGGAGTCTGTACAAGCAGCTCAACGTGATGCTGAAATGTGGTTCGGTGATGATACGGTTTACATGGAACGTTTCCTTCAAAAGCCACGCCATGTTGAAGTACAGGTGATTGGCGATGGTAATGGTCACGCCGTACATTTATATGATCGTGACTGTTCATTACAACGTCGTCATCAAAAAGTGCTTGAGGAAGCTCCTGCTCCGAACCTTCCAGAAGAAGCTCGTGCTGAAATTTTAGCAGCTTGCGTAAAAGCATGCGAATTAATGCAGTATCGTGGCGCAGGCACGTTCGAATTCTTATTTGAAGATGGTGAGTTCTTCTTTATTGAGATGAATACACGTGTTCAAGTAGAACATCCTGTGACTGAAATGGTAACGGGTGTCGATATTATTGAACAACAGCTTCGTGTAGCCGCTGGTCTTGGTTTAAATCTAGAACAAGATCAAATCAAAGTACACGGTCATGCAATTGAATGCCGTATTAATGCAGAAGATCCAACCACCTTCCTTCCATCACCAGGTAAAATCGAGCAATTCTACACACCTGGTGGTGCAGGCATCCGTTTAGATTCTCATATCTATCCAGGTTATAGCATTCCACCTTACTATGATTCGATGATTGCTAAATTAATCGCACATGGTAAAGATCGCGAAACCGCTTTGGCTCGTATGAAACAAGCCTTAGATGAAATGATCTTAACTGGAATCAAAACCAATATTCCGCTACACAAAGATCTCATCCTTGAAGATAAGAACTTTGCAGAACAGGCTATGGATATTCACTACTTAGAGAAACATTTGTTGAAACAGGTACAAGGACATAGCGAAGCTGAGTAATTACAGCTTTACAAGATGAATAAAAAAGCCTCTTTTTCAAGAGGCTTTTTTATTATTGAAGAATAGACTGCAAAGATTTTAGCTTAAGGCAATATACGATTAAGTTTTGCAAAACATTGTCCACCCTTTTCAGATGCACAGAAATTGATTTGATTCGGATTGTCCCATTTTACAAAATATTGAGACAAATCTCCTGCCTGATCTACTTGATTACCAGAACAGTCTTTTTCGTTGTTCTCATAATTGACTTGCATGACCAAGGTAGGCAACAAGCCCGAAGAGCTGTCTTGAGATGGTTGATACTCAAATAAACCGACCGACCACTCTTTAGCACTATTCACGACCACCTCATTGTTACCACGGAAATTATAATACTCAACACATTTTTTATTATTTGGCATTTCCATTCCCCATAAACCTAAAATTTCTGGGCGCATGTTGATTCGAATATTATTTTCAGGCTGTTGTAAATCAGCACCTTTAGCTTGCGCTTGGACATTTTGATCGGCAGAAGAAAAAGACGTCATTAATAAAAGTAAAGGTGCAAAAAAAACTGTTTTTTTCATACAACATCTATAGGTCAACGTTTAGAGCTAAATTAGCACATTTCAGCAAGAAAACTCATAGAATTAACGTGATAAGAACAATTTTATATAAGAAAATGAATTCCCTATTGATGAACTTTAAATCATCAGCAGTTTAATGCGATCTATTGATTTATTAGTCCAAAAATATATTCTTATCAGAATAATATTCATTCTATACCTCACAGAAAGCTTAAAAATATAAGATTTTATGCAAGGGAATATACGTTAAGTATGACCATATGGATACGAACAGAGCTGATTAAAAACAATGCACAATCTTTTTTGATTGTCATGCTCATCATTACACTTTGTGCTTTGGCTGGAATATTTGGTCGACCTCTCTCATTTCTTTCAATTTTCTGGCCTGCAAATGCCGTACTACTTGGTCTTTTTTTAAGATTTAGTTATCTCAATAATCTTGGTGGCTGGCTTGGGGCCTTTTCTGGGTATATGCTTGCAGACCTAGGTACTGGCAACACTTTACAACTTACTTGGTTGTTAACTCTTGCTAACTTGCTAAACCCATTAGTGACCTTATACCTACTGAACCGGTTAAAAATCAATTATCAAGAATTCAATAAAGGTCTTACATTTGTTTACTTATTTTTAATTAGTGCTTTTGGAGGGTGCCTAGCGAGCCCAACCTTTGCGATTTTAACCATCCCTTATGTTCCTAACAGCTTTATGGAACTCAGCCGTATTTGGGTTGATTTTGGCATGTGGTGGAGTGGTGAAATTCTTAACTTTGTCGCTTTTTTACCTATTGTTCTCGCATTACCAAACAAAACTACAGTTCAACAATATTTTGTAAATCAAAAAAATCAACGTTTAAGTTTGCCCCTTGTCTTACCCTTCATATTTGTCGTTGTATCTGTAATTCTAACTCACTTTTTTATTGGCCCTGGCGCCATCATGTTCCCGATCGGAGCACTCATCTGGGCAGCATTAACCTACAATTTATTGTTGGTTGCAATCATCAACTGCTTTGTATGTATGTTCTTATACAACAGCTTAAGTGCATATTATCTAACAGAATCTCCAGAAGCATTTATTTCGACAACACTGTCTGTTCGCATCGGTCTTTTCATGCTGGCTTTAGGCCCACTAACATTATCAATTATTAGTTTGAATCGCCAAAAGCTATATCACCAAATATTATATTTAGCGAACCATGACAGTTTAACAACGACTATGAATCGCCGATATTTTTATGAAGAAAGCGAAAAGACGATAGACTCAACTCATAGGGAGGCGAAATCCAATATTCACAGCGTGTCTATTCTACTACTCGATATTGACCACTTTAAAAAAATTAATGATCAATATGGACATGAAATAGGTGATATTGTTCTCAAAGACTTTAGCAATATCGTCAGATCTCAAATTAGATCAAATGATTTATTCGGTAGAGTTGGCGGTGAAGAATTTGCCATCTTAATTAAAGATAGTAACCTACCAGCCTGCATTAAAATCGCACAGCGTATATGCGACCGCGTGGCAGAAACACCGATTATGATCAGGCAAAATCAACATCTCAATATTAGTGTAAGCATAGGTTTAAGTTATCAACAACTTCCGTCTGGCACCCCATTCCAACAATTGATTAATCGTGCAGATGTTGCCCTTTATCAAGCGAAATCTGAAGGACGAAATAGATTATGCGTGGATCCGCAATTACTATTTACTCAAACATCATAAGTCACTATCTTGCTTCAGTGGGCTTGAGATTTGGTAAAGCGGATAAAAATATGAAACCAATCAACGTTGAAGCTCCTGCAATGATAAAAATATAGCTGCCAGAAATCAGCTCCCAATATTGTCCTGCCAATACGCTTCCAGATGCCACACCCAAGCCCCACATCGTACTATACAAAGCTTGAGCTCTACCCTGCTGCCCAGCAGAAAAGTGCTCAAAAATAATGCGCATCGCCAATAAGTGAAATAAACCGAAACTGAATGCATGCATTGTCTGGGAGAGAAATTGGAGAACAAAACTTTCAGGAAATAAACCAACAATCAAAAACCTAAGCCCAGTCATCCATAAACAGATCGCAACCAACTGACGCCATGTAAAACGATTTAAAAAAAATGATGCATAGGCAAACATCATGATTTCAGCAATAACACCTGTTGACCAAAGAAATCCTGTTGCTGTGGTACTAAATCCAGATGACTGTAAGTAATTGCTATAAAAACTATAGAATGGTGCTTGAGCAAACAACATAATTGAATATCACATCCAAAATCAGCCATCCGTTTCACATGAAAACCAACCACTCTTAAAGAGTGGTTATTTCATTATTAGCAGAACTAATTTTCCTCATCGAGTCGCCACTTATTTCAAATGTATACGAGTTGTGAATAATGCGATCTAAGATAGCATCTGCTATCGTAGGGTCATTAAATTTTTCATGCCATAATTCATAAGAAAATTGACTAGTGATAAGTAAACTTCCATGCATTGAGAAACTATCAATGAAATCCAATAGGAAACTTTCAATTTTTGCAGGAGTATGATTAAGCCCAAAATCATCTAACACTATGAGATCAAATTTAATTAACTTTTTTATTAAAAGCTTTTCATTTGAATTATCTATAGCTTGTTCTAGTAAATCTATCAAATCTGCATATTTGAAAAACTTGGTTTTGTAACCTTCTAAGCATGCTTTGGTAGCAAATGCACAACCAAGCCATGTCTTACCGATACCAGTTGGACCTAAAATATTTAGATTCTTATGGTTACGAATCCATGTACATTCTGAAAATCTATTTAGTGTCTGTGAAGTGAAGCCTATACGATTGGTATCAAATCGTACATCCTCAATTCGTGCATGCGGATATTTTAGAGTTGCGCATCTTATAAGGCGATCAATAGTCTTTTGATTGCGTATTAATATCTCTGAATTAAATGCGTCAATTAAAGCTTCTTCAAAATTAATTCGATTTGCATAAATCTCATCAATATTAGACTTTAATGAAGTCACAACTCCATGTAGTTTTAACTTCGTAAGCAATTCAACCAGTCGGTGATTTAGCATTTTTCAGTCCCCTTATAATAATTTGAACCACGCAAATTTTTATGCTTTTTAGAAGTGTTATTTTCAGTATTTAGATAAGAATTACTTTCAATAATGGACTGTAAGCGGGCTAAGTTTTGTATTTTTAATTTAAAGGCATATTGTAATGCTGGTTCAAGTCTATCAATTAGCCTCTTATCAGTAGCCCAGTCTCTTAATTTAAATAAATAAGTAAGATTATTATGAAGATTTGGTCCTGCGCCTATAATAAAATTACAGTAATTCAATGTGTTAAATCCAATATGTTCAGCCCATCTTAAGATACTATCTTTCGTTAGATGATCACGAATGAGGTGATTTTTAGCTTTATGCTCAGTCAAAGTTGAAATTTTATCAGTACCTAAAAGTACCTTATGTTGGGCGATAAGCTCTTTTTCATCACGAATAAATAAATTACTATCTTCAACTCTTAACTCTACCGTCTTCCTCACATAAGAATGAGGTACAGAGTAAAAGTTGTTTAAATATTCAACATGGTAATTTGTTGGAACTACCATTAATTCATGATGGGCTACGATGGGAAATAAAATATCTGGGAGTGGTTTTAACACTTTTCTTTCATGCTTTTCAAAAGCATCTTTTCTACCTTCCTGAAAGGTTTTTGTGATTTTGCGATTATAATAGTCTGTCATATATTCAAGGCGTTCATTTAATGCCTCAAGACTTGAAAATTTTTCATTACGTAAACGCATCAATATTTGTTTTTGAGCTAGATTTACACCATTTTCCCCCTTAGCTTTATCTTTTGGTTTACGCTTTCGAGCAGGTAGAACCGAAATATTATAAAAATAGAGGTACTCTTCAAAATATGGATTAATCTTAACTATACGACCATTATTTTGTGTTATTAATGCTTTAGCATTATCACAAACAATATGTTCAGGGAGACCTCCAAATTTGGAAAACATCATATTACATGATTTTAGCCAATCTTCAGATTTTTGTGTCATTGTGGCATAATTGAAAAGTAAACCTGAAAAAGGTAGAACACCAACAAAAATATTAGCTTTTATTGTTTGACCATCAGGTAAATCAATATCAACTAAGTCGCCACTATAATCAATTTGTACTGCTTCGCCTGCATGGTATATCTGCTTCTGCGAAATATCTTGTTTTTTCTGCTCATTTTTGAGTATTTCGCAGAACCTAGTATAACCAACACCTTTGCCTTGTGTTTTTTTAAGGAATTCTTCCCAAAGAACCGTTTTTGTTAGTCCTTTGTGTTTCTCTAATTCGGTACAATAATATTTGGCATCAGGTTGTACTTTTTTAGTACATTGAAATAAACGATTGATCTTTAGCTTTGCTTCTAATGCCGAATTACTAAGTTGAGTAAACTCTTCATACCTTAATTCTGAAACAATCATGAGATCTTTAATCTTGGCAACAGTTTCACGTGAGACTGCTACAGTTTTAGCTATCTCTCGATTGCTAAGATGATTAAATAGGTAGCCAATAACCAACCTAATTTTTTCAATAGATGTGTGCATATGATGCTCCTAAATGCTAGAAGCAAAAATGAAATGATCGTGAGTTGACAAAACTCTCCTATGATCACAAAATGATTAAGTCTTGATCCGCAATGATAGACAAACACTCTGAAAGCTCATGTACCGCAAATACATGGGCTTTTTTCATTTCTGCAATGAATTAAGAATTCTTTTCCTTAATAGAACTCATAAACTGGTATAAAATGAAATTAATCTGAGCATTCATAGATCTTTGATTTAAAGCAGAATGTCTTTTTAACTGCTGTTTTAGATCGCTTGAAAGCCTAATTTTCATTTGACTATTTGGTGAATCTATTTTCATTTCCTTCTCGATATGAACCATAGTGACACCACAAATATAAACCAAAATGACATCATGTCAATAAGGTATTTTATGATCACGCCTAATGACTCACAATTAAAACTAAGACTACCTTCTGATTTGAAACAGAAGATTGAAGAAATCGCTGAATCTGAAAAGCGATCAATGAATGCAGAAATTATTGCACGCTTAGAAAATTCTTTTAATTTTCAATCAGGTTTAATTAATGAACCCAATTCAACAAAATTAGCTAACCCTTATTTATTGGTAGATCGTAAGTCTGAGATTTCCGAGCGTCTTATCCAATCTATTGAATGGATCAACTCATATAAAATGAATAGCCTGAAGTATTCGCATATTGCTGAGCATTGTGGATATGAGCATGGGCAAGTTTTTCTAGATTGGATCAAGGCTGAGATCGAACCAACTTTTAAAGAATTAAGACAAGTGGCTGACTACTTTGGGATAAATTCAGAATGGCTTGTTCACGGTGACGGTCAGTTACTTAATGTGGCTCACTTTGATACCGATACAACTGATCTAGATCGAATTTTTAATAGCACTAAGCAAGAAAAAATAGAAAACCTTCTATTGATTCGTGATGATTCAGAAGAAGGTAACCTTCTAATTATCAAGAAGCTAGAGGGTTGGAAAATTGAACTATTTACAACCTATCTACACCTATCTACGGTCAATGGTGTAGGCGGATCAAGAAATCTCCAAAGCTTTGCTGAACAATGTAAAGCTATTTATAAGAGTACTTATTTGACTAAGACTTTCGGCTACTTAGTATCGAGCCAAGACTTTGAGAAAATGCTGACTTTAGAGAAACATCCACTTTCTATTTTGAAGCCATATCAAGTTAGCCCTTGGTGGGAAGCGATATGGGATAAAAGCGATGCTCAAAAGCTTAAAGATCATCTCGAATCAAAATGGAAGGACTGGTTAGAAACTGTTGAATTAGCAACCAATAAACAGTAAATAATTTTAATTTTTATCAGCGATTTGCTTTAATTGAAACACGAATTTTAGGAATGTATTCAGTGGCTAAAAAACCTACTAAATCAAAAGTAAAAAGTTTTGAAGAATCTTTATGGGATAGTGCCAATAAGTTACGTGGTAGTGTTGAACCTGCTGAATATAAACATATTGTTTTATCATTAGTTTTTCTTAAATTTATTGGTGATCTTTATGATGTTCAACGGAACAAAATTATTGAAACCTATGGAATACAATTTGTAGATAGAAAAGAGTTTTATCAGAAGGACAATGTTTTCTTTTTAGTCGAGGAAGCAAGATGGTCGTATATTGTAAAAAATTCCAAACAAACTGATATTTCCATAAAAATAGACAAAGCATTAACAGAAATAGAAAAAAATAATAAGTCTTTGCAGGGAGCGCTACCTGAAAACTATTTCTCTAGAATGCAAATTCCAGCTAATAAAATGTCTTCATTAATTGATGTTGTGAACGATATAGAATCAGTTCATAACTATCATGAAGATCTTATTGGTCGTATTTACGAATATTTCTTATCTAACTTTGCTCTTGCTGAAGGCAAAGGAAAGGGAGAATTTTATACTCCTAAAAGTATAGTAGATCTAATTGCAGAACTAATACAGCCATTTCAAGGAAAAATTTATGACCCATGCTGCGGTTCAGGAGGTATGTTTGTTCAATCAATAAAGTTTGTAGAAAACCATAAAGGGAATAAAAAGAATATTTCTATTTATGGTCAAGAACAAACAACTACTACCTATAAATTAGCAAAAATGAACCTTGCAATTAGGGGGCTGAGTGCAAATTTAGGGCAAATTGCAACTGATACTCTTCATGATGACCAACATAAAGATGAAAAGTTCGATTTTATAATGGCTAATCCACCGTTTAATCAAAAAGATTGGCGCAATGAAAAAGAGCTAACTAATGATCCAAGATGGTCTGCCTATGCGATACCTCCTAAAAGTAATGCAAATTATGCATGGATTTTGCATATGGTTTCTAAACTATCTCAAAATGGAATAGCTGGATTTATCCTATCTAATGGTGCTTTATCAGCAACAGGTGTAGAGTTTGAAATCAGAAAAAAACTGATTGAAAATGATTTAGTTGAGGCTATTATTGTCCTTCCAATGGATATGTTTTATACCACAGATATTAGTGTTTCTTTATGGATCGTTTCTAGAAACAAAAAAGAACGTGTAATAACTGATGGCGATAGTACATGTACACTACGTGATAGAAGTAATGAAGTTTTATTCATAGATGCAAGAAACTGTGGTGAAATTTATCAAAAGAAATTCATTCAAATTGTAGAGAAAGATATAGCACTTATCTCCAATATATTTTCAAATTGGAAATACAAGGATTTATATACAAATTATCAAGATATTGATGAACTATGTTATTCAGCAAATATTGATGAAATTCAAAAAAATAACTTTAGCTTGGTTCCGAGTAATTATATTAAATTTAATGAGAGAGATATTTTTAGTGATATTGAGGATAATTTAGATTCTTATAAAAAGAATATATTATCTTCTTTAGAAAAAGATATCAAAATTAATCAAAATTTAATTAATGCTATTCTAGGTGGATCAAGTAAATGAAATACTCAAAGCTAAAAGATTTCGTTAAACAAACCAATAATCGGAATACAGATTTATCAGTTAGTGATTTAAAAGGCATTAACATGAATAAAAATTTCTTTCCTTCAGTAGCAAATATTAATGGTACTGATATGAGTAAATATAAGGTGGTTTTCCAAGGACAATTTGCATTTAATCCAATGCATGTTGGTCGAGATAGATTAGTACCTATAAGTTTACATCTAGAGGAAAATCCTATTATTGTTTCACCTGCTTATATAACATTTGAAATATTCAATGATGAAATTCTTCCACAATATTTGATGTATTGGTTTCAGTTCTCTGATTTTGATAGAAAAGCATGGTTCACTACTGATAATAGTGTTCGAGGTGGTCTGAGTTGGGACTCTTTTGTAAATATGGATATACCAGTTCCAAGCAAAGAGATGCAAGCAGTAATTTGTTTGCGTGATATATTACCCCATCAAGAAAAAGTTAATTTAAAAAAGACGTTTCTTAACTTAAATAATTTTTAGGGATAATTACATTAATGTTATTCACGGAAGAAAAATTAGAACAAGCAATATTAAGTATTTTTTTAGAAAATAATATAGGGGTGGTTAATGGTAAAAACATGCTAGAAAAAACCTCCCCTATATTTTTTGAAGATTTTAATATTTATTTAAATTCAAATTATGATTTAACTCCTACTGAGTTGGATAGATTGCATCATGAGGTTTTTTATAGTGGTAACTTAGGTGTTTATAATTTTAATAAAAACTTTATGAATAAAATATCTAATGGGTTTTTATTTGCTAGAGATGATAAAAAAAACCCACCTGTATTTATTGAATTCTTTCATCATAAAAAAAATCTATTTAAATTTGTAACGCAATTAAAAATTCATGGAGAATGCCTTAGAATTCCTGACGGTATTCTCTATATCAATGGCATTCCATTAGTTGTTTTCGAATTCAAAAGTGCTATTCGTGAAGATGCTACTATTTACGATGCTTATCAGCAGTTAACTGTACGTTATAAGCGTGATATCCCTGAGCTTATGAAATACAACGCCCTATGCGTGATTAGTGATGGGGTAAATACAAAGATGGGATCTTTGTTTGCACCTTATGAGTTTTTCTATGCATGGCGTAAAGTGACAGGGAATGAAACCCTTGAAAAAAATGGTATTGACTCCTTACATACCATGATCGAAGGCTTATTCGATCCTAAACGATTAGTTGATGTTATTCGAAATTTTATTTATTTCCCTGATACGACTAAGCGAGATGATAAGATCGTTTGTCGCTACCCTCAGTATTATGCAGCCAATAAGTTATTTGAAAATATTAAGAAACATCGTAAGCCATTAGGTGATGGTAAAGGTGGTACTTATTTTGGTGCAACTGGATGTGGTAAAAGCTTCACAATGCTCTTTCTATCGCGCTTGATTATGAAAAGTGTTGAGTTTGAAAGCCCAACGATTGTGGTCATTACAGACCGTACAGACTTGGATGATCAGCTTTCTGCTCAGTTTACCAATGCAAAGGGCTTCATTGGTGATGAAACAATTATCAGTGTGGAAAGCAGACAGCACCTTAGAGAGCTACTTCAAGGTCGAAAAAGTGGTGGTGTGTTCTTAACAACTATTCACAAATTCACAGAAGACATTGAATTATTAACTGAACGTACAAATGTCATCTGTATCTCAGATGAAGCGCATCGCAGCCAAATTAATTTAGATCAAAAAATCCGTGTAACTGAAGACGGTGTGAAGAAAACATACGGGTTTGCTAAGTACCTGCATGACTCCTTGCCTAATGCAACGTATGTTGGTTTTACAGGTACTCCAGTAGATGCCACTTTAGATGTGTTTGGTGATGTCGTTGACTCTTATACGATGAATGAATCAGTACAAGATGAGATTACAGTACGACTGGTCTATGAAGGTCGTGCAGCGAAAGTATTGCTAGACAATAAAAAACTTCAAGAAATTGAAGACTACTATAAAAAGTGTCAAGAAAATGATGGTGCTTCAACCTATGCCGTTGAAGAAAGTAAGAAAGCTATGGCAAATATGCGGTTAATTTTGGGTAATCCAGACCGAATTAAAGCTATTGCTGAAGACTTTGTAAATCATTATGAAACCCGTGTGAGCGAAGGCTCTACAAGCATGGGGAAAGCAATGTTTGTGTGTGCATCAAGACAAATTGCTTTTAATCTGTATCAAGAAATCATTGCGCTTCGACCTGAATGGGCTGAAGTCAAAGAAACCGATGAAGGGATCACCTTAACAGAGCAAGAAAGAAAAGAGATCAAGCCAAATGCGAAAATCAAGCTAATTGCTACAAGACATAAAGATGATGAAAAAGAACTTTATGATCTGTGCGGTACTAAAGATGATCGTAAAGAACATGACCGACAATTTAAGAATCCAAAGTCCAACTTCAAAATTGCGATTGTTGTCGATATGTGGCTGACAGGCTTTGATGTTCCCTTCCTAGATACGATTTATATTGATAAACCGATTCAACAACATAACTTAATTCAAACGATTTCTCGTGTGAATCGAAAATTTGAGGGTAAAGAGAAAGGTTTAGTCGTCGATTACATCGGTATCAAAAACCAAATGAAACTGGCTTTAGCTCATTACAATAAATCTGATGCAAAAAACTTTGAAGATGTTGAGCAATCCATCATTGTCGTTAAAGACCATCTAGAATTATTGAAAGACTTATTTAATAAGTTCGATACATCACCTTATTTTTCAGGAGAGCCTTTAAAACAGCTTCAGTGCTTAAATAAAGCATCTGAGTATGTTCAGCTTACCAAAGAGCTAGAACATCGTTTTATGAAGCTTGTGAAGCGTTTAAAAGCAGCTTATGACGTTTGCAATGGCTCAGAAAAGATTAGTCAGGATGAGCGAGATCTTATTCACTTCTATTTAGCTGTACGTTCTATCGTGTTTAAGTTAACGAGGGGTGATGCTCCTGATACTGCTCAAATAAATCTGCAAGTACAAAAGATGATTGCAGAAGCTTTAGAAGCAGATGGCGTTGACGAAATTCTTAAGATTGGTGAAGAGGAATCTAGTGAGGTTGATATCTTTGGAGATGACTACTTAGCTAAGCTAGAAAAAATTAAGCTCCCAAATACTAAGATTAAACTGTTGCAAAAATTATTAGCTAAAGCTATTGGTAAGTTCAAACAAGTGAACCGAACAAAATCTATTGATTTCTCTAAACGTTTTAAGGCTTTAGTTGATAACTATAACGAACGTAAAGAAGACAGTATATTAGTCAGTGGTGTTCTTGAAGACTTTTCAAATGAAATTATGAATCTACTTCAAGATTTAAAACAAGAAATGGGCTCATTTGCCGATCTTGGTATTGGCATTGAAGAGAAAGCATTCTATGACATTCTTCAATCTTTGGCGGTGAAATATGACTTCACTTACCCTGAAGACCAGCTATTAGATTTAGCTAAAGCGGTTAAAGCCGTAGTAGATGATAAGGCTAGCTACCCTGACTGGAGTGATCGAGAAGATATTCGTGCTGAACTAAAAGTCGATCTGATTGTATTGCTTGCTGAATATGGCTATCCACCGATTGATCATGATGAAGTGTATAAAGAAATCTTCGAGCAAGCGGAAAATTTTAAGAAGTATTCAGTAATTTTAGAAAGCTAAATGAGTAGAAAATGTATATAAATAATATTTTTATAGAAAACATGGGAGCAATTGAAAAACTCCAACTTACATCAAGTCAATTAATCAAGGCTGATAAAAATCCTAAAACTCTGATTCTTGTCGGTAAAAATGGTACAGGGAAGACAACCTTACTATCAAGTATAGTTGATTCACTATATGAGTTGTCCAATAAGGCATTTAGTGATGTATTGCCAAAAGATGGTATGGGGCACAAATATTTTCGTATTTCAGGTGCAACAAATATAAGAGTTGGCTCAAACTATGCTTTTTCTTATATTGATTTTATAAGTAATAAACAGAGTAAGTATGAATATATCGAAAAAAATGGGCAAATTTCAATTGAAGAACTTAAGCAAAAAACTAATCACTTATTAAATATTAATGAATTAAATAAACAAGGTAATTTTAAACAAACGACAAATACAGAGAAGAATAAAGAGTTTCAAGATGACTTTTCTTCAAATTCTTATTGTTATTTTCCTTCTGATAGGTATGAATTACCTTATTGGTTAAATAAGGATAGTATTAGCGAAAGTGAGCAGTTTCTGGATGTTCAAAGATTTAATGGAGTACTAGATCGAGAGATTTTAGTTCGTAGATCAATTAATGATGTTAAGCAATGGATTTTAGAAGTATTTTTAGATTCTAGAGCAGATTTAATTTTTGTAGATGACAAAGTAATAACATCAACAGATTTGGCAACATTAAAGTTGCTCAAACAATCTATTGAAAATATTGAAAATATTCTTTCTAAAATTGTTCAAAAAGATATCGCTATAAATTTAAATTTTAGAGGACATTCACACTCGCGTATTAAGTTGGTAGAAAAAAATACAGGAAAACTATTTATTCCTACACTCGATAATTTATCTGCGGGTCAAAGTACTCTATTGGGTATTTTTGCAACAATAATTAAATATTCAGATAGAGAGCAAATATCAAAAAGCATAAATTTAAATGATATAGAAGGAATTATTATAATTGATGAAGTTGACCTTCATTTACATATTGAGCTTCAATATAAAGTATTACCACAGTTAATTCAGCTATTTCCAAAAGTTCAATTCATTATCACGACTCACTCACCATTCTTACTTGCTGGAATTTCACATAATTTTCAAAAAGATGACTACCTTATGGTTAATATGCCTGATGGTATGCTTATTGAAAGGGCCGATGATTTTGAGGAGTTTACAAAGGCTTATAGCCTATTCCAAGATATTACGAATGCACATAAAGAAGAACTAAACATTCTCAGAGATGAAATTTCACGTTCCAATAAGCCTCTGATCATTACAGAGGGAAAAACAGATTGGAAACATTTGGTAGCTGCTTATAAACAGTTAAGTGATGAGTACACTAAGCTTGATATAGAATTTCTTGAATTTGATGATGAGCTTAAAATGGGCTCATCTGCATTGAAAACTATGTTAGAAAACTTAAAAAAAGTTCCTCAATCTAGAAAAATAATCGGCATATTTGATAGAGATGAGCCTCCAATTTTGAAGGAGTATGGTGGAAATCTTTATACTGATCTAGGAAACAATGTATATGCATTATGTATTCCTAAGATAAGTGAAGAATTAGATCAGATATCGATTGAATATTACTATCTTGCTTCTGATTTAAAAAGAGAAGATCAACATGGAAGACGATTATTTGATGGTCTAGAATTTCATAAAAGCGGTAACAGTAGGTGTGGGAAATTTCAGACTCAAGAGAAAAGCAAAACAGATAAACAAGTGATTATTGATAGTGGGGTTTTTAAGTCTGATGATCTTGACTGGAAAAGTTCAATTGCTTTAAGTAAAAATAATTTTGCAGAATATATTTTAAACAAAGATGCAAGATTTTCTGACATCCAGTTTTCAAATTTTAAAAAAATATTTGAAGTTATTAAAACTATAACCGTTAGCTAAATAAGAGTCTTATGATAGAAGCCTAACAGGCTTCTATCATATTCTTTATTGCAGTCAGCTCACATTTTAGTAAACCAATTTCTTTTTCTTTTATTTTAACTAAATTTCGAATTATTTCAGAAAGTGTCGGAAATCGTTGAAGATAACTTTGATAAATAGAAATTTCATTATTAATCTTCTTAATTTCACTGATGACTCTATCACTTTCAACTGCAAGATCAGTTTTAATATCGCAATTGAATGCATTCATGGTAATTAAATCCAATATATCTATACGTTCATAATTTGAAGAGTACTTATAAGTACATGTTCGGCTATCGATTGATATTAGATTTATTGAAGCTAGCTCTCTAATTGTCTGATAAATCTTCGCATAATATTTTTTAGCACTAAATTCAGGATACTGACTGATGAAAAGCGTTCTTAAGTCTTTAAACTCATAGCCTGAGAATGTTCTATTTGATAAAAAATCAAACAAACAGTTTTTAAGCTGATGATTTGTAGACATATAGATATACCGAATAGACAATTGAACATGAAATTATCCTATTTTGGGATAATTTCATTAATAGTACAACATCTTGGGCTATGAGCTCAATACATGACCCTCGATACAAAAACTTGATCAAAGAATTAATTAAAATACGTGAGTTGAAAAATATTACTCAGGTAGAACTTGCTACATCCTTAAAAAAGCCACAATCATACATAGCTAAAGTTGAAAACCTAGACAGAAGAATTGATATATTAGAATTGCATGATTGGTTATCAGCTTTAGATAAATCTATTGATGATTTTTTAGTATGCTGTTTTGAGCAGTAATATTTTTTAGTGGCAAGTTTTGAAGTGAAATTAGTGGACTACCGATAAATGTAAAGGGTGGACTAAGATCAATGATATATACAACATAATGAACTCAATTAAGAAAATTGCTTTCACAACTGGTTGTTTTAAAACTGGAATAATGGATTCAAGTGTTTTTTGGGCTTTTGGTGCGCCCTTCGGTTCTTTTACTGTAAATGACCATAAAAACGCTAGAAATGAAATACTCAGTAATAAAATCGGGAGATACTGAATATCGATGATTTCAAGAATTAGACCAATAAAGAAAACACCAACAATAAACCCAATCGATCCCCATTTTCTCACTTTGCCATAAAGTTCATTTCGTTTTTCGCCTAACCAAAATAATGTAACGCCTTCAAATTGAGCAAGTATCGCATTTTGAAAAAAGCTGAAGATCAACATTAACAAGGCAATTGATTGAAAATTATTAGGTATAATAAAAATGAGGAACCATATACTCGCTTCCATCCATGTTGCGATTCGCACTAATAGCATTCTTTTACCCGTTTTATCCGCCACCCAACCCCAAATAAACGGCGCAAAAAAACGTGTCATGATTGCAATTGCACTAAGCCCCCCAATCTCTAAAAAGCTAAATCCCTGATCTTGCAGATATAGACTCCAATACGGCATGAAGGTACCAACAATCGCATAGTAGAAAAAATAGAATCCACCTAATTTTGTTTTAATTGGCAACGCTTGTATCATATTGCAATTACCAGTATTTTCAATAAGTTAATATCATTTAATAGTTGCATACATTTGTTACCACTTAGGTGTAATTGCACTTCATCAGTCTACAAATCAGTCTACAAATTTATTTTTTTGTAGACTCTTCATTTTTTGTAGACTGAAGATATTTACGTCTTAGAAAATAATTCTGTGATCATTTTCATCAGAATTAATTGTTAGTAAGTTACTAAAGAAATTTTATACTTTACCTATAAGGTTTCCTACCCAATTTTGCTATTTCTCTTTTTTGAGAATTCAGCGGATAGCATAACTTGCAAATTATTAAAAAATTTCAATCTATAGATTGAATCGTACTAGACTGGGGTAATAGAGTTTGATGAGGAGATTACTGCTAAATTACTAATGTAAAAATTTATGACAATGCATGAGTAAGAGTTTTTATAAATTACAAATATATTAATTTAAATATTATATTAATAATCGATTAATATCAGGCACTCATAATAAATATTTCTAAAACTATAAATCTTGATACATATTCAGGGTATCTATTAATAAATATAAGGCACATGCTGAGTTTGTCGATAATACTATTGACAATTCAAGGACAATCATTATGTCAAATTTCACAAAGTCAAGTGACTCTAAAACCCAGCAACAGAACCAGCAAAAATCAAATCCTGCAGGCGATAATACGCAAAAAACTCAGCAAGAAAAAAATAAGGAACAGCAATTAAATGCTGAGAATAGACAAACTAAAGATGCTCCGAAAGAGCATAATGAGGTCGAAGTTAAAAAATAACTTATAACTCAGAATTCTTAAATCATTTAAAAGGTTTAACTCCTTTTAGGTGATTAGGATAAATAATGAATATTGTTAAAGTTAAAGTCCATAAAATGTATGAAAACTTTCACAGAAATCCAGCTATTCAATATGTTGGTTTTTTTGATGATAATAGTGTATTAATCAGCTTATACGATAACAATAATATTAAACTCATTAATAAAATCGGGACGTTGCAATGGGTAAGCATTGCTACTAATCAAGCTTACTTTGTTGAAATACCAGATTATATTAGTGCCGAGAATTAAACTCATGATGATTAAATACCCTCAAGTAATCCTCGTTTTTCACAAAGAGTCAAACCACAGTGATCGTAGATGTGCTTGGGCAAACTATAATTATCAAGGGAAACTAAATAACATTACAGATTTTTATGGTCAGAATTTATCTCTTTACGATGGCAATAAAGTTGTCATCGATGGTGATATTTGGGTTCTGGAAAGTCATCTACACAAGGTATATAGAGATAGAGGTCGCAAATGAAAAAAATTCTAAGTGCATTCGATTTAAAACGTAATTTATATTTCAGAAAATTAATGCTCGATGGTGATTACAAACAAAATGTATATGATTTAAAGCATAGGAATAATTATGATTTATATGTATATAAATTAATAGATAGTGAATCAGGCAGAAAACTGTACTTTAAAAATTTTATTATATTTAAATAAATTAGCCCTCATTTAGAGGGCTATATCCTTACTGATTAGCGATAATTACTTTTGAGATTTCCCTTGCAATCAACCATGCTCGATCTTGAATAAGTTTGGCTTCGGCATCATTAGAGATAAAGCCAACTTCAAGAATTAAACCTCCATTTTGAACAAAGGCTAATTTACCTCGAGCTGATTTAGATTGCTCAATCCAACCATTATCTCCACGAAGTCGTGAACCAGTGATTTTCTGGACGGCTTTAGAGATCTCTTGAGCCAACTTTCTATCTTTAGGTAATGAGATGGTTTCAATACCCACAGCAGATTTGTTTGCTGCTGCATTCATGTGAATCTCTAGAGCAATTTTAGAGCCTTTGATCAATTTGAGTGCTGAAGACAATGGATCATTCTGAGTGCCGATACCATCAGTTTTAACCTGTAAGCCCGCCTGCTTTAGGTAATAAGCTAAAGCATTTCGAATGGTTACAACAAAATCGGCTTCTTTAAGATTGCCATTTACCGCACCAGGATCAGAATTTGAATGCCCTGCTGTTACAGTTACAAACTGATTTACGCCATGCAGTTCAGGTTGAGCTTTTAAGCGCGCAAGCACCATTGCTACACCCACAAAACACCCGACAAATTCTTTCCATTGTTCTGGAATGTAGGTTTTTAGCTCTGGTGGAATAACATTCCACACCTGCACAAACTGATCACAGAATAAAATCAAGGCATAAAAAAAGGCGCCAAATGCGCCCACTTGTACTGACTTGAGTTTCCAAGCCTGTTTCCAATTATCAATTAATTTCATTTTTACCTCTGTGCTTTTCTTCAGCACGTTTGTTTTCAAGTCGTTTGTAATGCCAATTCACTAGAAATGTGAGAAATGCCAATAGCAGACTCAGCCAAGGAATCCAGTTGATAGTTGCCACCCATGAAAAAAGGGTGCCTATTCCTAGACACCCATATGTAAATTTTGTAGCTGTGGACGCGGCAACCGCCGCATCTACGGCTAATTGCGCCTTTTCAGACATCTCGCCCCCTAAATTTTGGTAATAAAAAAGCACCCGAAGGTGCTTTATGGTTGAAAACTTTAACTATCAGCAGTTGCCTGTGTGATTCGTGTTGAATAGTTCCACGAGGTCGGCTTCCATACGTCCCGTGCAGCAACACGAACATAATATGTTGTCGTTGATTGCAAGCCAGTAATCGTGCAAGCATTTTCGGTACCCGTCCAACGTGCTGCCGTTGTATCAGGATCAAAGTTCGCATTGGTACTGATCCACACCTGGTAATCTTTCAGATCCGGTACTTCACTTGGAATCCAAGTCACTGTGATCGAATCTGCAGTTGCCGATGTGTACACGTTCAACAATTGTGGTGGCACTGGATTACTGATATTCAGCTCTGCAAAAGTGCTGACAATCGAACCGTTTTTACTTGCGACACGTACTGTATAAGCACGTTGAATACCATCGATTTTTGCTTCATCCATGCTGTATGAATAGTCGGTATTCGTTGTATCAACAGTTCGAAGCAATACACCATTCGACCAAATCTGAACAATATAACCTGTTGCCCCAGCTGCACTTTGCCATTGAACTTTAAAGCTTGTGCCTTCAAATGCAGATTGCAGCGATAAACCTTTGACACCTGCAGGACGACCACCATTGATGGTGTAACTGTATGCCGTCACTTCATCCAAAGTTTCTTCTTTTTGCTCAAGACCATTGAAGCTTGTGAACTTCAAATAAATCTGTTTTCCCACCATATTTGAGTTGAAGTCATACTCAAATATGGCCCGATCAATACGAACAAATGACTCACCTGCATTATGTGAGCTTGCATCATCAAAACGCCCACGAAGCATACCACTTAATGTATAACGCCCTGATCCATCCAAGGTTGCATCAATATAGTTGATATATTCATCACCGACTTTACACAGTGTTGCATCAACTTCAGCATCTTCAAGCGTACCACCAAAGATTTGGCTAGAAGTATTCAACTGGACCTGCATCGATGTGTCATCTGCATCAATGGCTGAAACTAATGTACCGTAACGCGCTGAACCATAAATGGTCCCGATCATTTCATAAGTCGTGTTATCTATACTCGCCCAGACGTTACAACCACCCCAATTAATACCACCTGATGCAGCTACCCAGATCTGATTTTTACCACCGGTTAATTCTAAAGGAGGCTCAAAAATTGCCGGTGCATTGACGTTGCCTGGTTCCTCATTGCCACCTTGATACCCATTCGATGATTGCAGGTCATACTCAACTGCTGAGCGAGATCCGACGGCTAACTCTTCAGCTGTAATCGAAAGCACTCCTTCTTCATCTTCTTCAACTCGTGTGATTCGTACTGGAAACTGATTCAAACCTAAGGATTCATCCGTAATCGTCACAATATCCATCGGCTCAAGTCGGCAGTACTTCCAGCCCAATTCAAACTCATATTCATTTCGAACATAGAGTTTTCGCTGTAATAGCAATTGCACCGCATGACGAGCAATTTTTGGCTCACAGAAAAAGTCAAACTTAACTGGATCTTGTGTACGGAGCCCAAACATTTCAATATTTGCTTGGTCCTTTGCTTCAACGGTTTCCGTGTTGTACTGGTTGAAGCGATTCACGTACTCAATTTGGCAATGATTATATGCATCAGTATCACGGCTTCGACGCACACGTACTGGCTGATCTTCACCTAAAAAATCGTCATCTGTTAAGTGATATACCGGTTCAAGATTTGGCGTAAATGTTACGCCATTACCCGTCACTGCACTGTCACCATAAGAACGGATTTTTAAACCGTCTGGACTTGGTACCACAGCACAATTCACCGCTTCCACAATTTCATTGATGATTTCAAATGCTTCACGCTGTTCAGTCAAAGCAGGACTGATCAACAAATTGGTGGCTGCACAATACGTCCGAAATTCAGATAAATCTGCCATATTCAAACTTGGTGCTGCACCGTACCGTGGATTGGTGATGAAGTCTTCTATCACGTCAGCGGGATTCGCATCATGAATCGTTTCTGAAAATGTAATGTCGCTGATCACTTCAAAATTGTGATTCGATAATGCTGCACTACCGCCCAGATCATAATTGGCACATGCCACATATCCAAGGAATGGATAATGCACCGCTTCATCGGGATGCTTGGATGCTAAATATCCCCAAACAAGATTGTGATCACCATCAAAGAGTTCAAAACCAATCTGATCTATTGGCTTGAGTTGCA
Source organism: Acinetobacter sp. ANC_7512 (assembly GCF_056779935.1). Taxonomy (NCBI): domain Bacteria; kingdom Pseudomonadati; phylum Pseudomonadota; class Gammaproteobacteria; order Moraxellales; family Moraxellaceae; genus Acinetobacter; species Acinetobacter sp. ANC_7512. The sequence goes on along the minus strand of NZ_JBWYIX010000001.1, from coordinate 427,901 downwards.
CACCGCCTTCAGTCTTTGTGACAATCTGCTCTTTATCACGCCAGATGATGCCAATGTCTTTGATTTTGTTTTCACACAGACCCAACATCAAAGATGCTGAATATGTATATGTTGTGTTTTTGGTCTTGGTTTTTCCACCTTTACCACCAGATTTAGTCGTCGTAGTATGAGCAGTGGATTTAAAATCCCCGTACCAAAACATATTGGCTGCAACACGATTTTTGCCATAGACCAACGGCTGAGTCAGACCGTATGCAGATTGCTGAATGCGCATCGAATTGATGCGCTTATCAGACGTACTGATCGTCGTACTTCCAAGTATTCCGCCCATTATTCTTTTAGCCTCTTCATACGAAAAAAGCCCGCAATTCTGCGAGCTAGACTTCCTTTTGTGCCATCTTGGAGTATTACTCCTTGATGTATATAGGAGTGAATAATCGTTGGCCATTCGACGACAATTGCACCATGACTGATGCACTTGCCAAAATGGTATAAAACAATGTCACCTGGCTGTGGCTCATCGACTTCATAGCACACCGATAAAACGTGCTCTAAATATCGTTGGCCGAGCTGGTGCATGTGCCAGTCTGGTGGATATGGACGTGGATCTAGGTGATCCATCAAGCCCACTTTTTCATAGACTTCACAAATCAAAGTTCCACAATCCACTCCAACACCTTTAACACGACCCTGATGATGATATGGTGTGCCGAGCCAAGTCATGGCTTCATTAACTGCTTCTAAATTCTTCATAGTAAGACTACTTAAATTTAAGTACTAAATAACCGTAGTTTTTAGTTGCATCAATCTTCACTAAAATTGAATTACTTGCAAATTTTGAAAGCAATGTAACATTGCTAGATTTCTCAACTATGTCAAATTCACGACCAACAAGGTCCGAAGACAGCTCAATTTCGTCTGTTTTCGCTGCATGCCAATCAAGATACAGATAATCCCCCAGCTCTGAGCGAACAACATATTTGCAAGTGCGTGCAGTACTACGTTTAAAGTATTTTCGATATGCAATAGCAGCGAAAGCATCACCTTCATTAATCTTGTTAATTGAGTTTGAATCAATTAAACGCGGATAAAGTTTTAAAGAGCTGTTGCGGATCTCTAAATATTTGTTTGAAGCATTTGCCACACGAACATCAGCCGCAGCATCGAGTACTGGTAAATAGCCTGTCGCATATCCAACCTGATCATTTAGCATGATGATGCGGTCAATCGGTTTAACCCCTGCTTCTTGACGTGCTGCAGTCAAATAGAGCGCAGTGGATGGATTTTTACTATATAGATTTTCAAGTTGCGAAAAATTATATGTATAGCCACCTTCCGCGAATTCTACAGCTTTCGGGATGTAGTTATAAACTGTACCGTTACCCTGAGCTAACTGAATTGACTGAGTTATCATTTGGTCAACTAAATCAACTGTTTTACGACCTACACCGCCAAAGTAAATTGTACAGCCACATTCGTGGTCAAATGTGTATCCAAAGTTCACTGTGTAACATGGTACAGCGTTATAGTTAACGTGGTTTTGACCTTTGTTTACGATCAGCCATTCGACAATGTCCGACTTTTTCATGATGCTGTATGACTCTAAAAACTTAACTGTGTTTTTAAAGCTATGTGTCGCATCTTTAGTTAAATCAATTTTCACATTATCAACAAAGCAAGTGAGCTTTCGATCACGGATTGCCGGGTACCATTGCGTACCGTTTGTTGCTGTTGGTGTAAAGCTTGCCGTATTGCTTGCACCGCTTACATGAGTTAATTCAGCAAGAATAAATGCAGAATTATCAGCACGTGATGTAATGCTTAGAACATCATTTGAGATGATGCCGACAATCACATACTGCTTACCACCACTTGTCCAAACTGAACCAATATCAGCTAAAGTTTTGCCATGACTTGCCAGTGTTAAGTTTGATTTTTGATAGCCGTGATTAGCTCCGATTGTCGCACCATCCATACGCATTGGCGCAACATCATCTGATAAAGTACGTTGAATCACACTATTTACTGTATCTCTAGCAAAGTTAAATACAGATGGATCTCCATCTGCGTTCACTTTTGTTAGCCATGCATCAATTTTAATAGGCACACCATCAACTGTTCCTATGATGCTTATATCATTTCCATTTATTTTTAAGCTATTTTCAGACAAGTATTGCACTGTACTAATATATGAAGCATCGATCTGGATTTTGCTGCCACCAGACTCATAATTCGTTGCGGTTTGTCCTTTTTCTACCTGCACATTTTTTGCTGTGATCGTAGAGCTATCTAAATTTACTACCAGATAATTTGCACCTACAGGTGCCTGTACAGTTAAAGGGTTTGAACTTGAAGTATTAAATTCAATAGCGGTCATACCAACCGTACCTTTCTCAGCATAAAATGCTAAGTTTTGACGCTTTGCTGCAAAAGATACTGTGTAAAATTCACCCGGAGTGACAGGAATAAAATCAGAACACGACCATCCTGCTGCATTTTGAATAGCACCATTATTGCCGACAATAATATTTAACTGCTTCTTGCTTTCATCACATAAGTTTTTTGAAGTAACAATAATTTCATAATCTTTAGCTGTAAGAGGCTCAACAAGTTCAGCTAATTCATTTTTACTAACTATGGTTTCTGGATTCAAACTTTCGGGCAATGCTTCCGGCTTAACCAATAACTTATATTCTTCATAAGAGGTAGCAGTACTACCTTTTTCAACCTGAACATTGCTTGAAACAACAGTTGTAGAATCCACATTAATAACTAAATATTTAGCATTAGATGGTGCAGTTACGATCACTGTTCCAGCTAACGCATTGTAGCTTGATGCTATATACGTTTTATTTGAGTCATAGAATGCCAAACCTACACGTCTTGCTACTGCTGAAATTGTATATTGTTTACCAGCTTCTATTTCAATGTATTGAGAAATTGACCAACCTTCTGTAGCAGCAATAGTTCCACTAGCATTAATATATTTACCCATAATTATTGAAGATTTATCAAAAAGGTTTTTTCCTGAGGTAGCTAAGTCAGTCTTTAACTTTTCTGTTCTTGCCTGCGCATCCTCTTTAGACTCCACATTCTCTGCTAACTGCCCAAGTCGTTGCTTCATCTGCGTATTGGTAGCATTTGGATCTGTTAATTCAGCTGCTGTCGGTAAAGGCATTTTCTCACCCTATTAAAAAACCCAGCTCAATGGCCGGGTATGGATTAATACAAATTTAGTTAAACGGCTGTTTCTGGTACCGGTATAAATGGCGCACCACGGAAACGGCTGGAGTTATTAAAACGGTTTTGACAAGTTTCCAGTCGCTTATCACATCCAGGATAGACTTTGATACGCTGCCCTATTTGCGGTGCTTCCAACAATGGCAAAGTCAATAACAAAGCACCTGATTCATGCATGCGAATGGTCCGTTTTAGACCTGAATTTCCACCGTCTAAAAATTCAATCACACCCTGAGTAAACCAACCCTGCGGCTGATTCACCTGACATAAAATTCGTGCTGCAGTACTGCCTGATTCAATTGTTGTTTGCACCACAAAGTTTTGACGCAATAGACCGCATGCCGTATCAAATAGCGTGTTGGTACAGCTTGGCTGATACAGATTTCGTGGCATTTGCACATTCAATTCATCCAGATCTGACGCAACACTGGCTTGAATCGAATTACGATCTAAGTCAGGCTCAATGATTCGACCTTCGAACAACTTAATGGTGCCGGCACTGGTGTCCGTTGGTGTATTGATATCCATAAATATGCGTTCCAACTTAAATCGAGCACCATCCAGCTGGCCATTATGAAACGCTTGAACAACATTGATGCCGTTCCATTCATTGTCATCAATACACTTAATACTGATCGATAAATTATCAACCTCAATACCCAATGAGAGGCTGATCCCTTCACGACTGATGATGGGACCACTCGAACTATATGTTTGACCTGCAACAGTCAAATCAAAGTCATAATTCGTATATCGGAATTCATCACCTTGAACAGTTGTGATGGTGTAGAGATCTGCCATTACAAACTGATCAGCATCAAGTAATTCAATTAATTTTGCAGAAGCTGCTCTCATACTTTATTTCCTAGAGATCCAACGAGATCAACTCTTTTTGCATTCCAAAGTTTATGCATGAAATTCGTAAACTGTTGTTCATCATCAGCAAATCGACAGCGGTAGTAATATGTTCCATCGACTTCAAACTTAAAGCCTTCATCTATTGGTTTGGATAACGTGATCTTTCCATCTTTTGAAATAATTGCAGTTGTATCATCCCAAAACAGATCGTCGTCGTTATCACTCCAAAATTGCTGATTGTCATTTTCATTCCAAAATGTTGGATCCACATCAATAATTGTCTCAGCCTTAGTGTGAGCCAAAGGTATTACGGATTTATGCATTTGCTTATAAAGTTGATAGCTTGTTGTCGTGCCATCACCTTGAAAAGTGCAATTAAACTCATAATCATCAGGCATTTTGAAAAGAAACGAATCGAAAGCACCACGGCGCTCTAAAAAGAAACTTTCAAGTTGCTGTAATTCATTCCTACCATTCTTTTCACGTAAAAATGCAAATGACATTGAGATTTCATACTTAGGAATGGCTTGGTAACTTGCGCGAAGTTCCCGACCATTCACCGATGTCATAATTTTGGTATTAAAAATGGGAGTTTTTGACAACTCCCATTCAAGACCTGGTAATTCAGGAAATAATACATCAGACACAAAAAACTCCTTAGGTACCGAAATTACGGCGATGGCCCTTTAATCCACTCGCCAATTCACGACCGTGCTTTTCAAAGAAACGCTTTACGTCACGTGAGTCAAAGGCTTGAATTGAGAAATGGTTACTCACTTGCTGACTTGGATTTTGAGATGTGCCAAAGCCTCCATCTGCACTTAATGACTTACCTAAGGCACGAATCGTATTCGCGTGCTGCTTAGGTAAAACCATTTCTTCTTCGTGAAGTTGTGTCATAGGGTTTACACCTGCAGGAATATCGTAACCACCTCGGGCTGATGCCACTTTTCCCACAATTGCAGATACACCCGCGAATGCAGCAATACCAGCAGCCACACCCAATGCAGGACCTACGATTGGTATTGACGATAGCGCAGCCCAAGCACCAGCCATAGCCTCCCAAGCTGACATCATGATTGACTTTAAGACTTCCATGAGCTTTAAACCTAAACGAGCAATTACACCTGTTGAGGTTGCAGCGGTTTTCATGCCTTCACCAGCTACCACAGCACCAGTCTGAGCAGCTTGCCCAGCTACTTCAGCCGCCGTCTCTGATTTGATAAACCCTAATTTAATCGCCATACGAGTTGCTAAACTTGCAGCGTATTTTTTCAGTGGTTCACTAATCATGCTTTGAATAAATGCCCCTGCCAGTTCTGTAAAAATGGCATTCATGGCATTTTTCCAAGTCAGCGTGCCATTCATCATGGACTGAATGCCTTTATCCCATAGACCAGACATTCGTGACGTTAGATTCCCAAACTTATCTTCAAAGTCTTTCATTTGGGCATCAGAAATCATGCCTGGTGCTTGGATATCAGACACCGATCTTTGATGATCTAATGCACTGATTTCATTGGTTACGCCACTTACCCCAGAACTATTCCCAGTGAGTTGACTTAGCTCTTGTTCAAGATCTAGGCGCTCCTCCAATCCAATACGCTTGATGGCATACAACTGTTCTTCAAGTTGCTTTGCAAGACGTACCTTTTCAACATTATTGATTCTTCCAGCATCAAGATCATCATCCAAACGTGCCATTTCTAGCTCGAATATTTGCTGAGACAAAATCATCTTGCCTTGAAGCTCTTCCTCATGAAGTGCCTTGAGTTTTTCAAGCTGCTCAATTCGAATAGCTTTGATTTTGTCAGTGGCTTCCTGCTCAGCTTTGATTGAAAAAGCTTTCTTATCTTCAGCTGACAATATAGAAGAATCAATATCACTAAGTTCTTTCTTAAGATCTAAAGCAACCTGCTTGCTTTCTTCTGCATATTTATACTGCAGTGCTAGCATTTCCTTTTCAGCTTCTTCAGCTTTGCGGATTTGCTCTTGAAGTGATTTATCAAAATCTGAAGATTCAGTCCCTGCTTGTACACCGTTAACGCCAGCCATGTAACCCTTGACGTTTTTTACGTACTGGCGATTAATTGGACCAATACCGGTACCACGATCAACATTCCCTTCACCTGCATGATAAGCAGAAATAGCCTTGTTGATATCACCATACTTATCTAGCAAGAAACGCATGTATTTGGCTGCGCCTTCAGCAGCTTGTTTTGTGTCGAATGGATCAGATACGCCAAAGCGCTTGGCGGTCATATCCAGCATTTGAAAGTTGCCTTTCGCCGTGCCGTATTTAGTCTGAACGCCTTCAACATTTCGACCCTTAGTCTCTTGCATGTTAAGAGCTGATAGCATGCCACTCGGCAAGCCATACTTGGCTTCAAAGCCTGAATAGTTAAACTTTTCAGCATTTGCTTTTACACGTTCATTAACTTGCAAGATCTGTTGCTGTTTTTCAAGCTCCTTGGTTTGACGTTTTTGAGTCTCCTCAGCTTTCTTTTCTGCCTCCTCACGCGCTTCAGCTGCTTGTTTACGCTTCCAGTCCGCTTCTTCAGCCTGTTTAACAGCTTCAGGCATTGCACCGTCTTTAGCGGTGTATCCCATACCAGCCTTATCACGAGCATCTGCCATGTGCTCAGCACGCTCACGTGACACACCACCAACGTTCATGTTGTGTTGAATATAGCGTTCTCTTTCAGACTGTTTGTTAGATTCACGAACATACTCCATCTGCTTTGCAGTCAAATTGGCTAATGCATTTGCTTTATCGTTGATGGAATTGGTGTGTTCCTTATTATCCTTAGTACCTTGTGTCACAACTTGGTTATAAGTCTTTAGAACACCCTGAGCATCAATGACTGCTTTACGCTCTTTATTAACGGCAGCAGCTTTCTCATCAATTCCAGCCTTATGTTTAGACTCAACTGTTCGTAGGTTATTAATACCTGTGGCTAGTTGATCTGAATTCAGCTTGCCTTGAATATATTGATCGTGGAGCTCTTTAGCTGCTTTTTTATCAGCATCTGATGCATCGGAATGATTAACAACCGCACGCACCAAGCCAAGTAATGCAATTTCCTGTTTACGGAAACCTTGCTCAGCTTTAGATAGGTCTGCCGTGGCTTGTCGCGTCAATACACGCTGTTGAGCCTTATCAAGCTTTTCATATTCCTCGCGAAGTTGAGCAACTGTTTTGCCTTGTGTGCTTAAAGCCGGTACAGCTTCATCACTGATTCGTTTCATGTAAAGGAATGCAGCACCAGCAGCAACACCTTGAAGTGCCAACATACCCAAACCAGCAGGTCCACCAAGCAAAGCTGAAGCACTACGTAAGACACCCATTGCCGTTGCGGTACGCATTGCCTGTCCTTGAAGCGCAGACAATTGCATTTGATAAGCCATGCCTTGGGCAACACCAATCACAAACTCTTTAGCTAATACGGCGCATTGAACAACCAATTTGGCTGAAATAGCTGCACCTAAAGCGATGGCTACAGCTTTAATATTGTCAAAGTTCTGCGCAATAGCAGTCACTGCAGGCGTTACTGAATTGATCAGCATTGCCTGAAAGCCTTGGAACTGAAGCTCTAGTGTGTAAAGGTTTTCTTTAGCCTTACCGAGGTTGTCCACCATATCTTTAGACATGATAGCGCCAGCATTCTTGGCTTCTTCACCCCATTTTTTAAATCCTGCACCGCCGTCTTTGAGTAATGGAATAAGCAAACTGCCATCATTGACGATCTGCTCCATGTAAGTGATAGTTTCAGCGTGCGATAAATTGGCTTTTTCCAATCCATCGTAATATGCCTGGATAACTTCTGGACCACTTAAATCTTTGAACATATCGATGGTCACACCAATTTTAGGCGCAACCTTTTCAAAGAAGTCCATCATTTCGCCTTCACCACGGCGTGCTTCACCGAGCCGATCTAGCGCGTCCTTACCCATCATGCCGAACTGTTCTAATGACAATCCAGCTGTTTGAGCACCCTTGGCAAAGTATTGGAGGTCTTCTACCGATTCACCCAGCATGTCAGACATTTTCTGAACTTCTGAAGCGGTGCTAATTGCATTGCGAGTGAAACTGACCAATCCATCTACAGCTAAGGCAGAACCAATACCAGCAGCAATTTTTTTACATAGGCCCAGCATCTGCGTTGAGATATTGCTTGAAAGATTATCGAAGGTCTTTTGCACACCAGACACGTCAATCTGAAAGTCCACTTTCTTACCTGTGACTTCAATCTCCTGCGCCGTATCTTTGACAATACTTTCAGCTTCATTCATGCCTTTTTTTAGTTCAGAAGTCTTCGCACCAACGTGCACTTCCAGTCGATTGTTGCTCATAATCCCTATCTCACAGGCATAAAAAAACCGCCGTGAGGCGGTATTGAAAATTTTCAGGTATTAAAAAGCACCCTAAGGTGCTTCTTTAAGTAAGTTTCAAAACTATGGGAGTTACTGTTTTGTTCCTAAGTACAGTACTGCGTTCTGTCTATTACTATTTTCTGCCACTGCATAAAGTGATTTAATTGATGAATCATAATAAACCACACCCTTTACAGACTGTCCCGCTAAGAGACAAGGTGAATAACCAAAAGCTAAATCAACATTGTAGTAAGGTGCATTTTCTTCAACTGCTATTTTCCCCGTGAACGTACAGCCACTTTGTCCCTTACCTGAAATCACACCCGTATTTGAAATTGTTAAGGTTGCTTCTTCAATACCTTCAACTATCGCTGATTGACCTATATAAGATCCTGCGATTGTCGTGAGATTGGATACCGAGTTATTTAATTCAGCATCATATAAAGTGTCAAATGTAACCTGATTTGAAGGCGTATAAGTGATCGTTCCATTTAGGCTCTTTTTAGTTTCAAAAGTACCATTAATAGATGTGTCGTAAACTGCACTACCACCAAAATAAAAGTCTTTCCCTTTAGTCGCTTTTACTGTGTTACCAGAAACAGTTAAGTCACCAGTCATGAAGCCAGTAATTCCGTTAGAATAAGGTGGTGTATATAGAAACCAGAATTTATTATTTTTATCTACCAACCCAATAACATTTTGCGCTTGATTGGTCTTGCCAGTGTAAACACCAGTGACTTCAGCATTAGCTACAGGTGTTTTATCTCCCTCATTATTAGAAGAAGATGAATTACCCCCGCCACCACCGCAAGCAGTCAATGCCAAAGTTAATAGACCCAATCCAATTACTTTTTTCATGGTTATATCCAAGTTGTTATAAAGTTCCCGCGAACTTTAACCAACTCAAAAACTTTAATCAATCAGGGCAGCCTTAGCCACCCTGAATAAAACTGACTACGCATTACGCATAATTTTGATTTTAGGCTTATCCACAATGCCAGCATAATGATTTACCTGCTCAACAACATGCATCAATTCTTGGTTAATCGAAGTGATTTCATTCACCAAACTACCCAACTTTGCATGATCTAGTGTTTGTATGGAATCAGATACACTTCCAGAAATACGAGCATTCAAAGTTACTCGATCAATACTGCTTGCTAAATTATGTCGCTGGGTTATTAATCGCTGGTACTGCTCCAATACAGTATGGTAACGACCTAATGCCTCATAATCTACAGTCATAAAATTATCCTTGTGGAAAGTTAATCAAAGCATCCATTAAATCATCTTCATCATCGCTTTGAGTATCTTCTGAACCAGTACTGTCTTCAATCCCCATAAATGCCTCAAGGATCCGACACAGACGCTGAATGCCAACATGGCTGGGAGGACACTGCTTGTGATACGCATTCAATGCTTTGACTCTTGGGAAATCCAATTCATTACGCACATAGTCGTAATCCTTGCCCAAAGTCAGTACCAAATGCGTGTACAGCTCCTCCCAGTCTATTCCCCCGAATCAGTGGCCTGCTCGTCCTCACCTGTATAAACCAGACCAGAAGCCCCCATGACCGTTTCAAATATGGCGTTCACGTGACCAACATCAAGCAGTTCATCAGCAATAAATTCGCGGGTAATGTCAGGATAGTTACGCTTTAAAGAGCTATGTGCTACATCTGCCACTAAAGCAAAGTCACTTGGATCAAAGGTTTTAAGCTTTGGCATCAGCTTTTCAGCAGCACCCAAGGATAACGGCGCAAAAATCCAAATCTGGCCATTAATTTTAAGCGGATTACCACGTGGGTTTTCGACCTGGTTAAATTGCATCTGGTATTACTCCGAAGTAGTCCATTTGAAGACACGGCCTAAATCATCGGCCATTGGCTGGAATTCAAACTCAGGTAGATCGTAATCATCCTGTTTTGAACTGAACGCAAGCTTATTGCTGACACAGCGGAAGAATTCAATACCAAAGAATTTACCCTTGTAGTCACGCATCAGATCAACACTCAATTCAGGTGTATAACCCATATCCAAGTTGCTTACGATACCTGATTTGGCACCTGCCACCGTCGCTGTGTATTTAAAGCTGATAAATACCGTTTTACCCACATCAGCTGCTGCAAAGGTATAAACGCCTGTCGCTTCATCCACACTGTATTGACCTGCAACTGGTGCACTCGCCACACGCTTTAAAGGAACTGCTTTGGCATCAGTCACACCTAAATCCTTCATGAATGTACCGCTGTTCGGAACGACTGGTGTTACTGACGCTGCAACGACTTCACCATTGATGGTTTGAGCGACTGCAGTAATACCCCCCTCAGTGACCACGCCACCAAAGAAAATGGAATTCAACAATGCGCCGTTGATGCGACCCATTGTCGCTTTACACTTAATCGAACCTTTACCTCGTGCGGCATCCACGGCGAACTGACCACGCCCATAGAGTTCTTTTAAGTCATAGCTGATATCAACTGACGTTGACTGCAGTACGCCCACTTCAACGGGTGTACCATTGGTGATTGGATTACCGTGCACATCCTGTAATGGTGTGGCAAAGATTTTACCGGCACCAAATAAATATTGAGCCATATCGACCTCTTAAAAATGAAAAACCGCCGTATTGGCGGTCATGGAATTTATGAATTGCTTTAGGTAGTGGTGAGGATCCGAATCGGAATAATGGCAATCCCTTGGTCATCGAGCATGTTTTCCACTGCTTCAAAAACTTCGATAGTGCCTTCGATCCAGCAATGTTCGACCAATCCCCCTAAGGTTTGGTATTCGCAGATATCAGGATGATCAGGCGCAAGCTTGGCACGTACTTGATCAATCATCTGATTCAACTGGACCGACGGCGGTATGGATGGATCTGATTCATGAATGTAAACGTACACTTCCGCTTCAAGTTCAACCTTGGCATCCAAGCCTTTCACTGGTGCTTGGGTTTGATCACCCTGGGTGACGAATAAGGCAGGACGCTCTTCGGGTACAACATGATTGAAATGCTTTAAACGGCGACTGGTGGTTTTAATCCCCTCGATGCCTGACAAGCGATTAAACAATGCCTGGTAAATGGCTTCACTATTCACTGCTCAATCCCCTTTCAATTGCAGCATCAATATTCTTCGGCACAATCTTAGCCACTTCACCCAATGAATCACGCATAAAACGGCGCTCTTGCATATCGACTTTACGAGAATGCGCTTTAATCATGATTTGACGTGGTGTGATCGGCTGACCAAAGACTTTCTTAATCATCCGAAGATGCGCCTTAATGGCCATCGCACCTTTAAGCCCAAATTCATGCGCAAAGGCATACGGTACCAAGGCACCACCAGCACCGACTGTACCCTCGATCCAGTCCTTATCCTCTTCCACATTGGATGAAACGGATCCTCTTAAACGTCCAGACTGCACATTCAAACGCTGACCTGTCAGCATATCTTCCTGAATAGTGCGCTGAAGTTTAAGTGTGAGTGCATTTACCGTGCGCCGTATTTCAGCACGTACACGTTCATTGACCTCGTTAAAATCAACATCAGCATCAACACGGTAATCACTCATATATCACCTACTTTGCAGCAGCAGTTTCTTTTTTAGGTTCTGCTTTGGTTTCAGGTACCGCACGTTTAAAACCATGCGGTGCCAAGATGTGTGCAATATCGGTATCCGACTCAATCACACCTTTTTCAACCTTGTATGTGGTGCCTGCAATTTCAAGCGAAGTCGCTTTAAAGTTTTCAGGCGCTTGATACTTAAATGACATGCCTTGCTCCTAAACAACGAAAGCACCAACACCAATACGATTGGGATTAGTACCATCATTGCCAACTGGAATTGAATTTTTTAATGCCAGGTAACGCTGACCATAAATACTTTGGTTATAAAATGCATCGGTACCAGAACGTGAAAAACTCACGCTCTGACCTGCAATAGTCATACTTGATGCATCTGAAAAGCTGTTACCTGACTTTGATTTATGTGCAACTCTGAGAATATGTGCTGCATATAGACCCACAGCACGTTCTTTCAGATCACCAAATTCAAGCGCCGTTACAACAAGACCAGCTTCTTCTAGTGCATCGGCAATTTCAGCATCAGAAGTATTTAATAATGTTGTGTCGTACTTAAACTTTAATTTAAAAGCTTGTGGGTCCATAGTTCACCTTATTCAGTGGCTTGAGCAAGTTTTTCTTGCAGCTGTTCAAGGGTTTCATCGTAAGCAAAGGTGATTTCAAGATCAGTCAGCGCTTTACGTACGTCATCAATCGTGAGCTCAGCAGGTTTGGATTCATCCTTGCCTTTACCTTCATCAGTTTTACCTGATTGAGCACCTTTACCACGACCTGAAGTAGGTTTTGAATCACCGACTTCTGCAATTTCTTCAACAGCCAGCTCACCTACATCAATCAGGTGCTTGGCAAACTTGTTCTTTTGAAGTGCCTTATGCTGGTTTGCTTCAAGCACTACAGCGATACCTTTGGGTAAGGTTGCCACACCCGCAAAAACAAAAGCGGCATTAGAGCCGCTGTAAGTGTATGAATATTTAGCCATGAGATTTTAATCCTTATGCATGATCAAGGTAACGAAGTGAATCAACACGTTTCAACCAAACGCCCTGGTATTTGTAATGACCAGGTACAAGCACATCTAAGCCTTTTGGTTGCGCCGTCAGGAACTCAACGCTGTTACCTTTGAATTGAATACATGATGGATCACGGCGATAGATGATCGAACGGTCTGCATTAGCAGTACCTTTACCATTACCACGACCAGAACCACGAATCGTTAATGGCTTACCCTGAGTGGTGAAGATGTTGTTTTCTTCAATGTACTTCAAGAATGTTTTACCGCCTGAGTTTGGTACCACACGTGTTGAAAGGTGTGTGTACTGCGCTGATGCCATCAAGTAGGTATCAGGCTCAATAGACGCATCACCGTCAAACAGGTCTGCTGAGTCAGCCAGCGAATTATTGAAGTCGGATAATACCTCTTCGATGGTCGCTGTAGCCCAATCGTGCTGACCTGTCACGATGGTAACGCCTGTTTGGTTCAAGAAGCCATTCACTTGTTCAAGCTGTCCACTGGCATTCGATTTGGTGTAACCGTACCAAGCGACATTTGACATGTGCTTTTCAGCAGCTAAGTTTGCAGCCTGAACTTTATCAGCTTCGATTTGAAGCCCCATTTTTTGTGCAGTTGCCAATTCAACCACTGAATATTGGTAGCCAATCACACCCACCTTCGCAGGTAGGCTTACAGTATCGTATTCAACTTCTGCAAGCGGAATATCATCACCTGTACCAGCATAGTCTTCGCCGATACCCACGCCTTTTTTACGAGACAGAATTTCACCACCACCATAAACCGCATTTACATTGGTCACTGGGATGAACTTGGCATAGTCAAGAACCTGTGCCAGCTGTGGTGTAATTTCGTTTTGTTCTTCGATCTTTACGAAGAGCTGTGCCAATGCATCCATGTTGAACGCATCGCCAACTTGTGCCTGAATGGCATGTGAAATCGGCGTTAAACGCGCTTTCATTTTTGCTAATTTGCTCATGTGTTATTAAGCTCCACGAAGATTAAGAAGGGCTAAACCATCGGCACCTGTCACGGTTTCCCATGCTGCACCTGGTAATACTGTTCCGTCAGTTGCTGAGCTCGACAAAGAACCCAACGGCGCCGCTGTGGTGCCGTTTGCAGTTTTTACATAAACCGCAGCAGTAATATCAGTGATTGGCGCTGTAGGCTTGACCCAAATTGCACCTTCAAACATCACTGGCACCATATCAGCCGCTTTATAGGCTTCTTTACCAGCCGCCGTTTTGCCTGTCTTACCAACGCCGTGGCGTACCACCACACCAAAACGTGTAGGTGTAGCACCTGACACAGCCGTTACTGATTTTCCGTCAGTCGTGCGGACAACTACGTCACCGTCATTGACTAAAGTCAGACCTGAAAGCGGTAATGACAGTACAACCTCTTTGGCAGTTAAACGGCCACGTTGACCGACCACCGCATTTAATTGCTGAACCATGATTCAAGTTCCCCTTAAATTGTTTTGTATGCAGCAGACTTGTCATAACCCTTATTTTCTTTAGGGTCCTGATTATTGTTTTGCTGTTGTTGCTGTTGTTGTAATGCATCACCAACTGAATTGCCTGGTGTGGTCGATTTCACTGCTGACAGTGCACGGAACACCGTGTCGATCTGTTCAGGTTTAGCATCACCGACGGCGACACCACCCAGTACAGCGGTCACCAATGTGTCACCTGCTTTGGCTGCAATCACATCACGTTTGATTTGCTCACATGAACAGCCTTCGGTTTTGATACCTGGTACCAATGCAACAGCATCCGCAACCACTGACGCACGTTCAGCCACGACCTGATCAAGTTTTTCAGGTGTCATTTGGTTTTTCTCAAGATCACCGACTTTTTGCTTCAGTTCTGCATTTTCAGTCTGCAAGGTATCAACCACTGCTTGTACAGCTGGCAATTCGTCACCGATGGCAAATTGTTTATCACCGACTTTGAGTTTTGCTGCTTTCAAGTTTTCAAGCTGGTCTTCTTGTTGCTTTACAGCATCAGCTAGCGCTTGGTTGTCACCAATCTCAAAGCGAATACCGTTTACTTTAATTTCCATCTTTTTCCCCTTTGGGTTTGGTTTATGGTCACCGACGCGACAATCACCGCCACAGCGACCGTATTTAACCAGCGCCACGTGATTGCCTTTAAAATTGATAAATTTGGCTTGATACGGCGTACCATCAGGCGCCGTGCCTTGTTCAAGGACTAGATCAGCCGCATAGCCCAATGAGATCTCAACGCGCTCATTGTTTTGGATTAAACCGATACTGTTTTGATCTTTGATGATCAGGTCACCGACCAAGAAATCACCCTCTTGGCGCACGTTGAAGCATTCGCCAATGTGGTACTCCTTCCAGTTGGAAGCATTGATTTCATTCTTAGGTGGGTGATAGTCCGTTGTGTCTACGCCGTCGAATCCTTTAATGACTTCAGGTTTGAATAGGTCCTCAGCTGCCACATAGACATTGATGACCTGATCCGCTGAATAGCCTTCCAAATTTGGAAATTCATAAGCGTAGTACTGACGAACTTGAGGTGCTTTGGCCAAACGTACGTTGACGCATTTCAGATACCCTTCTTGAGTAAATGAGCGTGTACTTTCGCTTGGTGCAAAGTCACCTATTTTGAGTTGATAAATGAGTTTCATAAATTGAGCTCAATAAAAAAGAGCCTTTATGGCTCCTTCAATTTTTGGCAATAAAAAACCCACCGAAGTGGGTTAAATTAGATAAAACATCAAGTGACTTTACTATTGATCTTTAAGTGAATTCATCATTACCGAAGCATCTGCTGCCCAACACTCTAAAGCACAATCTTTATCAAATTTACTTAAACCAATCCCTTCACAACAATTTTTAGTCACTTGTAGAATTTCAATTGAATCCATATTCAACAGCAACTCGATATCGAAGCTCGATTCTTTAAAAACATCAAATAAAGGCTGAAAGTGGGGATCAACCACATCCATAGAAAGATACTTTCCAATCCATTTATTTGCTCTATTTTTTACATCCAACAAAATATCTAGTTTTTGGTCTTGATGCATCTGTAATCCCCTGCATATCGAAAGATACTTTAAATCAAACTATTAAATCAGTCGATCAAAATATCTTCATAATTCGGCAATGCGGTGCATCGACATCCAATCTTTTGACCAGGATGACCACCCTTAGGCGGCGTATCCCATCGAAAGGTTTTGCCATGATGGCTGGCACATAACGGACGAACCTTTTCATCCTTTGATGTTAAATAATCGTAAGTCGTTACACCTAAAGACGTCTGACGCTTCTTATTGATAGCGCCGTTGATCTTACCCATCTGATCGGCTGCAATCAGTCGTGCACGATTGTCTGTGCTATGACCGAGTTTTTTTATTTCCTGAGCCAGTTCCTGATTAGTTTGCCCTGTCTGCAAGGCATTCATCACCAACGCTTCAAGCTTATCAGTGTACTGACTTGGAATAGACTTAATCAAAGATACGTTTGCAGCAATCTGATTATCGATTTCATCCTGAATATCTGCACCACGGAAAAACGGCGTAAGGTCCACACCAAGAATGGTCTTGGTATGACTGGCAATCTGCTTATCCACTTCCTTGCTGGTATCCATGACGACCTTAGTGGCCAAAGATACCGACACTTCCATGGTGTACTTCACCATCTTTTCACGTAACGCCGTGAATATATCCGTCACCCAGCTATCACCAATGTTCTTCCCTACCGTAGGTAAAACAAAATTCTTGGTTTGTTGCTGACAAAATTTAGAGATTTCCAAAAGCTGACGTGTATAGAACAGCTCGACACGGCGATTGACTTTGACTGCCTTGGGCTTAGCCTTTCGTCCTTTCTTGCTTTTCTTAATCTGCTGAAGCTGAGGCTTAAGGATCTGTATGATCGTCGTCATTTGGCTTCACCATGGTTTCCAGCAATTTGATGTGTTTTTCATCAATGACTGAATAAACGCCGTCGATATTCAGCTGACGAGCGATCTGCGGTTCAGTAATGATGCCCATATTGAGATACTTTTCATCACGCTCAGCATTGGCTTTTTCCACCTCTGCACGGACTTTAGCATCCAATTGCCAAAGTGGATTGAATACGACATCCAATTCAGGAAATTGACGTCCGAACGTAGACTGACAGATCACGGCGAGGAACTTCATCAAGATCGGCTTGAGGTCCCATTCCTGCTTAGTAGCAATCGAGTCATAATAATTACGAGTGTCATGCTCACCAGTGGCATTCATGCCTGCAGGTGATTGGCCAAACAGAATCGTATAAGGGATATCTGCCGCGCCTGCCGTCTGAACAGAGAATTCACGCATCATGTCAGGCAAGCCGCCGAAACTATACGTTTTTGATTCGTACTTTTCTTCAGCATCAAGGACTAACATACCGTTTAGGCTTTTCATCAGCCCCACAGACATGAAACGTTCCATGACGCCTTTCATATCCTCTCTAATCTTATCGACCAAGTTCGGCGTTTGAATGACATCAATCTTTGACTCATGAATAAGGCTAGCAGATCCACGCTTAACGCTGGCATGATCCAGCAGATCCTCATAGACTTCTTGCAGAATGCTTTGAGGCTCTTCATTTACCACATCAGCATGAGCAATACGAATTAGACGAGTATGGTGAATGCGCTTTTTCGCTTCACCCCCCATTTTCATTTCGTAAAATTCAGGCTGTTTTAGCAGCCCACAGCATGCCGACGGCGGCAAATAACTGTTTTTATCCGCCGTGATGTATTTCTTTTTCACGACTGTGAAGAATTCCAAACGACCTTGGCCGAGTTTAGAAATATCTAAAGGTTGATCTAGAGCAGCTCCGTCTGCCGTTCCAAGCAGAATGTACACAACGCCGTAGAGGCGAGAAAGGATTAAGCCCGATAAAAGCACATGCTCTAAGTTAAATGCCTTACACGCTTCCTCAAGGCGTTTTAAATCATCACCTTGAATGCCTTCATAGAACCATCCAGCACGCAGCATGTCAGATGCAGGGCGATTGACAATACGGCGTGCAAGCCAATTCTGATACACCGCTTCAAGTTGATCATCGTCAATGTCTTTACGGACGAACTTGCCACCTGTGGCTTTGTCACGCTCGGTACCAATATTGGATACCAAATTGGTATATGCACCCGCATCGCCAATAGCGTTGATTGCCTGTTTTACTGCATCTGCTACAAGCGTTTTAATTTTACCGCCTGTATCAGACTTTTTATCTTTAGCCATAAATACCTCTAATCAAATACAGTCGGCTTTTTCGCAAGTGAGTCATTAATCGCATCGATAGTAGGGTCCCATTGGTCATCATGCTCATGTGTGAAGTCGGCTTTAAGACCCTCGATTTCTTCAACATAATTCAATAACCACGGCGCACTCACAGGTAGAACAACACGGCGATCTTCAACATAGAACACCACATCCATAGTACGAGTCAGCTTGTCTGTATCACGCTGAATCGCTTTGATCGGTAATGTGGTTTCACGCGAAATGTTTTGAATCAGCATCGTTCCAGATGCTTTATCCTCGATGGCCATGTATCGAAGCTTGCCGATCTTGGTGTTGCTTTCCTTGTGCTTATTAATGAAATCCTTGGCTTCCTTAATCAGCTCAGGTGCTTCCCATTTGCCACGGCGCACGTCGATGATGTACAGGCGATTGTCATAACCTAGCCCTGCACATAAGAACACTGAATAATCGTTATGTTCTTTGGTTTTTTGCGCCGTATCTGCCCATATCGCACGCCACTTGAGTACTGGTAACTCATGGTATCGATCGAACCATTCAGCCTTAACAAGGTCACCACCGAGCTTTTTAGGCTCTTGCTGGTACTGACTGCTGAACGTATAACGCGACACTGTAGCGCCGTCTTTATCCTGACCGCCTTTCTCTAACTGCAGTAATGACTGTAACGACTCTTTCAGTGGCCAATAACTCTGACGTCCTTTCTCATCACGCTCGACATCACGTGGTACCTTACGGCGTATATGCTCAGGCAATGAGTTGATATAGTCATCATCAATCAGTGCTGGTATCGAGATCTGATGCCATTTCCCTGGCACGTTGCCAGTCATCACAAAGTTGGTCGGATCCTCAACGTGTAAACGCTGCATGATCAGAATAATTGGTGTGGATGATTTGGCTTTACGTGAGTTGACTGTGTTCAGAATCTTACGATTTGCCTTGTTACGTGCCGTCTTACTAAATGCATCTTCAGGCTTGAGCGGATCGTCCAGGATAATCGCACCAGTAAATCCAGCATCTGCCAAAGTACCTGCACGGCGGCCCGTAACTTGACCACCCATCGAAGCGGAATAAACATGTCCCGCTTCATAGCCGTCTACAGTCGTTTTCCAGCTTGCCTTAGCATCGGTACTGGTCGAGATCTTCACAGGCCATAAGCCCTGAAAATCAGCCGATTTCACGATGTTTCGCGCCGTAGATGACACATCCTCTACAAGTGACTGCGAGAATGATAAATATAAGAATCGTGAACGCTGATTCCGTGCGATACCACGTGCGATCAAATTGGTCAGTAATTCAGTCTTGCCTGAACCTGGTGGAACGTTAATGACTAGGTTTTCAATGCGACCAGCAATGACCTCATCAATTGCCCATGCAATATATTCATGGTGCCAATTGACTGAAAATTTAAAGCCCATTCTTGGCATGAAAAAACGGCGTGTGAAAAACAAATGTTCACGTTCGCATTTGTCACGTTCTATCTTTATCTCAAGCGGTCTAGTATTTACTTTCGAGTTCATCTAACACCTGCTTCACTAATTCAGGGCTAGCATCCACGTAGGTAACATTTTCGCTTTGTAATGGTCCACCACCTGCGCCAGTCAATTCTGTTTTATTGGTGTATTTGCCACCGACGTCTTCTGCCACTTGTTTAAGAATGGTCAGCTGTAAAATCGGATTGCGTTTGTTCTGTGGGTTATTCAGCAAGTTCTCATAATGACGTAAGCGCACGGCGAGATTCGCCAAGGGCATTTCATCTGTGTTTTTACGGAACTGCTCCCGGGTTTTATAAAACTCGTCAGCTAATGCTTTACTGAGGTTTTGCCCTGTCCGTTTGGTCGGGTCGTATGCCTCACACTGCTGACGTGAAATAGTGATGCCAAACTCTTGTTGGACAAGCTCAACGGTTTCAGTAGGTGTATTCCACTGCGCTAAGCTACGCACGATAAAGAGTTTGTGCTTTTGATTTAGCGTTGCCATTGCTCTTTATCCGTCCAACTTCGTCCAACTTAATGGACAAAAAAATTTAAACGACCTTCAGGAAGCAAGTACCACACGCATGGTAAATATCGGCTCTTGAAATTTCAGGTCGCTGTTTCGCTGCATCAATCATGGTTTGAACTTCTTCGCTTGCACCATAACGGCGTACCACACCAGTGAATTCCTCCACGTCATGCCCTTTGATCTCAAGCTTTGGTAAACCTGTTTCACGGTTAAATTGTGGGATACCCCATTCATCACGCTTATGTGCAATGTGGTAAAGCTCATGCTCAACCAGTGCACAAAAGGCAATATCATTCGCCACTTGGGCAAATTTGGCATCAACGGTAATGAGGTATTCAGGAACTTGAACGAACCATTGCTCAAATTGTTCCTCTTGGCGTGCTTTCTTCCATCCACCTACATTGATCATGACTTTCTCAGCTTGACCAACGACAAAGCGCCCCTGTTTGATAAATCCGCCGTTTGCCCACATCACGGCGATCTGTGGCCAGTAAAATGAGTCCAGGTGAATATGATCAGGGTTAAACACTTCGGAATGTTCATTTAGGAATACAGCTTTAATCCATGCCCATAGTTCTGGTGCCGGCATAAAGTTAGGCGTATCTAAATCGAATATTTCTTTTGGTGGGTATGGTCGAACTGGTATGGCTTGTCCGACTTCATTGCTCATTGCAGTACGTTCCGTAAGTTTCGGATACGCTCCTTAAGCTCAATCATGATTTCATCAATCGCAATCATTTGATGGCGCTTAAGTCCTGAACGGCTGAGGTTTTGATATTTCGCCAGCTCCGTACAACAGAACTGTAAATCTTGTTTAGCTTGCACACGATCTGTCATATAAGTCCCTACCGCGTTAATACAATATTTCAAACAAAAGAAACCCCACTAACAATTACGTTAGTGAGGTTTAGTGCCGTAATAAGTTCGGCAAGTACTTCAAAAAGGGCTTGCTCTTACCTGCGAGCCCTTTAGGTTGGCATGGTGCAAATACATGCATGCGTTAGAAATTCAAGTTAGATGTTAAACATCCAGGTTTATTGAAAGGAAAACGCAATTCCGGATTTCAACTTGAATAGTTCCGTTTTGCTTACGGTTACAACCCAAGATCACATTAACACCCATTTAAACTTGAAATTTAAAGTTAATGTAAGGGAATTTATTTAGTGTTTTAACTTGCTAATTCAATGAAAGATTAATTATGTAAATAATCCAATCTCAATTTATTTGTGATTTTAAACACAATAAAATTAACTGATAGATATTCATTAACTGTTAATAATTTAAAAGGCAAAAAAATACCTCCTGGGTGAGGAGGTAAAATTGAAGAACAGGTTAGGTCCTGTGCATAAATAATATTCAATTTCTAAAAGCGTAGCATTAGCAATAAGTTACAATATTATATTAGAAGAATTCATTAACCCGAAGATTTTAATTCAAGCTGTCTATCATCTTGAGTAATCTTAATTTTAATATTTTGATAAGTACGCTTACTAGGATTCATAGCGGATCCTACTACCTCTTCAAAAAACCTTCTATCTTTCATTAACTCTGCATATAGCTTGTAGCCTATCAATATTCTTTCAGGTTTTTTATTATTCGCTAATGTTTCTTTAAAAATATTGTTTAACTGGTTTACATCTACCATAAATAAAAATTAGCTCTAAATTTAAGAAGCCCATTATGCCTTATTTAAAAGTACAAACAATGACAACTGCCTGTTATTAAAGCTTTCAGAACAAACAAACGTTTAAAACACTATACTTCGTAACTTTGTCACCCAAAAAAAGAAATATTGATAACAAAAAAGCCCACCATTTGGCGAGCTTTTAAATCAACTTAGTGCATCAACGTACACTTCGGTCACTATAGCTGAAATATGCCACAACCCTTGTACAAGGTCAAACATTCGTCATTGTCTTTGAACAATATGTTCGTTAGTATTTTTAGTAACCTCATCTCGCTGCTCAATGATGTCTGATTACAAGCTAAACTTAAGTGAATATTTATCCACTGTTCAAGAAGTTATACGGGTCACCTTTGATGAACCTGTTTGGGTCAAAGCAGAGATAAGAAATTTAAATATTAAAAGCGGACATTATTATCTTGAGCTGGCTGAAAAAGAGGAAGGTTCAGACAAAGTGATCGCTAGTTGTAAAGCGACTCTTTGGAAGTCTTCTGCTCAAAAGATGGTTCTAAAGTTCGAACGTGAAAGTGGTATTGTGTTATCTCGAGATCTTAATGTTCTGATAAAAGTTAAAGCCAAGTTTGACCCTCAATATGGTTTCTCAGTTAATGTAGAAGATATTGATTCAAGCTTTACGTTAGGTGATATAGCACGGCGCTATCAGCAGACATTAGAAAAATTACAAACCGAAGGTCTTGCAGATAAAAATAAACAGCTACCTACGCCGTTTGATATTCAAAATGTCCTGGTCATTGCACCTGAAAATGCTGCAGGTTTAGGCGATTTCAAAAAGGATGCTGACGCATTAGACAAAGCCGGTGTCTGCCATTTCGTTTATCACAGTGCAACTTTCCAAGGCAATACAGCGCCAATAAGTATCCGAGATTCTTTAATAACTGCCCTTAAGCAATGGGTCAAAGATTATGAAGTTGCCCCTGATCTCATCGTTCTTATTCGCGGTGGTGGATCTGTAAATGATTTAGCATATTTAAATGATTTTGATTTGGCAGCTCTGCTTTGTAAGCGTTCCGTCCCTATCTGGGTCGGTATTGGCCATGAAAAAGACCGAACGATTTTAGATGAAATTGCACATAGATCTTTTGATACTCCCAGTAAGGTCATTGGAGGTATACGTAATTTGATTGTAGAGCGTGTCCAAGATGTAACTGATTCTCTACAAACTATTAAGTTGTTATCTCAGCATCAGATCACGGCGTATCAAAGCCAGAATGATCAATACATAAAGTCAATCAAGACACTGGCGAATAATCAAATTAGTTTAACTAATCGAAATTTAGACTTAAATAAAGACACCACTCAATATTTAGCTCAGCAACAGGTTAAGCTGGCTTCTCAGCAAGTTGAATCTCTCATGCGCGAAACATTACTTCAGAATCCCAAAAATGTTATGGCCAAAGGTTTTGGTATCGTCCGTAGCCAAGGAAAAGCAATACGTTCTATTCAACAAATATCAGGTGATAGCATTCAAGTAGAATTACAGGATGGTATTATTACTGCCAATGTGACTCAGGTATCTAGCAATGACTAAGAAAGAATTAACGTTTAAAGAAGGCTATGAAATTCTCAAAAAGAACACCGAGCTCCTTGAGTCTCAAGATGAACCAGATATTGATAATTTGATGAAAATTGTTGAAGAATCGATGTCAGCATATAAAGCCTGTAAATCACGTGTAGACGCCGTTCAACAAGCTTTGAATGAGACATTTAAGGATTGAAATGCATAATTCACTTGAAAGCTTCTTAAAAAGAATATCTTTTTTCCTTATTTATTTACCAGCACTCATTTATGGTTGCCAAATTGCTTATTTTTCAGGAATAAGTGAACCGTTGGGAATAGACATCTCATCCTTAGGAATGAATTATTTTGAGGTTTCATTTTTTGGTTATTTAAATCTATCTACTACGTTTTTAGATAATTTAAATAAACTAGTATTATTAATTGCATTTTCTATATTGTATTTAGCCATAGCATTTTTATTACATGTTTTGGCGATTCACCCTTCAGAAAAAGAAAATGAAAAATTCAGAGTTGATGCACTATTATCTAGTTTTGAATTTCAGAAACCGATTATTTACTCTAAGTTTGTCAAAATGGTTAATTCATTTTGGTTTACCACTACTATCTATTTCTTTATATTTATTTTTAGTCTATTACTCATTCTTACATTCTATAATAAAGGTAAAAAAGATATTATTTCTACTGTTGATAAGATTAAGACATCTGAAATTTGTGAATACACTACTGGTTATATCAAACAAAATAACGAACAATTCAGAGTCAAACCTATTCTGTGTGGCAACTATAAATGTTATGGAATTAACTTAGATAGACTTGAAGTAATCACTTACCTCCCTGAAAACTATAGTCAATTTTTAAATGTCCCAAATAAATTTAAATAAATGAATACTTCAATAACGGTTAATTAAGCACCTTATTTGGTGCTTTTTTTATATCCAACAAACCCATACCGACTATGCAAAGCAGCTAAACCGCACTTAACATCCATTCTTGAATCTGCTTGAGTACGATTTTCACGTACCATTTCAGACCAAGAATTCCCATAAAAATAACGATCAATGATTGCTTCCATCCAATCATCTAAAATTTCAGATTGTCCCTGCATATCTAATATTAAACGCTGTACGGCGCGTGCTTCATTATCATCAATCTGACACACAATTTTTGTCTGCTTTAATTTTGGTAATTGATAATCACCAGTCAGGAAATCAACAATGATTTTTGATTCCTGTAGATCGGTCAGTTTTTTCTGTTTTATTTTCTTAGTGGCATGATCCATGGCCACTGCAATTGGATTAATACTTTGGCTACATGTACCACTAACTGAATTCATCCATGCGCCGAATTGGTGTAACCATCCTTCTAAATCAAAACGTGACCAATCTATTGTTTGTAAAATATGTTGTTTCGTTGCCTCTGCTACAACCATTACTATTCCCCTACCATCTTCTCAATTTGTTGTATTGCTAAACCTGATTTCACTTGTTCTGTACTAAACCGTAATACCTGGTAACCCATCATTGTTGCTGCGTTGTATTTTTCCATATCGTCGATATAACCTTTGCCTCTAGTGTGTCTACCTCCACTCCATATCCCACCTTCAACCTCGATCAATATTTTTTTGCAGTTTAGATGGAAATCAGCTCTCCATTTACGTTTGGGATGAAACCTAAACTCTCTCTCAAATTCGATTCTGTGCGCCTTAAGTTGTAAAGCTAATATCGACTCTCCCATACTTTCAATTTGCTTATCACGGCGCGGAGATTTTGACTTAATTAAATTTTTACTTTTTGAGCCGTACAAGCTTTTATATTCAGCAAGGGAAATACTTGTCATACTGATTTTCCAAAAGCGATATCAGCAAATAATTCCCTTGCTGATTTGCTCAATCTGAATCCCTGCGGAGTTTGGCCATCCTTTTCCACGAGCCCCCAATTCGCTAGTCCATTCAAATAACGTTGCAGGCTACGGATTGAAATTCCCATGTTCGGTTGAATCTCATCGAAAATTTGTTTCACAGAGACTCTTCCATTCGTTGAAGATATGATTCTCAAGATCATCAGGTTGGTAATCGTGCGATCAGCTTCAGTCACGCTACACCTCCCATTAAAACGCCGTTAAAACCTACCTGTTTCAAATAGGATTCCCACTTTTTCGCCTGTTCAGGTTTTTCAAGTTTTATTGAGATTCGAGCTGCAAGTTTTTCATAGGACTCACCTGGCTCAGCGTACTTACCAGCAAACTCTGGATGATTAGCTAGTTTCTGAGCAAACACCTGAATCTGTTTTTCAGTGAGGTATTTTGGTTCTGCAGTAGAGTTTGATTTCTGATGGCCGTTCGAATTTGAGTACTTGGTGCGGTATGCGTTGATCAACCAATCTGCAAAATGGAAATTCATCAGTTCATCACAGAGATTCTTTCCAGCGTTGTATATTTCAAATGCACGTTTTTCACGATCACCCCAAGTTGCGTTCATGAGCATTTCAAAATCCAAATCGGGATCAGCCAGAAAAATTTCTTCACGAAGTTTTTTGAAGCAAAGCCACCCTTTTTTATTTTTAGATTCTAATGGGAGATTAATTGGGAGATTCTGTGTCCCGTTAACGGCACTATTCAAAGTCCCGTTATTGGCACTATTCAAAGTCCCGTTAACGGAATCATTCCGTTTTTGGTACTGTTCCGTTTCTGGCACTATTTCAGGCAAATTTTTTTCCTGTAATTGTGCCGTTTTAGGCATAGTTTCACGGCTATTTACGCCATTTAGTCGATATACTTTTACACGCTTTGTTGAACCTTTTCGTTCTCCAGTATCTGAGATCAAATGATCTTCCAGAAGTTCAGCAATAATCCTAAGGACGGTTTTACGCTCAAGACCGGTATCTTTCTCAAGACGTTGCATACTTGGAAAGCAGCAATGGTCTTCACCGGCACGATCGGCCAGTGAAAGCAAAATGAGGCGTTTCAGTGGTATACGACAACCACCTTTCTTTTCGCTCAATTCCACTCTCCAAGCCCAGTTTGTTGCATCTAAGCTCATATTATTTCCCGTCCCAGTTTGCATTACTTTCTATCAGTAGCTTTAAATATCTTTTGATATGGTTCATGTACACCACGACATCACCAGTCAAGAAGTCTGTGTTTGGATTGTTTTGAATAAGGTCTTGTGATAGATTTGTTTTCATTCATGATTTCCTAAATTATTGAATGCCTAAAAGCCTGACCTCGACCGTCAGGCTTTTTCGTCTACGCATGCATGAATTTGTGAATCTAGCTTTGCTAAAAATAAGTGCAGTTGATGTATGACTTTGGACATGTCCAAGGCTTCTCCTTGTGTAATTCGTCCATCTGCCATCATTTCTCTAAAGACCTCACATACATCCCCACCACCCTTACCTATGCTTAAAACTAGATCAGTCAACGCCGTATCTCTACATTCAGGAATCTGAGGCAGATCTATTGAGACCTTTCCGTGTTCGGCATTGAGTGCTTGCAGGATCCTGCAATCCCCTGTGATTGCAATTAACTTTGAAGCTTCGACAAGCGTTAGATGATGTGTTTCCGTATTTGGATTGACTTTACTGTTCAGCACAGCAGGACTTTTCATGCCAAGGCGTGGCGCGAGTGCATTTGCTCCGCCTGGATAATCGTGAACTGTGTTATATGCAGCATCAGTGATGTTCATTCGTATTCCCTTTGAACGTGTTTTTAGGCAGATGCTTTATTACTATTTTGGTTGTTTACTTCATTTCTAGGAATCAACCCAAAATGTTGCAAAATCTCGGTTTCAGATACTTGACCATTACTTGCTTGAGCCAAAGATTTTCTAAGATTTTTTCTTGGCTCTTTATATCCATAAAGTAAGTGTGTTTTTAAATAACCCACTGTAGTACCAGCATTTTTTGCATAGATCTCTAAATCACTAGGATTTAATTCATTAATATAATCTCTAAAATTCATAGATTGACCCTCTCATATGAATTCAAATATTACCTTTTAGGTAATGTAAATACAACCTTTTTTCTTGTTTACCTTTTTGGTGATAAATCTACAATTAATAAATGTGTCTCGTCACACAGAAATAGGAATACTATGGACAGCAAATCAATCAGATACAAAAACACTCGCATCCTTGTTGATCAAGTCGGTGGAGTATCCAGTTTTGCTGAGAAAATTGGTAAAGGACAATCCCAAACCAGTCAGTTCGCAGGTACAAATCCTATAAAAGGAATTGGTAATAAGGTTGCTCGTGAAATCGAAGATGCATTCGATAAACCACATGGTTGGTTAGACATTCCGCATGTCGATGAAAAAGCAATATTAGAACCAAATATTTCTTCCCCAATCCCTATCGCTGGTCGCCTAGTTCCAGTTATTTCGTGGGTACAAGCAGGATCTTGGACTTCAGTCGAATCTGTACCAAATGGCACACAATTTGAAGAATGGTTACCCCCTAATCCTAAGTGTGGAAAGAATGGGTATGGATTGGAAGTCGTTGGTGAATCCATGATGCCAGACTTCAAACCAGGCGATAAGATTTATGTAAATCCTGATTTTCAAACGGCGGATTTGAGAACAGGTGATCTTGTGATCGTTTCCTGTGAAGGTGATGCTGAAGCAACTTTTAAAAAATTAATATTAGAAAGTGGAAATGTTTACCTTCAACCGTTAAATCCTCATTGGCCAGAACGAACAATTGCTTTAGTTGATGGCTGTAAGTTAGTAGGTAAAGTTGTTGGGTTGTATAGGGATGTTTGAAAAGTAATTTACCGGTGACTAAAAGCCGCTATACGCGGCCGGGGTGAGATTATTAGGTTGTCTTGGGGTGTATAGTTGAATTATGGGTATTTTAAGAAAAGTATGAATATCAAACTTAAATCAATAAAATTTGGTGAAAATAAATTCAGAAAATTACAGAAGTTGGAAATTATTTTTTCTGACAGGATTACTGTTATTGGGGGGTTAAATGGCATTGGAAAATCGACAATTTTAGGTCTTATTGCTAATTGTAGTGGGATTAGGTCTTCTCAATATAAGAGTTATTTTAATGCTTTATTTCAAGCCAACTTCCAAGAGCTTTTTCATTTAGATGAAAATGATGATTATAAAGAAAAAATCGAAGATAAATCGTATATCGATATCACTTATTTATTTGATAATATTGAATTTACTAAAAGATGTAGCGTTTCACGACATTCTGATAAAAACTCTGAAGGAGATTTAATTACTCGTTTAAAAGTTGTTCCTCGCACTCTTGATAAGCAATTGGGATCACAATTAGAAATTGGTGAATCAGCGAAAGTTCCTCTGCCAACCCTCTACCTTGGAATGAGTCGAATGACTCCAATTGGAGAGTACGAAAAAGATCGTATACGACTTACCAAAGTTAGAAATATAGAAGAAGTAGATAAAATCTATATTCAGCAATTATTTAAAGATGTTATTACTTTTGATGTATCCTCTTCAGAAGATCCTATTATTGATCACGACTTTAAAGGCTCAAAGAAAAGATCAAAACTCCCATCTTTGAAACATAATACTTTTTCAATTTCCTTGGGCCAAGATTCTCTTAGTGGTATCTTTACCGCTTTAGCATCATTTAAAAAATTAAAGCGTGAAATGGAGGTCTATCCTGGTGGGCTATTAATCATTGATGAAATTGATGCAGGATTACATCACATTGCACAAATAAGATTAATGCATTTATTAAAAAAAGAAGCTAGAAAGTTAAACTTGCAAATTGTTTTTACAACACATTCTCTAACTATTTTTAAACATATTTTAACCCTACCAGAATCTCAAATAGAAAAAGGGAGTGTAGAAGACACTGTTGTGTACCTTCATAATACACCAGCTCCCAAAATATTGGTGAATCCAAACTATTTAAGAATAAAAAATAATCAATTATCGCAAAGTAAAGATACTGACATTGCATCTTCAGAGACGCCAATGGTGAAAATATACCTAGAAGATGATGAGGGAAAATTTTTCCTAGAGAAGATATTTTCGTTTAAGAATATTAATGATTTCAAAGCACTATATGGTGCGGAATTGAACTTGATTTCTTTAAAAGTGGGTTGTTCTAGCCTAATGAATCTATTTAAAGCAGACAAATATTTTAGTACTGTGGTTATAGTGCCTGATAATGATATTTTATCTGAAGAGAATAATAGAAAGACTATTAGTCAGCATAAGCAATTTTGCCCACTACCCTCAGATAAATCTTTCAATGAAAACACTCCATCTACAGATAGAAATCCAGAGAAAATAATTTATGATTTTATTAATAAAAAAATCATAAATTATGATAGTGAGGACCCATTTTGGGAAAATATTCTCGATATAAATGATGGAGCATATGATTTTGATTATATTCAAAATACAATACTTCCTATTCCTGATCGCAAACACGATAATTCACAACTTCCAAAAATCAGAGATAAGATGAAGTATTGGTTTAATGTACACAAAAGCTTTATCGAAAATGCTAAGATAATTGAAAGTTGGTGTTTGGAAAATACTGATCAGGTCGATAATTTTTGCAAGGATCTCCAAATGAGTATTGCATTTGTATGCCAAGAAAATTCCACATTAACAAACTAAGTTGTTGCGCTGAAGGTAAATATTTTTGTTAAAAAGATTTAATACTCCTCTACGCTACCCTGGTGGAAAAGCCAAATTTGCGCCTTTTGTGAAAGATTTGATGGAAGTCAACAATCTTTCAGGTGACTATCTCGAGCCATATGCGGGAGGAGCTGGTGTTGCTCTAGATTTATTATTTAATGGGTATTGTAAAAACATTCACATCAATGATTTTGATGTAGCTATTTATAATTTCTGGAAAAGTATTACGGAAGATACTGAAGGTTTTTTAAAGAAGATTTTTGATACTGATGTAACCATAGAGGAGTGGTTTAAGCAAAAAGAAGTCTTGGCTAATCCTGAAATTCATTCAACTCTTGAACATGGTTTTTCTACATTCTTCCTTAATAGAACTAATCGTTCTGGAATTTTAAAAGGTGGTGTCATTGGTGGAAAAACTCAGTCTGGTGAGTATAAGCTTGATGCTCGTTTTAATAAAGTTGATCTTGTTAAACGAATTGAAATGATTGGCCAGTTTGCTAAACATATTAATGTCTACAATAAGGATGCAGTTGAGCTACTAAATGAAGTCGACAACTTGCTCCCCCCAGACTCTCTTATCTATCTAGACCCTCCCTATTATGTCAAAGGTCAAGGCTTATATAGAAATTTCTATATGCATGAAGATCATGTTCAAATACGAAAGGCGCTAGATTCAGTGAAAACAAACTGGATAGTTTCTTATGATAACTGTCAAGAAATTAAAGATATTTATACTGGATATGCGCAAGATGATTATGTTTTGAATTATAGTGCATATCATAAAATGAAAGGCTCAGAAGTCATGATCTATGGCCCTTCCATCAAGTCAGTTGATATCCCCATTCAACAACTAAACCTCAATATTGCGTAAAAAACTTCAAACAACCCACCCCCGCGGTGGGTTTTCTTTTATTAACCAGTCTAATAGACTAACAATAATTTATAAGAACTCAAACATATGGAAACTATCTCATTTTTGTGTCTAATTACTTTCGGAATTTTTGGATGTTATGAACCTGAAAAAGTAGACCCAGAACGTGAAAAACTACTATTGCAGTTTAAAGATCTCGATTCAACGTTTATGTCGTACCAAGCTCAATTGGTTGCACCTGCAACCCCAAATGAGATTCGTAAACAAATTATTTGTAATGAATTCCCTATTACCTATGAACAAGAATACATGCCTTTAATGATCAAACTTGACGGTACTCATGAAAATGAGCATTCAACTGATCTAATAAACGCATTCGACACATACAAAACGAAATACAATATTCAATGTTAGTAAGTTTAAAAGGCCTATTATTTTTAATGGGCCTTTCACATATACATCTTCATGTCTTTAAATTATTTCAAAGAAAGAATTAAACATAACGTGTGAATGATCGGAGTTAATCAAAGAATTAACTCTAATTACAAACCCGACGCAGTCCTTTAGTACAGATGAGGGAGAATAAATTAAATGTATGGCTTTCCGAAACAACCTAATTTTCAGTCAACTAAAATTCCAAAACTCGATTTAACTTTAGATGAAATTAAATCAAAGTCTGATGAAGAGCTTTTGAGATATTTAAGTGGAGAAAATAGCCCTGGAATAATACCAGCACCTTTACTTCAGGCAATCAGTTACGAGCTAACATCAAGACAGATACAAATAGCAAGTAAACCTCACTGGACGGTGACCCCTACATTTATCGTTGGATGTATTGCATCTATCCTTGCGGCTATATCGATTCTTGTTACTATCTATTTTTCAGTTTTTTATAAGGCAGAAAATAATAATAAACATGCAAATCAAAGTTACACTGTTGAAAAAAATAGTAGCCCAAAGCAAGCGCTTAACAATTAAAGATTCATCTTCAGACATCTGAAATAGCTCCATCCAACCCACCCAGTGTGGGTTTTCTTTTGCCTAGTATAAAAGAAAAACACCTTAAAGATAATAAAAAGATAATTTAATAGTTGCAATTAATTACCTTTTAGGTAATATTTATCTCACAAACAACAAAAAAGCACCCCTGCCTTCGAACTCATGGGTGCTTTTACAAACTGCGAGATCAATTATGAATCTAAATTTCACCCCTTTCAATACCGTCGCCGTAAGTTTATTAGTTTCTAGTGTAACGATTGGTGCATTAGTCTTCACTAAACAACCTCAAGCGACAGATTTGAAGCTTAGCTATTCAAGCTATGTACCTAATCAAACATCAGTCGCAGCATTAAAACTGACTTCTGAAACGACTGGCTACGCTGTAATACGTTTTGATGAATACACACTCGATGTGTCATTTGACTACGAAAAATTTACGAATGATTACGGCGTTCCTGGAAGTGAATTTTACGATGCAATGATTACATCGCTGACAATCGACAAAATTCACGATGTATTAGGTAACTCTGTATCAGATTTCACAGATCACAATGACCATTACAACATTAATCAAATGTTGATCACTCACATGCATAAGAATCGCATGTTAGGGGGTGTGTAATGTCGACTGTATTTTTTAAAAAAGCGCAACGTAAAAATGCAAAATTACGCCTTGCTCTTGCTGGGCCTACCGGTTCAGGTAAAACCTTAGGTGCACTTCTTTTGGCTAAAGGAATTGGTGGGAAAATTGCTGTCGCTGATACAGAAAATAGTAGTGCTGAGCTGTATGAAGATATTGTTGAGTTTGAGCATGCGAACATTCAACCTCCCTACACTCCTGAAAAGTTTATTGATGCTATTCATGCTGCAGAAAAAGCAGGTTTCGATACCTTAATTCTGGATAGCATTACTCATGAATGGTCCGGCGTTGGCGGTTGTTTGGAGATTGTAGACAAACTTGCCAGCACAACTTTCAAAGGTAATAGCTGGGGTGCATGGAGCCAAGTTACACCAAGACACCGTAAGTTTATCGATGCAATGCTTCAATCTAGCATCAATATCATTGTGACCATGCGCAGCAAGATGGATACCGTTCAGGTTGATGCAGGTAACGGTAAAAAGAAAGTAGAAAAAGTGGGGATGAAAGCTGAACAGCGTGATGGTATCGAATATGAGTTCACCACCGTTCTGGATCTAACTCACGATAACTATGCAGTTAGAACAAAAGATCGTACCCGCATTTTTAATGAACCCATGCTTCTTTCTGAACAGGCTGGTGTACTACTTAAACAATGGTTGAACTCTGGATCTGCTAATGCGTGTATCAATGGCAATCAATTCTTAGAACTTGAGGCACTTATGCAACAAGCTGGAATTGATATTGAAAAGTATTGTGCCAAACGAGGTCTAAATAGTCTTCACGATGTTCAACAGCAGAAGTTTGATGAAACATGCGCAGGCATTCACGCAATCATCCAGCGTAACCAACAAGCACAACGAGCTAATGAACAGCAGCTACATGCTGAAAATGAAGCACGTCTAGAAAATGATTATCAGGCTGCGTTGAGAGATATTCAGAATGCTAATCACGTCAATGATCTAAATCGGCCTGGGGACTACTTCAAAGGCACAAAGTACGAACAACAAATTTTAAACGCCTGTCAGGCGAAATCAGATATGGAAGGATGGTCAGCATGAAAATTTTAAATGGTAAAGAAGCCTTTGAAGCAATGATGGCTGGTAAAAAAATTCTGTGCCGTGCCATTGGTGAATTACTTG
The DNA here is from genome assembly GCF_056779935.1 of Acinetobacter sp. ANC_7512. Lineage (NCBI taxonomy): Bacteria > Pseudomonadati > Pseudomonadota > Gammaproteobacteria > Moraxellales > Moraxellaceae > Acinetobacter > Acinetobacter sp. ANC_7512. The sequence goes on along the minus strand of NZ_JBWYIX010000001.1, from coordinate 394,079 downwards.
AATTCAACGATCTGGAAAATTTTCCGGCAACTATCTTTGCAATGCCTGGCTATGAGTTCTCTATCAAAGTTGAAACTATGGAGTTGGCAGGTATTACTTTTGCTAAGCCTCTAACGTTTGATGATGTAGTGGAAGATCAGGAAATCTTTATTGTTCATCCTGATCACGTTTCCCTGGTTAAATACAGTAAACAGAATGAGGAATATTTTGCTTGTGTGCGTAATGGTTTTGCTCAAGCAGATAATAAAAATGCAGTGTTACAACTAGAGGCAATCGGTAAGCTATTTGGTCGAGTCATTTGTTATTCACCAACAATCGATAATACAGGTAAGGCCAAAAAGAAACGATCAACCAAAGCTAAGAATGATGTAGACCAGGTCAACACACCAGTTACCCAACAGCCTGAGCAGGAAATTAAAACCATTTATGGATCTGATGTTAATTCTGAAGAAGTTTTTAATACGTATAAATCAGGTATCACTAACACCAGTAGCACTGAAACTATCGATGGATTGGTTTTCCAGGTCAAAACAGACCCAATATTAAGTGCTGACCAGATAAATGAATTGGTGAATTTTGCTGAAACACATCGAAAACAATTGAGTGATGCAGTTGAGCAAGATGAACCTGTGCTTGATGATACGGATCCTGCGATTCGGAGATTTATCGAAGCTATTGATAAATGTAATTCAGATTATGAGTTGCAAGGTGTTGAGCGCAACCTGGAAGGCAATAATGACAAACTTGCTGATGATGATTACCAGGATCTGGTCAATCGTATTGCTGGTAAACGTGAAAGTTTCTTTGGTACCAAGCAATCAGGTGTACATCATACAGAATCATCAACCGGCAATTTAAGTATTGCTGAACTTAAACGACTGCAGGAAGAAGCTGAAAAGCTAACACAAAACAAGGATCAAGATGCAGATGGAGAATATCAATCATTGCTCGCTGATCTAGTTGATCGTGCCAGTAAGGCCAATACACCTGCTGAAGCCAATACCTTAGTTCGATACACCAAAACATGGACAGAAGAGCAACGCAAACCACTGCTTGATGCCATCCATAAACGCTTAGTTCAGCTGAATGATTCAAATGAACAACCATCACTGGCGGTACGTATTCAACGAGCTGAGGATCTGACTGAACTGGATGTTCTAGAGATTGATGTATCTGCATGTGATCCGGTTATTCAACCTAGATTAATAGATCTTATTGAGCAGCGCCGTATTGAGCTTGAATCACTTACTGAAGCTGGTGAGCCACAATGAAATTCAACTATTCCTCTATTACCCGAACACTCACAGTGTTCGGGACGCGAATGACCCATATTTTCGAAAATGTTGGTATTGGTGAAATTGATTCTTTGGTCATCAATGCAAAGTTTAAAGAAGCAACTTGGAGAAAGTAATGAAAAAAATTTATGTATCAGATTTTCAAAATGAAAAACAAATACAAACAACAGAGGTGTTTTCATGGCTTTGAAAAGTTTTAAGAATATCAATGAAGATGAACGATCTAAATTATTAAAACCATTTTTAGATGCACCAGACGATCAAAAGTTTGGACAAGATTTGGTAGCGTTATATTTAGATTGTTCCCCGTGGACATTAGCTAGAATGCGCTGTGATGGGTCTGAACTTCCTTACACCAAAATAGGTCGTCGAGTTGCTTATAGAAAAGCTGATGTACTCGCTTTCGAAAAAAGAAGAACTGTCACCTGCACAGCACAATACGCATAACTAAAAAGGCAGGTTTATCCTGCCTTTAATTGTTTGAGTCTTTCATCCCAGACACTTTCGTAGTTAAAACAATCAATTTTTCCTTGGTATACAGCCTCAATCATATTCATGGAAGCTCTTAATTCCTCCATCGGTATTTGTACATATCCACCTGTGACATCTAAACGCGGTCTAGCAGTATGGTTAAGCAGTCGTTTAGTCACATAGATATTAAATCTTAGTAAGTTACATATCGTCGCGAAGGTGCGTCTAAAATCATGCATCGATACATAAAAATTAACTTGGGTACCTATTTTCTTGAGTGCAGTATCTACTACAGTAGCGTGAATATTATGAGAAGTTGGAAGTTTAGTCGCTGGGAATACCCAATCATTTTCTTTTAGTAAGTATCTTTCTTTAAGTATGGATAGTAAGTGGTCCCCTACTGGAAATTCATGATTTGAACCATTTTTCGTGTCTCTAAAAATAACTATACCTTCTTTAAAATTCACATCTTCCCATTTAAGACCGCATACTTCTTGACGACGACAACCGGTATACATGGTAAATAGGATGATATCTCGATGCGTGTTGGATCGTGCAGTATTTTCTAAATTGAGCTCATCCTCATAATTTAAAACGGCGTTGTAGTATTTATGAATGATACTTTTATCTAAATGCCTATTACGACTTTCAATCTTATTCCAGCCTTTAGTTACAGCAATAATATCTACCGGATTGCTTTTTAAAATTGGGTTTTCATCGGTCGAATAAAGCACATGAATATATTTCCAGACCGTGCCAAGCAATGAAATTGCACCATTGGCTGATGACTTACTGAGATCAGATACTTCGATAAACTTATCCAGGACTTCTTTTTTTGTTATTTCAAAGAGCTTTCGATCTGACCACTTTAAGTATAAATCAAAGTATTTTTTATACTGTCTAATTGTTTTAGGTTTGAAATCATTTCTATCGATATAAATCTTTAATGCTTCATCGACAGTGATATTTAAAAAATTATTTACGCTTACTTTTTCATTTGGACTAATGTATTCCCCATTGGAGATTTGAGCCAAAATCATTTGGGCTTTTGCTCGAGCAGAATTTACGGATATTTCATTCGCTTTCCCAATCACGACTCGATAAAGTTTACCCTCGTGTCTACGTTCAACAATATAGGATTTTGATTTCGTGGTGATTCGAATCGCGAAACCGATCAAATCTGTATCTCTGATAATTTTTTGACCAGAATCCGTCAATGGGATAGCATCAACATTAGACTTGTTGAGTTTCATGATTAATCCAATAAACCTTCAGTAAGTTTATTAAATCATGCTTCTCAACAGTCTACAAATAGTCTACACGTGATTATTTAAGACTTTTATAGCATCGTTAAAATTTATATAAACTACTAATAAATATATAATTTTAAGTTAATAATAATCCACAATGGTGCTATAGAAAAAGTAGAATCCACCTAACCTACTTTGGATTGGGAATGTTTGGTGCATATTGAACCGTGCTTAATTTCGAATAGAACTATAATATTATAAAATAGATAATGAATAGTGTGAGAATGAGTAAGGCAGCTCAAGGCTGCCATTAAATTAATTCAGTGCGATGACTTTAACTAAGATTGTTTGTGATTCTTCAAAGTCATCAAATATTTGCTTTCGATTAAGTTCTTTTGACTTCACTTTAAACTCATGATTCTGGTACTGAATGACTGATGGAATTGAATCGAAATACGCATAGTCTGCCTCGATGGTTTCTTCAAACAATGGAGTGCCCAATTGATAGTCTTTGCTCTTCAGCACCACATATTTCACAGTCGTTTTCATTTCATACTCTTTTATTAACGCTTTATTTTTAGTTATATCACCTTTTGAAAAGTGTTCAATCAAAAATAGAAACGTTTGACCATAAAGGACTCAATCAATTATTTTTTACCACCTTTAAACTTAATTCAAGCAACCTGACAAGCATCACAAAAAGAAAAATAGCAAAACACGACAATAAATATATATTTTTTGATAACTGGTTAACATTTATATAGATTGTATGCTAAATTTAGCATATACAAAAACAACATCTATTAAACTGGTTGATAATAATGAAAGTTCAATTTATATCTATTCTTACTGCTCTTTCACTGAGTGGGTGTATCGTTGTATCCAATAAACCAAATGCAAGTTCTGCAAAAGCTTATGCATCTAATGTTATTGATTTTAAACCTTCAGAAAATGCCAAACGAATTGAAACACGTGGTCAGGTGATTTGTGAACCATCAAAACCATGTACTGAGTTAACATTTGATTGGAAACAGCAGAGCAATAATTTATTTAGAGTACATACCAATCTATTTGATCGAAAATCTTTTGATATCAAGCAAGTGATTTTCACGCTAGATGGTCAAACTTATCCTTACACAACTTTAACTCAAACCAATACACGATCAGTCAACAATTCTGATCTCATTAACTCTACAAATTACATTGATGTACCAATGAATTTTGTCGTTATGTTTGATCAGTCTAAATCTATCGATATTGCTGTAGTGACAGATCAAGGTGCTATTACGCATAGCATTTTAAAAGATGGGCATGCATCGTTTGCCTATCAAACATTTAAAAGTGGCTACCAACAATTTAAGCAAAAGTAAAAAAAGACCCACTATGGGTCTTTTTTTAATCATCGATACAAAACTGCAACGTGTTATTAGACTGCTAGGCATTTCATTTTTTAGAATTTTTCGTTAGATTTAACAAATTGTGTACACAGTTATAATAAACAAGACAATAGGTAAAATCATGAAAATCAAACTAGCGCTTATTTCAGCATTGGTTGTATTAACAGGTTGTGCAGGAAGTTATCCAGAACGTGTTGTAACCAAAGGACCTCTCATCTGTGCTACTGATGAAATTTGCCCTGAGCTTGCACTCCGTTGGAATGATGAAAAGCGTAATGGTTTTAAAATAACTGCAGATGTAAATGACACTATACAGCACGATATAAAACAATTGAACTTTATTGTTGATGGTCAGCCTTATGTCTATTCAACAATTCAACAAACCCAATATGCAACTGCAGCTGGTGTAACGAATTCATCTAATTTTATTGTCGTTCCTGTAAGTTTTTTAAACTCATTTAGAGACGCAAAACAAATTGATCTAAAAATCGTGACAGCTAACGGCGAAGTGACTCGTCCCATCCTGCAAGCTGACGGTCAGAAGTCTTCTGCTTACTTAACATTTATCAAAGGTTATACAGGTCAAACTATCGAATAAATGAATTATTCACTAAAAAGCCAGTTCGTTGAACTGGCTTTTTTTAAGGCTTACAACTTTTTTGATAACTTGTTCCTAAATCTTGGAATGATAACTCAAAAGAATTTCTCATTTTTTTTGCAAATAATGCTTCTTCTTTTGCTTTAGCCATATGAATATTCTTTTGTGCTATTCGCTTTAAAGCATTTAATGCATCTGCATATTCACAAGCTCTTTGAATGATCAACGAAATATTCTGCTTACTATCGACCGATTGATATAATCGAATTTGACTCGCTTCAATTTCGTTATAAATTGACTTCACTTCAATATCAAACTGAGATTGTGTTAAGCCATTCGCATAACTATACGATAATCCGCATAAGACCATCGCCCCAACCAATATCCTTATTTTCAATTGAATTCCCCATAAAACGTTCAATTGCAATTTTAAAATTATATTAAAAAGCCAGATCAATCATCTGGCTTTTTACATCATACGCTTTTTTACTTTGGTTAAATTGGCTCAAATGGCGCAACAACGTCGGCATTTTGGGCACGATGACGCATAAAGTGATCCATTAACACGATTGCAAGCATCGCTTCAGCGATTGGTGTCGCACGAACACCCACACAAGGATCGTGACGACCTTTAGTAAGCACATCCGTATCTTCACGATTAATGGTAATCGTTTTGCCTGGTGTGGTAATAGAAGCAGTAGGTTTTAGTGCAATTGATACACGAATATCTTGACCACTTGAGATACCACCTAATATACCACCAGCGTGATTCGCTAAGAAGCCATCAGTTGTCAGTTCATCACGTGTTTCATGACCAAATTGTTCAGCCACACCAAAACCATCACCAATCTCTACACCTTTAACCGCATTAATTGACATCATCGCATGTGCGATATCAGCATCTAAACGGTCGAAAACAGGTTCTCCCCAGCCTACGGGTACTTTAGAAGCAATAATTTCAAGTCGTGCTCCACAGCTTGTTCCTTTTTCACGCAATGATGTCACAAGTGCTTCAAAGCGTGGTACGGCATCAACATCACCACAAAAGAATGGATTATTCGGCACTTCATTCCAATCTAATTTTGCTGTTTTTTCAGTTCCGATTTGAGTTACATGCCCACGGATTTCAATACCAAATTTTTCAAATAAGAATTTTTTAGCAATTGCACCCGCTGCAACACGCATCGCTGTTTCACGTGCGCTTGAGCGACCACCACCACGGTAATCACGGAAACCATACTTTTGTGTATAAGTATAGTCTGCATGACCTGGACGGAAAGTTTGTGCGATATTACCGTAATCTTTAGATTTTTGGTCTGTATTTCGAATTAAAAGACCAATGGATGTCCCTGTGGTTTTACCTTCGAACACACCTGAAATAATTTCAACTTCATCTGGTTCTTTGCGTTGTGTTGCAAATTTAGAGGTACCTGGTTTACGACGATCTAAGTCTATTTGTAAGTCCTCAGCCGATAACTTCAGACCTGGTGGAACTCCATCTACAATCGCCATCAAACCAACACCGTGAGATTCACCACAAGTTGTTACACGGAACAATTGTCCAATACTATTGCCAGCCATGTTCAACAACTCCTTTAAACTTGAACAGATTGAATGAATAAATCACGATATTGACGGCATTGTGCTGCAGTCAGTGCAAAAATACCTGATCCACCACGTTGGAATTGCAACCAGTAGAAATCAACAGTATTAAAGTTTTGCTTCATCGCCCATTCTGAGTTGCCCACTTCAATGACGATTAAACCATCTTCAGTTAAATAGTCTGCGGCTTGAGCCAGCATTTTACGCACAAGATCCAAACCATCTTGACCCGCTGCCAATGCCAATTCTGGCTCGTGATGAAACTCATCTGGTAAATCTGCCATATCTTCAGCATCGACATACGGCGGATTAGAAATAATTAAATCGTATTGATTTTCAGCAGGTATTTTAGCGAAAAGATCAGATTCCAATAAAGCGACTTGATACTGTTTATTGTGATGCTCACAGTTGATTTGAGCAACCTCAAGGGCTTCTTTTGAAATATCAGTAGCATCAACTTCAGAATCAGGGAATGCATATGCCAAAGCAATCGCGATACAACCAGAGCCAGTACACATATCCAAAATACGCTGTGGAGTTTTAGGATTTGGATTCACTGGCAAATTATTGACCGCTTCACCCATTTCGCCATTTTCAGTCAAACAATAAGGTGCAAAACGATTTTCAATCAGCTCAACGATTGGTGAGCGTGGAATCAGTACACGCTCATCGACATAAAATGGTTTACCAAAGAAATAAGCAAGATTTAATAAATATGAAGTAGGAACACGGTCATTGATACGACGTTCGAGTAAGCTCAAGAATTCCGCAACTTCGCTTGGCAGCAATTTTGAGTCTAAAATCTCAGCATCGGCATTCCAGTCTAGTGACAAAGTTTGTAAAACTAAAGCAGAACTTTCAGCAAAATAATCTTCAGTACCTTGACCTAAGTGTGCATCGTATTGACGTAATGCTGTAACTCCAAAACGAATAAAATCTCGAATAGTTGTTAAGTTTTCAGCGGCTTCCTGTAGATGTTCAGGGCTAATAGTCGGTCGATCCACTTAAGGCGTCTCCAAGGTCAATTTTTTAAAAACGGTCTATGATACCTTGTTTTATCCTATTAATAAAAAGTTCTATCCGTGTTATTCGGCAAATTTGTATTGAAAATTTGAATAGTTAGAATTATCCATTGAATAAGGTCTACTCATTCAGGTTTTAAAATAGCGAGAAAGTTGATTAAAACTAACGATATTGAAAATAATCGTGTATACTCGAAGCCAACTAGAAAATTTATGTTGTTTCATTAAATCTTTTATTTCGCAGTGTTAGTCATAATCCTACGTTTGGTTTCAGATTTTAAGTTTCATTTTTTTTCCAAGTTACATCATTGAGTTCAAACTCATAACATTAAAGTTTTATTAGGATTCCTATTATGTCTAATACTGTTAAAGGTACAGTTAAATGGTTCAACGAAACTAAAGGTTTCGGTTTCATCCAACAAGAAAACGGTCCTGACGTTTTTGCTCACTTTAGCGAAATCAAAGGTTCAGGCTTTAAAACTTTGGCTGAAGGCCAACAAGTTGAATTCAGCGTAACTCAAGGTCCTAAAGGTCCTAACGCTGTTGACATCGTAGCAGTTTAATTAACTGTTAAAAAAAGCGGGCTTTGCCCGCTTTTTTTTGACTCTCGAAAAGCTCACCAGACTTGAAAAAGAAAATTTAGACTCAAACTAATAAAAGTTAAAGTGAATTTCAAAAGTTAAAGTATGAGTTATAAACACAATAATTTAATGGCAATGCGTCAAAATTACTGGAGTGATGATTCTTCCCCTCGTGTCACAACAGAAAAACAATTTCTTAAGCAATTTTTGATGGATCATCAAATTTTTGAAAATCCAAGTTTGGATGATGTTAAATATTTTTTCTTCAGCTTACCTAGCGTCATTATTATCAAAGCATATGCCCTTGGATTTATTCATGAAACTGTTGTCAACTTAATGAAGTTATTCATCTCTGAGTATCGCGTGTCTCTGTCTACTCGAGCTCAACTCCCAGTTAAATATCGACTTTAAAAAGCTTAGGCTATTTAAGTTTGAATAAATTGACCATTTATACACCTGATATTGAAATACTTGAACTATTTTAATACGTTCATAACATGTAATATTCAATACAATGATTTCTCTGCGCGATTCGCTTAAAGGACCTAAACTTCATGTCAGATCAGAATGAAAAGCTTAAACAATTAAAAACTTCTTCAATGGATCGCCGTCTTTCGATTGCGAAAGCTTCTCTACTGGCTGGCACACGCTGGGCTGCTTCAAGTGCGAGTTCTATTTTTTCAAGCGAAGAAGAAAAAGAAAAAAAACGTAAACAAGCGATGAAAGAACAAGCTGACTATCTTGTTGCTGAAATCGGTAAATTAAAAGGCTCTATCGTCAAAATTGGTCAAATGATGGCGTTATATGGTGAGCATTTTCTACCTGAAGAGATCACGCAAGCTTTAAACACTTTAAATAATCAGACCGTTGCCCTCGCGTGGCCTGCCATCCATGAGCAACTGCGCAACCAACTTGGCTCTAAACTCGATGATCTCACCATTGATCATGAGCCTTTAGGCACCGCATCATTAGCACAGGTTCACCGTGCAACACGTAAGTCTGATGGTCTTGAATTGGTGCTCAAAGTTCAATATCCAGGTGTAGCAAGCGCAATTGACTCAGATATGAGCTTGTTTAAGAACATGCTCAAACTTACACGCATGGTTCCTCAAACTCGTGAATTTGATCAATGGTTTGATGAGGTTCGCGAAATGATGCACCGTGAAGTAAATTACAAAATTGAAGCTGAAACAACACGTCGTTTTAGAGCGCGTTTAAAAGATGATCCGCGTTATGTTGTTCCACAAATTATTGATCAATATTGTACAGATCAAGTGCTTTGTATGACTTTTGAGCGTGGTGTTCCGATTAATAGCCCAGTCATGCTTTCACTCCCTCAGGAGCGTCGCAACAAATTAGGTGAAGCATCGCTTGAAATTGCCGTTCGTGAAGTGTTTGAATGGGGCGAGATGCAGACTGATCCTAACTTTGGTAACTACCTAGTACGCTTAGGTGACGGCGCGCAAATTGAAGATAAAATCATTCTTTTAGACTTCGGTGCGATCCGTCAATTTGATGATCAACTCCTCAAGGTAGCTCGTAATTTAATTACCGCGGGCTATCATCATGATGCTCAAGCCATGGTCAATGCTATGACAGGTTATGAGTTTTTCGATGCAATGCCATTAAGCATTAAACCTGACATGGCAAAAGTGTTCCTTCTAGCTACTGAAGCTTTTAGTACTTATAGCAATAATCCAGACCTACCAACAGGCATTATGGATGAACAGCAGCGCTATGATTGGAAACAAAGCCAACTGCATAGCCGTGTGATGCAACGAGCATCCAAGTCGATGGCATCGCGCTATTTTTCAGTTCCACCGAAAGAATTTATGTTCATCAGTCGTAAGTTCATTGGTGCATATACATTCATGACTGTGATCGAAGCAAAAACAAATGTGCGCAAAATGATCCAATCATATGTTTAAGGAACAAAGACCATAGTGATCTATCGTGTCACTATGGTCAATTTATTAAATAAAAAATTTAATTACTAAAAAGAATATATCTTAAATTTCATTAGAATACCTATTCAATTACCATTTATCTGTTTGGTCAAAAAAGTCTTTTAAGCTAGTCATTTTCGACATAGTCATTTCACTAAACACATGTCACGATCTTGTTGTATAAAAAAACCATCAGGGAATTTACAACAATGAATGATATCGCAAACAAAGCGCAAGGTTTAGGCTTAGCCTTGATCACTAAGCTTGCAGGCAGTGATTTAATCGATCAATTAAAACTAAGAAAAATTATCGAACGCTCGCTTTATCAAGGTTCTAAGGCTGGATTTAAAACCTTGGGCTCTACACAGAAAATTTTTAAACAAAAATCCAATACTCCGACTCAACGTCTATCCAATCAGCAAAAAGGGTTATTTGATCTCAGCCTTTCTGAAGAACAACAGATGACTGTTGATGCGATGCAACAATTTGCTCATGAAGTTCTCTACCCCCTAGCACATACAGCCGACCACCAAGCTACTTTTCCAGAAAACTTATGGGCTCAATTTAAAGATTTAGGTGTCAATTATTATGCATTGCCTGAACAATACGGCGGCGTTGCTTCAGAAAAGAATGTGGTTACAAATGTGCTGATCGCAGAGCAACTTGCACAAGGTGACTTCTCATTAACAGCTACATTACTCTCCACGTTCTCAGTCATTAATGCAATTACACAGTGGGGTTCAGCAGAGATTCAAAATAAGTATTTGTCGGCATTTAACGAACAAGATGATCTATTTGCAACTTTTGCTGTTCAAGAAAATACACCTGCTTTCAACCCTTTCCAATTAAAAACAAAAGCGACACGCCAAGGCGATCATTTTGTCATTAATGGTGAAAAAACTATCGTTATCCTAGGTGAGCAGGCAGATCTTTTATTGGTTTCCGCAGATTTAGATGGAACAGCTCAGGTTTTCATTGTTGAGCGAAATGAAACGATTTCATATAAAGCAAATCCAGCAATGGGGCTGAAAGCAACCCAATCTGTGAGCCTAAAATTTAACAACACACCAGCATTTAAACTAAATGAGCAAGATTTTGATTATTCAGCGTTCATTGATCTGGGTAATTTAATGTGGTGTGCAATGGCAGTGGGTACATGCCAAGCGGTTAAACAATATTGCATTCAGTATGCCAATGAACGCACCGCATTTGGTGAACCAATATCCCACCGTCAAAGTGTTGCATTTATGATCGCGGATATGGCTATTGAAATTGATGCTATGAAAATGTTGGTTTTGAATGCTGCAAGCCGCGCAGAATCAGGTTTAAGTTTCCATCGTGAAGCATACTTAGCACGAATTTTGTGTGCAGAAAAATCAATGAAAATTGGCACTGATGGCGTACAACTCTTAGGTGGACATGGCTTTACCAAAGAACATCCAGTTGAACGTTGGTATCGGGATTTGCGTGCTACTGCCATTATGCATTCTGGTTTACATGCTTAATCAAATAATAAAAATTTAAGGACAAAGATGATGAATTTAGAAAATCCGAAAAAATTTAAAATGCTTGTTGATCAAGCTCATCAGACAGCGTTAAACGTGCTTCGCCCTATTTCACGCAAATATGATAAAGCTGAACATGCTTATCCCAAAGAACTCGACATGTTAGCATCCCTATTGGATGGTATGAATGAAGGTGGCGATGGCATGAATGCTGGCGCTGCCGTCAATAAACGTGGAGATACGACTCAAGGCAACAAAAATGGCGTGAACATGTCTACTGCTTTGGGTGTAATTGAGATGTGTTATGGCGATACTGGTTTATTACTTACCATGCCTCGCCAAGGATTAGGTAACTCTGCAATTGCTGCTGTAGCCAATGAAGAGCAACTTGAACGCTTCAAAGGAACTTGGGCTGCGATGGCAATTACCGAGCCAGGCTGTGGATCTGATTCTGCAGCAATACGCACCACAGCGACTAAAGATGGTGATGATTATATTTTAAATGGCGAGAAAATTTTCGTCACTTCTGGTGAACGAGCTGATTCAGTCGTGGTTTGGGCAACACTCGATAAAAAACTTGGGCGTGCAGCAATCAAATCATTTGTTGTTCCTAAAGGCACGCCTGGCATGACCGTTGAACGTCTTGAACATAAACTCGGAATTAAAGCTTCAGATACTGCTGTCATTCGCTTTATCGATTGTCGTGTCCCTGCTGCAAATTTATTAGGCAATGCTGAAATCGATGTTGCAAAAGGTTTCGCTGGCGTCATGGAAACTTTTGATAATACACGCCCTCTTGTGGCCGCAATGGCAGTTGGGTGCTCTAAAGCGTCTTTAGAGCGTATCAAGGAAATTTTTAAAGACCAACTAGATGCTGAATATGCCACCCCCTACCTTCAATCCTCAAATATTGCAGCTCAGATTTATCGTATGGAAGCAGAATGGGAAGCTGCTCGTTTATTAACCCTAAAAGCTGCATGGATGGCTGACAATAAAAAGCCTAACTCGCGTGAAGCTTCAATTGCAAAAGCGAAAGCTGGACGAATTTGTAATGAAATTACATTGAAGTGTGTCGAACTTGCTGCAAGTGTAGGCTATACCGAAGATGAGTTGTTGGAAAAATGGGCGCGTGACTCCAAAATCCTAGATATCTTCGAGGGCACACAACAAATTCAACAGCTTATTGTTGCGCGCCGTGAACTTGGAAAATCATCAAGCGAATTGAAATAAATCACGTTGAATTAAACTCAACTCCGATGAAACTTAGATATACTCTGTGAAGATTTACTAAGTTTCATCGATTATGTACTTTATTCGAACTATTCAACCCCAAGATAATCCCCATATTGCAAAAATCATTCGTGAAGTCTCAGTGGAGTTTGCTCTCGCTGCTGAATCAGGCTTCGCAGTAGCAGATCCAATTCTAGATCAACTCTATGACGTTTATACAAAACCTCACTCCATATATTGGGTTATTAGCAATGACCAACACGAGGTCTTTGGTGGTGGGGGCATTGCACCTTTGCTGTGCCACGAAAACACCCTAGAGATACAAAAAATGTATTTTATGCCCTCAATACGAGGTTTGGGTTTTGCAAAACAAATTCTAGAAAAATGTATCCAATTTGCACGAGATCAGGGTTACACGCAAATTTATCTCGAAACCACAGCATCTCTCTGGCAGGCTGTAAATTTATATGAAAAATTAGGTTTTCAACATCTACAACACCCATTAGGAAATACTGGACATAGTGATGCATGCGAAATACGCATGTTAAAAGTATTATAAAAAAACCGACCCATGGTCGGTTTTTTTATTTTTGAGTGTTAGCCCAATAATTTATCAATAACACCAAATTTTTTAAAAATTTTTGCTCGTCGTTTTGGATGAATATTGGCTTTATTTAAATCGCCACCATAATGGTCAAATACGCGCTTATCCATAATTTTAAACCATAACTTAGGTATTAAAACTGGGATCAACATCGTCGCATATCCACTTGGCAACACTGGCGCTTCTTCAAAGTTTCTCAATGCTTGGAATGGTCGTGTCGGATAAGCATGATGATCCGAATGGCGCTGCAACTGGTATAAGAATAGATTGGTTGTGATGTTATTATTATTCCAACTATGTTCAGGCATAGTACGCGAATAACTTCCATCTTCTTTCTTTTCTCGCAATAAGCCGTAGTGCTCAAGATAGTTGACCATTTCAAATAAAGTCACACCGTAAAGTGACTGTATGGCTAAGAATGGTAAAATTTTCTTACCATACAGTTTTAGCATCGTTGCGTGAAAAGTTGCACTAATGGCTGCGCCGTGAAATAACTCATTTTTCAGTGAAAAGAACGACTCACCCTTACGATTTAATCGATGTTTTTCAATCTGTATTGCTGACTTCAAGCCACCGCTAATGGTTCTTGGAAGAAACTCGTAAAAGGTCTCACCCATCTTAGAAGTCGCTGGATCTTCTGGAGTAGCTGCGCGCTTATGATGCCCATATGGGTGCTCAATACGGAAATGATTGTATCCAAGTGGTGCTAGTGTCACGTGTGACCAATAATGATCTGCACGCTTCGGTCGATGGCATAGTTCATGGGCAGTATTCACACCAATACCGTTGATCAACCCCATAGTACAACCAATCAACAACTGATCCAACAATGGGGTTTCTTTACGAGAGACCACGTACCCAGCAAAAAAATTGGCTGCATATTGTAAAGGAACAAACATTTTTACTATACGATCATAGTAAGGATCACTGACTAATTTTTTGATCTGCTCATCACTCGGATTATTCTCATCAGTACCGACCAAAGCATCAATGGTGGGAATAATTACGTGTAATAATAAAGGTCCACCTAATGCAAACAATTTTTTAGTTGCTTTAGGTCCGTATTGATATCCAGCCAAAAAGCCCATCCCTAATACAGGCAGTGCTGGACTAAGCAACCATAAGTAACGCTTCTTATCCAGTTGTAAGCCTTGCGCTATCGGGTTCTGACTCAATAACTCTTCAACTTTTACCTTTGCATTCACTTGCAATTTTCCTTTTCTATTTCTTATTTTTATCTTTGGTCATTTCAAACTTCAAATACAGTCGTAATCGTCCAAAAAAGCTATTGAGTCGTATTTCCACGATGATTTTGAAGTTAAAATACATTATAGAAATATTTACACATGTTAAGATTCAGCAATTGTAAGCGTATAGGGAATATACAAAAAACATGGATGCCCTCAGTCAAGTTTTTGAAGATATTCACCTCAAAAATACCGAATATCTCTACCTTCAAGCACAAGGTAAATGGGCTTTTGAGTTAAGTCATCAAACAGCCATGATTACCTATATTTTATTATACGGTGAAGCCTTTTTTAAATTTCAAAATGGCGAACAGCTACACTTAAAAGCTGGAGATATGGCAATTATTCCTTCTGGAATGTCACATCAAGCCTATAGCCATCAAGAACAAAGATTAGTCAACATTACTCAAATAGAACATTTATTTAAAGGTTTAAGAGATGATGAAATTATCCTCGGTGACGAAGATGATAAATCTGAGAAATCTCTCATCTTCAGTATACGATCTAACATGGACAGTATTATGGGTGGACCATTGATTCAAGCCTTACCCACTTATATCCATTTAAACAATGCACTGAATGCTAGAGAGCCGGAGTGGTTAAGGATCGGGCTTTATTTCGTAGCTGATGAAACCAAGATGAACCGACCTGGTCGCCATAAGATTATGGATCACGTGGTGAGTATTATGTTAATCGAATGCGTGAGAGATTACATTTCCACGCTTACAGATCAGAATAACTGGTTAAATGCACTGACTCACCCAGAACTGAGCCCTGCATTTTCAGCGATTCACAGCCAACCAGAACGAAACTGGACTGTAGAATCATTGGCAGAAACTTGCTTTATGTCGCGTTCAAAATTCGCTCATTTATTTCAAAATATGGTGAATGAAACACCATTAGCATACTTACAGAAACACCGTTTAAGATTAGCCAGTCAACTTTTACGCTTGAGCCAGCTTTCAATTCAACAAATCGCGCACAAAGTTGGTTATTCATCAGAGACTGCATTTAGCCAAGCCTTTAAAAAACATTATCTATGCAGTCCAAGCCAATATCGTAATACTTATTTGAATTAATCGAATTGAATAAATCATAGCAAAATAAAAAAAGCACCGAAGTGCTTTTTTTATGAAGATAGAATTACTGGTGAGTTACTTGATTTTTGCAACTGACTTTAAATACTCAGTGTAATCTTTAAGTAATTGTGTACCACGATAGTTTTGATAAAGCTGTGCAAGCTGCTGTTTTTCTTCAGCCGAAATCGAATCCATAGATGGTTTTTTTACCTCAGCCACACCGATAATTACCATTTCATTTGGTAATTGAGCTGTAGTCACAGACCACATTCCTGCTTTAGGTGCAGGTACACTAAATGCAGCGCGTTCAATTTCTCGTTTAAGACCTTGAGAACGACTAAAAACACCAGCATTTACGAAAGATTGCTGATGCTTAGTTAAAACCTGCTGCGAAGGTAGTGTTTTAAAATCCTTTAACATTGCAGCAACTTTTGCTTGAGCAGCTTCATATGCCTTTTGATTCAACAGCTTTTCTTTAACCTTCGCTTTTGCTACTGATAAAGGTTGAACACCAGCTTCACGGTATTCACGAACTTTCAACCAAACTGTATCACCATTCGCCAATTGTATATTGCTGGTCGCGTTACGATCACCATTTTTTACATCTTGACTAAAGATCTTAGATTTTACAGCAGGATCCGCTAGGACTGTATTTTGAGTGGCAAGAGTTACATTATTCGCAGTAACCAATTTAGCCGATTTTAATTCCTGAGGGACTACATCTAATGCATCGCTACTTACAACGAGCTCGTTCAAACCATTTACTAGATCAGAATAAGCATTGGCATTTTTAGATTTTAATAAATCAGCTTCAAGACGTGCTTTTTCAGACTCAAAACTAGCAACATTCACTTGATCAGCTTTAGCTTGAATAATATGTACACCAAAATCGGTTTTTACTGGCTTAGAAATCGTACCTTTTGAAGCTTGAACTGCATTATCAAAAGCATCACCGAATACACCGGCTTCATAACCATCAACTCGACCCGCATTATCTTTGGAACTAGAATCTTCAGAATACTGTTGAGCGGCCTCTGCAAAAGATAATCCTGATTTAATTTTTGCATAGACCTCATTGGCTATTTTTTCAGCCTCAAGCGCAGTACGATTATCTGTTGTAATCAAAATATGTTGGACTTCAACTTTGGCATTTTTATTTTGTTGAGCTACATATTGATCATAAGCTTGTTTCAATTCTGCCTCTGTAACAGTTGTTGTGGCATTTGCTACCATAGCAGGCGTTACCAATACATAATCAAGATCAACTGAGGCAGGTTGCTTAAACAGCACTTTATGTTTTTCATAATAAGCCGCGACTTCAGCATCAGTTATTTTTACAGACGTTTTGTAATCATCCAATTTTACAGATGACATAAATAACGTACGTTGCTCACCTTGTAGATTTGCGATTTGCTGAATATCACTTTGGCTTACCAAAGAATTATCACGAATGCTTGAAACTAACATTTGAAGCGCATGATCTTGTCTTAAATTTTGGATTAGACCCTGGCTCGTCATATTAATTGATCGAAGATAGTTTTCATAAGCTTGTTGTGAAAATTTACCATCAACCTGCAGACTTGGCTGTTGAGCAATCATTTGTTCAATCTGAGCATCACTTAAACTGATGCCTAACTTTTCGGCCTGCTGAACCAATAAAGCACGATCAATTAAACTATCTAGAGCCATTTGTTCAATATACGATTGATTCAGAAGTGATTCGTCACCTTGAACCATTTGTAAGAATTGATCTTTATAATTCTTCGTTTGAACTTCTAGCTCTTTATTAGAAATTTCTAAATCATTAACGGTTTTAGCAATCCCATCTTTGTTTCCACCACCGAAATAGCCTTCAATACCGACCAATGCCAATGGTGTCAAAAATAATACTAGAAGGACTTTGCCGAGCCACCCTTTAATGAGTTTACGAAACGATTCCATAGGTATTCCAATATTTTATTTCAAAGCGATTCTAACTGATAATCTAAACCGAATATATCAGATGAAGCCATAAATTTTCTTTTTAATAAAAAACGCGCCAAGTCGGCGCGTTTTGGACTTAATAAGAATTAAGCTACAGAATCTTTTAAACCTTTACCAGCTTTAAAGCTAGGAACTTTGCTTGCTTTAATTTGTAATTCTTCGCCAGTTTTCGGGTTACGACCAGTGCGTGCAGCACGATCTTTAACGCTGAAAGTACCAAATCCTACTAAAGTAACAGAGTCACCCTTTTTCAGCGCTTCGCCAATAGAAGCAATAGTCGCGTCCAATGCCTTACCAGCATCAGTCTTAGACAATCCCCCTTTCTCTGCAATTGCATCAATCAATTCTGATTTATTCATGAAGATTACGTCCTCTTATATCGTTTGTTTAAAATCCAAGGCTTGTATTTTAAAAGGCCATGACGACTTTATAGCAATGCTTTGGGGGGAAACGCAATACTGCTCGACCTGTTTTGATCAAAATAAGCGACAAAAAATACCAAAATTACAGTTTTATCTCTAAATCCATCAATTTTTTTCGAGTTTAGCTCGTAAAGCTTGATTTTCAGCAATGAGCACATCTAATTTCTGGTGAATATCTAAAATCATATTCTCAAGATGTTGTACATCTTTAGTTGAGACGAGCCCAATACGATTAAGCGAAGTACTCACCCCGTGATCTAAAAGTTTTTCCACCTTATCTTTTTTATCCGTAACAGACTCTTTAGTTTTTTCCGCAACTTTGTTTACTGTTTGATCAGTAAATTCAACCGTTTTAGATTCAAGCTCTTCACCAACTTTGACTAAAGAGTCAAACATTTTATTACCTTCTTCCTCTGCGCGAGAAAAAGCACCTAAACCAGCAAGCCAAATTTGTTTAGTATATTTACGAAAATCAAGTGTAGACTTACGTTGATACTTTGTTTTACGTGAGTTTGCAGGTTGTGAGTTGTCCATTAATTCCTGTTCTTTATTGTTATTTACATCTTGATCCACCGTTACACTCCTGTATATTTTAGCCTCTAAACTGACTATTCGTGCATAAAATACATTGATAATATCAAATATCGCTATTGAACCTTGTTCAAAACTGTTCTACAAAGCAACGATAAATGATGTAATCTTAGACTTAATTTAAGTTTGTGTTAATAGAACTTTTTAGATTTATTAAATTTTAATAGGATTTATTTATGAGTGAATCGCAACAACAACAAGGTCATACCCGTTTGTTGCTTAACATTGTTATGTTAGTTTTAGAGACATTCTATTCTTTCGTCTTAAAACATGACCGTGTTGTTCGCCTTCAAGCAAAAAAATTTGTAGAACAACAAATTACAATTAAAATGAATAGCTATATCCCCTATTTTGACTTTTATATCCAATTTACGGATAAAGGCATATTATTTGACCTTCAAGCGCCAGAAAAAGAACCTGACCTCAAGGTAAGTAGTACTTTAGTCGATATCATTCAAATTTTCGGGTTTGCAAACCGCAGAAGTTTGAAAAAAATGCGTATTGAAGGTGATCAAAACCTTAAAGACGAATTCAGAGATTTAGCATTACATCTCTCAACACCGAAATTACTTTCAGATTGGAAAAACTGGTTAACAACAGCTTCTGAAGACCAAAACACAAAGGCTTCGAGAAAACGCATTGCACCATTACTTGAAAAAATTGACTTACAAAGATCTAAAATCAATACACTTCAAGTAGAGGTAAAACAATATAAAAATCGTATTCGTCGCATGCAAACCAACCAAAAACGCACCAATATTGCGTTCGGGATAGTTTCGGTTCTATTCGTGGCTTTAATCGTGTATAATTTATTGAATATTTATTAAAATAATAAAGTTTTATCTGTTTAAATCCTCGCCATATTTAATTCCGATTAATTTAGTTGGTTTTTAGAAAAAATACTTGACTAAATTAGTCGGAATTCATAAAATTTCATCATCTAGCCTTTTACACGTGTATCGAATCATGCGCTTAACCACTCGCGGTCGCTACGCAGTGACTGCATTACTTGATCTAGCTTTGCAGCCGACTGAACAAACCATTACTTTGGCAGAAATTGCTACTCGCCAAACTATTTCTGTGGCTTATTTAGAACAACTATTTGCTAAATTAAAGCGTCATGGCTTGGTTTCGAGTGTACGTGGTGCTAATGGTGGATACCATTTAGCGCGTAATGCTTCTGATATTACGGTCTTAGAAATTATTGAAGCTGTAAACGAAACTGTTGATGCAACACGTTGTGACCACAAAGGTAACTGCCAAAATGGCGCAATGTGTCTAACTCACGATTTATGGCAAGAACTCTCCCTCCACATTGCCGATTACTTAGCTAAAATCTCTCTTGCTGATTTAGTTGCTCGCGATAACGTTCAAACTGTTGCGATCCGCCAGAATACAGCTCCATTAGATTCAGCCCTTTTATCGGTTACAGGTATTTGACATGAAACGTCCAATTTATCTTGATTATGCTGCAACGACTCCAGTCGACCCACAAGTTGCTGAGCGCATGATGGAATGCCTTACATTCGATGGGACTTTTGGTAACCCTGCATCACGTTCGCACGCATATGGTTGGCAAGCTGAAGAAAAAGTTGAATACGCTCGTGAGCAAGTTGCAAATCTTGTAAAAGCAGATCCACGCGAAATCGTTTGGACATCTGGCGCTACAGAATCTGACAACCTTGCACTGAAAGGTGTTGCACAGTTCTACGCTTCAAAAGGCAAACACATCATTACGAGTAAAATTGAACATAAAGCAATTTTAGATACTTGCCGTGAATTAGAACAAGAAGGCTTTGAAATTACCTATCTTGAACCAGAAGCTCAAACAGGTCTAATTACTCCTGAAATGGTTCAAGCTGCTTTACGTCCAGATACAATTCTTGTTTCATTAATGATGGTCAATAATGAAATTGGTACTGTGACTGATGTTGCCGCTATTGGTGAATTAACTCGTGCGAATAAGACATATTTCCACGTAGATGCCGCTCAAGCTGCTGGTAAAGTTGAAATCGATTTATCAACCATGAAAATTGATTTAATGAGTTTCTCTGCTCACAAAATTTATGGCCCTAAAGGTATCGGTGCACTTTACGTACGTCGTAGTCCACGTGTGCGTCTTAAAGCTCAAATGCATGGTGGTGGTCATGAGCGCGGTATGCGTTCTGGTACGCTTGCAACTCACCAAATCGTTGGTATGGGTGAAGCATTTGAACTTGCAGGTAAAAACCTAGTTGCTGAACAAACTCGCTTACGCACTCTACGTGACAAACTTTGGAATGGTCTACAAGATCTTGAACAAGTTTTCTTAAATGGTCATCCGACTCAAAACGTAGCAAACTACTTAAACGTAAGTTTTAACTTCGTTGAGGGTGAATCTTTAATGATGTCACTTAAAGATGCTGCTGTTTCATCTGGTTCAGCTTGTACTTCTGCAACATTAGAACCTTCTTATGTTCTTCGTGCATTAGGCTTATCTGATGAGTTAGCACACAGTTCAATTCGCTTCAGTTTTGGTAAATATACGACTGAAGAAGACATTGATCACGTACTAGAAGTGACAAAAGCTGCTGTAGAAAAATTACGTGACCTTTCTCCACTTTGGGATATGTACAAAGAAGGGATTGATCTGTCGAAAGTTGAATGGACAGAACACTAATTTAAACCAAACACATGCATCTTATTGAGCTTAAATATTGAAATTTAATAAGATGCACCCATATTAAATATTATCAGCCGACCCTGAGGTTTGGAGACGCATCATGGCTTATAGCGAAAAAGTGATTGATCATTACGAAAATCCTCGTAATGTTGGTGTTTTAGATAAAAACGCAGAAAACGTAGGTACAGGTATGGTCGGTGCACCAGCTTGTGGTGACGTTATGCGTCTTCAAATCCAAGTGGATGAGAATGGTGTAATTGAAGAAGCTCGCTTCAAAACTTACGGATGTGGTTCTGCAATTGCTTCAAGTTCACTTGTAACTGAATGGCTAAAAGGTAAAACTTTAGACCAAGCACAGCAAATCAAGAATATTGATATTGCAAATGAACTTGCGCTTCCTCCTGTAAAAGTACACTGCTCTGTACTTGCAGAAGATGCAATTAAAGCTGCTGTAGAAGACTACCGTAGCAAAAAAGCGAAAGCTTAATTTAGCGCTTGATGATTGAATGGAGTTTTCATGATCAATTTAACTGAAAATGCTGCAACTCATATCAGCAATTATTTATTGAATCGCGGTAAGGGTGAAGGTATTCGCGTTGGTGTGAAAACTTCAGGTTGTTCTGGATTGGCTTATGTTCTCGAATTCGTTGATGAAGTTGACGAACATGATCAAGTCTTTGAACAGTTTGGGGTTAAAGTTTTCGTTGATCCGAAGAGCCTTGTTTATCTAGAAGGTATGGAAATGGACTATGTTAAAAATGGTCTAAACGAAGGTTTTGAATTCAACAACCCAAACAAAAAAGGTGAATGTGGTTGTGGTGAATCTTTCACTGTTTAAGATAATCATTCTCTTTTTACCTGATTAAAACAGTGCCCTGCACTGTTTTAATTCTATTCAGCGCCCACTTTTATTTTTCACTATTTTGGAATTTCCAATCCATGAATCATTTTGAGTTGTTTAATCTCCCTGTAGCACTCGATATTGATTTAGCAACTTTGAAAGCTAACTTTCTAAAATTGCAGCAACAATATCATCCAGATAAAGCTGAAAATAAAGACCAAGCCTTGATCAAATCTAGCGAAATCAATCAAGCTTATAAAGTTTTATCTCAAGTTGACAGCCGTGCTGGATATTTACTTACACTCAAAAAACAAGACTATCATTTAGATCAATCCATCAATGATTTCGAATTTTTACAATCTGCATTAGAAATTCGTGAACAGTTAGATGAAGCTCAAAGTTCTGAACAACTTTCATCTTTAAAAACTGAAGTGCAACAATGGATTGATGGTTTAGTTCGCGAATTCAAAATAGACTATGAAGCTGAAGATTGGGCTGAGTCTCGCGATACTGTTCGAAAATTACGTTTCTTCCAAAAAGTGATGAATGATATACATCAAGCTGAAGATCGTATTCTCGATGATGAAGATTTTGACTTAGATGACGAATTCTAATTTTATTTTTTTGTTTTATTTTCAAGGGATTTAACACATGGCACTCTTGCAAATTGCTGAACCTGGACAATCAAGTGCGCCACATGAACATCGCATTGCTATTGGTATTGATTTAGGTACGACCCACTCTCTTGTAGCAACTGTGCTTTCTGGCAAACCTAAAGTTCTAAACGATGAACAAGGTCAAGTGTTACTTCCTTCTATCGTACATTATGCTGAAAACTCTACTGTGCTCGGCAATGACGCAAAACCGTTTATAACTCGTGACCCACAGAATACTATTGTCTCTGTAAAACGTTTTATGGGACGCTCAAAAGCTGATATTAAATTTCAACACCCATATCAATTGGTGGGTGAGGACAATCAGATGCCTGCTTTTGAAACAGCGCAAGGTCGTAAAACACCTGTCGAAATTTCTGCTGAAATTCTAAAAAATCTAAAAGATCGTGCTGAAGCAAGTTTAAAAAATCCCATAAATGGTGCTGTCATTACAGTACCTGCCTATTTTGATGAGGCACAACGTCAAGCAACACGAGACGCTGCACAGCTCGCTGGTTTAAACGTACTGAGATTATTAAACGAACCTACAGCAGCAGCTGTAGCGTATGGTTTAGATCAAGCAACAAATTTAAGTACAGATCAAAATTATGTGATTTACGACTTAGGTGGTGGTACTTTCGACGTCTCCATCCTACGTTTCTCACAGGGTGTATTTGAGGTACTCGCTACAGGTGGACACACTGCACTTGGAGGCGATGATTTAGATCGTCTTATCGTCAAGTGGGCTAAAAAATCACTCAATATCGAGACCTTAGATGATAACGAGTATGCACACTTCCTTGTTGCAGCACGTAAAGCGAAAGAAGCTTTATCGGACCAAGATCAAGTTAATCTTCAGCTTTTAGAAAACGAATTAACTTTGGATCGTTCAACGTTTGAAAGCATCATTAAAGTTGCTCTAGATAAAACGATTTCAGTGTGCAAACGAGTATTACGTGACGCTAAATTGAAATTAGACGATATAAAAAATGTCGTTTTAGTAGGTGGCTCTACTCGCTCTTATGCGGTACAAAAAGCTGTAGCAGAAGTATTTAGTCAAGAACCCCTGTGTACCATTAATCCAGATGAAGTCGTTGCAATCGGTGCTGCAATTACTGCCAACCAATTAATTGGTAATAGTACAGATGGTTCTCTACTACTTGATGTAACACCATT
Source organism: Acinetobacter sp. ANC_7512 (assembly GCF_056779935.1). Classification (NCBI taxonomy): domain Bacteria; kingdom Pseudomonadati; phylum Pseudomonadota; class Gammaproteobacteria; order Moraxellales; family Moraxellaceae; genus Acinetobacter; species Acinetobacter sp. ANC_7512. Next base: position 369,924 of record NZ_JBWYIX010000001.1, on the reverse strand, counting down.
ATCACTTGGTATTGAAACCATGGGTGGACTAGTAGAGCGATTAATTTCACGCAATACTGCAATTCCTGTCGCTCGTCGTCAAGAGTTCACCACGTATCAGGATGGTCAAACTGCGATGTTAATCCATGTTGTCCAAGGTGAGCGCGATTTAGTAGAACATTGCCGTAGTCTCGGACGTTTTGTTTTACGCGGCATTCCACCGATGACTGCTGGTCAAGCACGCATTGAAGTGACTTATCAAGTCGATGCTGACGGTCTCTTATCGGTATCTGCTCGTGAAACAACATCTAATGTCTCAGCTCAGATTGATATTAAACCATCGTATGGTTTATCTGATACTGATATGGAGCGCCTACTGGTTGATGGTTTTAAATTTGCAGCAGAAGATAAAGCCCTTCGTCATTTACATGAAACTAAAGTTGAAGCTCAACGAGAACTTGAAGCTCTTTCTCAAGCGCTTAAAGCTGATATTAAACTCTTGACTGAACAGGAAGCTCAGGATTTAATTTCTGCACAAACTCATTTGGCTCAACAACTTGAAACTTCTGATATTGAAGCAATTGAAGCTGCTGTTGCTGCGTTAAAAGTTCATAGTGATGCATTTGCTGCAAAACGAATGAATCAACATATTGATCATGCTCTCAAAGGCACTAAGCTTGACGATTGGTCAAACTCAAACTAAACATAGGTAAAAATTTATGCCACGTATTAAAGTTCTTCCACATGCGCAAATTTGCCCTGAAGGTGCTGAGTTTGAAGTTGAGCAAAATGCCAATCTTTGCGAAAGCCTTCTAAAAAATGGTATTAAAATTGAACATGCTTGTGATATGTCTGCAGCTTGTACGACCTGCCATGTCATTGTTCGTAAAGGTTTTGACGGCCTTGAAGAAATGAATGATGTAGAAGCAGATTTACTCGATCGTGCTTGGGGTCTAGAGCCAGATTCACGTCTTTCTTGCCAAGTAAAAATTGAAAATGATGATTTAGAAGTTGAAATTCCGAAGTACACGATTAACCATGCTTCTGAAAATCATTAATCATTTGTAAAACTATATAAAAAAGGTCACTTAAGTGACCTTTTTATTTATGTAGATATAAAATTCTAATTTAGATATTTTACTTCATCGGACAGTTTTAACTTCACAATACCAGAAGAGTTGGTTAAATCCTGCTGAAGTTTAATACGTTCAATCATTTTTTCTAAAACTTCGATTAATTCAGCATATTCGTAATTTTGTACTTCTTCCATATTCAGGACCAGTTGAAACCCTTTGTACTCATAATCAAACCAATGTTGATGGGTTTGCTTGGTGCTATATTTTTCCATGACCTGCCAACTTTTAATTGAACCATGAATCCCTTTCAGCTCTATAGGTTCCTGAGGTGCACAGAGATAATAGTTTTTAACTAATTTATAAGTTTCATCCGAGATTAAAATTTCATCAATTTCTGCAGCATTTTGAAGTCTTGCAGCTAAATTTGCATCCCGCCCAACAATGGTATATGCCATTCGATGAACTGCGCCATAGTTACCAACGTGACAATAACCTGTACTAATGCCCATACGTATATGCAGTGCTGAGTATCCCATTTTCACCCAGCGTTCACGCAAAAATTTCATTTGTTGACGCATTGCCATCGCCATATCGATGCAATTTTTGGCATCCTGCTCAACCCCTTGCGAATCTGGATCTCCAAAGAAAATGAGAATCGCGTCTCCCATAAACTTGTCAATTGTTCCACCATATTGCTTGGCAATTTCAGTCATATGGCTCAGATAGTCATTCAAAACAAAAGCTAAGTCATCTGGAATAAGAGTCTCTGAAAGCTCAGTAAATCCCTGAATGTCAGAGAAAAAAATCGTAATTTTTTTTCGTTTATATTCAAGTTTCGCTTCAGTTTCACCACGCATGATTGATTGCCACAATTGAATTGGTGCATAGCGGCTTAACTGATTCGATAACTCAATATATCGATTCATTTCTTTAAAATAAGTTTGACGTTGAACATCTAATTTTTTTACACGTCGATTCTGATAATAATTAGCAAAATTCACAAAAAGAATCGCACATATACACGAGACTACGGACAATTCGATTGAAGTTTGCTGGAAATAATCTTCAAAACCAAAAATAAAAATTGTACAAATATAAAAAACAATGATCGCAACTAAAATTGCAATCGAACTCACCATCATCGAAATTTTATTATTAACGGCGGTAAACACCAATCCAAACAGGAAAACAAATGTTGGCAACAAACTTAAATGCACTGCTGCTAAGGCGGTAGCTACAACAACAACATCAATAATAAAGAACGCAAAACGTCTGGTTTTACTACCATAACGATATTGGATACTGTGTGAAATTCGGGGTGCCAATAGAATCAGCAAGAAAATAAATAGAGGGTATAAAATCTGATAATTTTGGTTTTGTGAAGTGAAATAATAGATCACAACAAGAATCGCGATCATCACATACCCCATCATCCTGAGGAGTACTTCAAACTGCTGTGGCTCTTTATCCAGCATTCGTTCAAATGGCAATTGCTATTACCTCAATTCACATTATTTTTATTCTTCCTTGAAATTGACGTATTTACTCCATACGCCAATCGAAAGGCATGTCACCTTGACCACGTAGCGCGAGCATGAGCGTTTGACGCATATGCGCTAAAACATCATTACTGTAAGGAACTGCAGGTGAAGCACCCCAAACAGGCTTAGGCCATGCAGAATCATTCTGATAACGAACTACATGATGAAAATGAAGTTGAGGAACCATATTTCCTAGTGCTGCAACGTTCATTTTATCCGCACGGAAAACTCGAGATAATTGACTAGATAACCAGCTAGATTCTCTTAAAAATTGTTCTTGGTCTGCTTGGCTTAATTCATATAATTCAGTTACACCAGGAACACGCGGTACCAAAATCAACCATGGAAATCGCATGTCATTCATTAAACGACAAGTTGAAAGTGGAAAGTCGCCAACAAAAAAAGTATCTTGAGCAAGTTGTGGATGCAAACTAAACATATATTTATAAATGACGCAAAAATTAAATGGATAGCTAATACTAACACAACAGTTTTAGACTGAGTATTATTAGTCATGTGTTTCGATACAAAAAAATATGTATTTCATTGATTTGAATCTCACTCATTCATTGCAATGCATCGCTAAAAAATCAACCTATAAGGTTGACTGTCAGCCAGTGCATTTTGAGCAATGAACAAGTATTGATTCAAGCCCAACTTAGATCAGTTGAGCCCTCTCATCAATTCATCTAAAAGATCATTAATAAACTGAATTCTTTTGTCATTTTCCTCAAGCATAACCATCACTTTCAGACGTTGACCACCGTCCATTCTAAAAAATGTCGGATGTTTTTGCATCATTTGGATAATACTCATCGCTTGAACAGGAGTATCAGGTGAAAATTCAATTTGGCCACCCTGCTTACTCAAATCAATCTTGGTAATACCTAATTTTTCTGCTTTTATACGCACCTGATGAACAGTAAAAAGATATTTCACTTGTTGAGGTAGCACACCAAAACGATCGATAAGCTCCATACGGATATGATCGAGTTTTTCTTGTGTATCCGTATTACTAATTCGCTTATAGAACAATAAACGCTGATGCACATCACCTAAATATTCATCTGGAATTAATGCAGGCATATGTAAACTAATTTCAGCCGTGAGTGACAAAGGGGCATCAAAGTTAGGAGTCTTACCATTTTGGATAGCTTTAGTCGCTTTCTCAAGCATTTCCATATACAGACTATATCCAATTGCATGCATTGAACCACTTTGTTGCTCACCTAGAAGCTCGCCTGCTCCACGTATTTCTAAATCCTCTGTTGCCAATACAAAACCAGCGCCTAAAGTAGAAGCACGCTGAATGGCATCAAGTCGTTTTTCAGCATCACCTTTTAAGCCTTTAATAGACGGAACCATCAGATACGCATAGGCTTGATGATGAGAGCGCCCCACACGACCACGCAGTTGATGAAGTTGTGCCAAACCTAGCTTGTCTGCTCGCTCGATGATAATTGTATTGGCATTTGGTACATCAATTCCCGTTTCAATAATGGTCGAACACACCAATACATTATATTCTTTATGATAAAACTGCTGCATGACCTGTTCTAACTCACGCTCACGCATTTGACCATGCGCAACTGCAACCCGAGCTTCAGGAACTAACAACCGAATATTTTCAGCCGCTCGTTCAATGGTATCCACTTCATTATGCAAAATATAAACCTGACCACCACGTAATAGTTCACGCAAGATCGCCTCTTTCATCGTGGCATCGGTCTGCTCATTGACAAAGGTCTTAACAGCGAGACGGCGTGCAGGTGGTGTAGCAATAATTGAGAGGTCACGCATACCTGAAAACGCCATATTTAAGGTACGCGGGATTGGCGTAGCGGTTAGCGTCAGCATATCTACATCGGCACGCATCGCTTTAATACGTTCTTTATCTCTCACACCAAAGCGATGTTCTTCATCAACAATCATCAATCCAAGTTGTTTAAACTGGACATTTTCCTGCAAAATTTTATGCGTTCCAATGACGATATCAACTTTACCCTCTGCCAAATCTTCGATCGTTTTTAAGTGTGTTTTATTTGAGCCAAATCGAGATAACACTTCAATACGGATAGGCCAATCAGCAAATCGATCTTTGAAAGATTCATAATGCTGTTGCGCAAGTAAAGTTGTTGGAACTAAAACAGCAACTTGCTTATTGTTCTGTACAGCAACAAAAGCAGCTCTCATCGCTACTTCTGTCTTACCAAATCCAACATCACCACAGACTAAACGATCCATTGGTTTAGCTTGTTGCATGTCGTATAAAGTCGCTTCGATAGCATTCGCTTGATCAAGCGTTTCTTCATAAGCAAAACCACTAACAAACTGCATATAAGTAGTGTGATCTAATTCAAATTGAATACCTGGTTTTGAGTGGCGTCTTGCTTGAATATGAAGAAGTTCGGCTGCAACATCATGTATTTGCTCTAGTGCTTTGCGCTTAGCTTTATTCCAAGCATCAGTACCAAGTTTATGCAGTGGTGCTAAATCAGGATCACCTCCACTGTATCGACTAATCAGATGCAAATTGGTGACAGGAACATAGACTTTGGCATCATCAGCATAATTAAGTTGCAAAAATTCGTGGTCTTGCTCATCAATACATAAAGTCACTAATCCCGCATAGCGACCTACACCGTGATCAATATGAACTACAGGAGCACCTATACTTAATTCAGTTAAACTTTTAACTAAGAACTCTTCAGAAACTTCATGCTGGCGTTTTCTACGGCGTTGTACAACACGATGCTCATAGAGTTGATTTTCTGAAATGACAGATATTTGTCCTTTAATCTCCAAGCCACGTTCAAGTGGTGCATGCGTTACTGCTACTGAATATTGTTGATTAATAAACTCCTGATAATGCTCTACAACAGGAATTTCACCCATACTTGCTCGCAAGGAGTCCTTTAACGATTCACGACGTCCCGCACTTTCAGCAACGAGTAAGACAGGGTGTTGCGCAGCATCAATAAATGATTTTACAGCATGAAATGGCTGTTGATGTTTAGGCTCTACCGCTAAACGAGGTGGCTGTTCAGCAGAGGTATTAATTACACCCGCTTTAGGTTCAAAAACTTCGTCAGATGCGATAATACGAGGAAACTGATTGAGTTGTTCAAAAATTTGATTTTGTTGAAAGAAGATTTGTTCTGGAGCTAATAAAGGTTGATCAACATTATGACGTCGGTCTTCATAACGCTGATAAATATCTTTCCAAAATTGAGTTAATTCACTTTCAATATTTCGATCTGTAATGACAATGGAATGATTTGGTAAGTATGATGTAATGCTACTTTGTTCTAGCATTTCTTTTTTTGAAAAGAACAGCGGAAAGTAATAGTCCAATCCGGGTGAAGATATACCCTCCATTACATCCTGATAAATCGGATTTTTTTTCGGGTTCGCCGTTGGAAACTCTTCAGCATAACGGTCTCGAAATTGAGCTCTACCTTCTTTTAAAGGAAACTCTTTAGCTGGTAAAACCTTAAAATGTTCAAGTTTCGTCGTGGTCCTTTGAGTTTCTGGATCAAAAAATTTTAAAGAATCAATTTCATCATCAAACAAATCTATTCGAATTGGAGCATCTTGCCCTGAAGCAAAAATATCAACTAAACTTCCCCGAACAGCAAATTCTCCATGATCATATACAGTATCGACCAAATGATAACCAGCCTGAATCAGGCGTTGTTTCTGCTTTTCTAAATCAAATTTTTGCCCAACGCTAATATCAAAATGCTCACCTAACACCCAAGACGTCGGCGCAACACGTTGTGCCAAAGTTGTGCTTGAAATGAGTAGTATCCCTTTTGCTGGCATATTAGAGAGCACTGATAATCTTTCTGAGACAATATCTTGATGCGGAGACAACCGATCGTAAGGTAAGATCTCCCAATCTGGAAAGATGGTGGGCTTCACACCATAAAATTCAAGTTCACTCTCAAGTTGAGCTAAATGTTGATTATTTCTAGCTACCAGAACAAAGAGTCGATCAGAGTTTTGACTTATTTCTTTTAAAAGCAAAGCGATGGCAGAGCCTTTAAGCGCCCCTAACCATCTTTTTTCGCCAGATTTTATTTGTGATAGATTAAGTTGAGAAATTTCTTTTTGGAACATGAAGATCGCTTTAAAAGTCTGGTAGGACATTGCACTATTTTATCATGTTCAAAATCGAGAATGAGTTATTTTTAGATATCACAAACATTCAGTCGCAAACATTAGCGCTCACGTTTGAATTCACGATAATAATCATTGAGCAATATCACGAATTTTTTTAACTGTTCTAGATTCTGTTGATTATTACCTAATCTCGTAGTAAAACGACCTGTATTCAACTCGAGATCTATTTTCTCTTTAATCAACATTCCCCGATAAAATAAATTTTCCAAATCATCAAAACGAGTAACCTTTCGGTTCGAAAAATATGTCAATCTTTCATTTAGTTCATTCAAAACAACGTCATCGATAATATATCCTAATTCAGGATCATGACGAATTTGATGGGTCTGTAAATAAACTTGCTCAGCCGATGGTTTTTTTTGAAACAAATCAGAAATTTTTTTAAACATAGTTCGGTAAGAAAAGCTAAAAACTCAAAATAATGTTTTATCTTAGCATTTGGTCACGAATACACCTATATTCATGACCAAAAAGCACTCAAACTAAAATTAACCGTAATTTTTTCTTAAATATTCTACAATCTTCTTCGATTCGAACAATTTTACGCCTGTATTAGGATCAACTAAATACGGGACTTGTATATCCTTCCCCTTGCGATTCATTACCTTTACAACCTGCTCGCGTTTACCGCCAGCCAAAGGAATATATTTCCCAGGCTTCAATCGTAAAATCGCTGGTCCTTGATCCTGCCAACGTTCTTTAGCAACATTATGAAACTTAAATGGTAATTCAAGTTCTGTGAGTTCAGCGCGCACGATTCTGGTGTATGGACTCGCTTCAAACCCCCACAGCTCAATTAAATGCTTGGGTTGTGGTCTCTGCTTAATCGCTTTATTTATAAAAATCCCACGAGCACCATTAATCAGTGTTCCAGCTAGAGCAACTACAGGCAATTTGGGGTAATGTGAGAATTGCTTCGGTGTTTGACCTGTCTCACCATAATGCTTAAAAAGATAGTGAATAATATCCTGAGACTCGTAAAGTTTAGCCCCAGTATTTTCATCAATCAAAAAAGGAAATTGAGTCTTACCCCCAAGTGTTTTTACTTGATCTCGATAGACCCTTCCACCTTTTGGACAAGGATACACTTCGTAATCAAGATTAAGTAAAGTCAACACTTCTCTTACACGACGACAGAAAGGTGATCCTTCAAATTCGTAAAGCTTTAATGCTTTTTCTGGCTGTTTAGGAAAAGGTGTACCTGAAGTCCCACGTCCACCTTCTGCAACTGCTGAAGCTAGCGCTTGAGCCACTTTTAATTGATGAATCACCATACTGATTACCTCGTTTTTGTTTTATTTAAATTTGTTTTATTTAAATTAGTCGACTAATTTTTTCTTGGAAACAATCATTCCATTATTGTCTGCATAGATATAATCACCTGGTTGGATTGTGATATTTCCAATTTGAATCGTGATATTGGTTTCGCCCACCCCTTTACGATTACTTTTTTGAGGTATAGCTGCAAGTGCGTGCACGCCTAGATTTAAACTCGCAATGGCATCAACATCTCTAACACAACCATTAATAATGACACCACTCCATCCATATTTAACGGCAGACTCAGCAATCATATCTCCCATCAATGCACAACGCATGGAAGAACCACCATCTACAACTAAAACTTTGCCTTGCCCATCTGTAGCGAGTAACTCTTTTACTCGTGAATTGTCCTCAAAACATTTAACAGTGACGGCTTCACCCCCAAAGCTTTTTACACCGCCGTAACTTTTGAAGAATTTTCCATCAATAGATGGATACAATACTTGAATATCTAAATCAGGATGGTCATCCAGTAAATCACACGTCACAAATGTTGGCGTTGTCACTTTTTATACCCTCAGTTATGTTTTTGAATCTCTAAATTATCATAAATCTTAATTTTTTCATTTTGAGTTCTTGCGCTCACGACCATAGTATTAGCGACTTGCTCTGCTGTCACTGGCTTATATTTGAATGTATTTGGCAGAAATTGCGATACTCGCTTGAAAATACTCTGAGAAATATCTTCGAGTGTCCTTGTTTCAGCTCTTTCACCAATTAAGAGTGAAGGTCGAATGATCGCCAATTGATAGAGTGATAATGATTTTAGATAATTTTCTAACTTCCCCTTCACTTGATTATAAAAGAATGGAGATCTTTCATTCGCACCTTCCGCACTTACAATTGCAAAAAAAGTATCGGTATTCACGAGCAAATCAGCAAAATGAGCATTTATTTCAAAATCGATATTGTAAAAATTTTCTTTAGAGCCTGCTTTTTTAATTGTACTTCCTAGGCAACTAAACGCATGTGAGAATCCAGAAGCGTCCTCATCATTTAACATTAAAAAGTCATCAATGACCAACTGATCAACTTTGGTGAACTGTTCAAATTGTTCATCATGGTTACGAACAACTACGACAATTCTTTCGCAATCTACCAATTGATTCAAATGATTTACCAAAGATCGACCAACTAAACCAGTTGCCCCTATAACTATTGCACTTTTAATATTTTTAATCATTTTTTCGCCATTCCTTCCAATATTTATATAATCTAACGTGCTAACCGCATTTTATCTGCATCAAAAATGTTGTCAAAGCATGTCAAGACTTGACTTTGCCGCATCATTTAATCACAATATGGCACTTGTTTACGGGCTGGTGTAAATTCTTCTAATGTTTGTATTTAGTTGAAATTTCAGCCCGCCCAGACCAATCAATTTCAAGGAGTGCACGAGTGGCAAACTCTGCTCAAGCAAAAAAACGTGCTCGTCAAAACGTTAAAGCACGTAAACACAACGCAAGCTTACGTTCTATGGTTCGTACTTACCTTAAACGCACAGTAGCAGCGATCGCTGCAGGTGACTATGCAGCAGCTTCTGAAGCTTACAAAACTGCAGTACCTGTAATCGACCGTATGGCTGACAAAGGTATCATCCATAAGAACAAAGCTGCTCGTCATAAGAGCCGTTTAAATGCACAAGTTAAAGCTCTAGCTTCTAACTAAGTTGCGTTAAAAAAAGCCCTTTAAGGGCTTTTTTTATATTTTAAATTTATCAACAATACTTAAATAATATTAAAATTACTATCTTTCTTGCTCTACAAATTCACGAATAGACAGCTCATTACATTCACCACGCCATATCCATTTCAATTTTGCATCTATGAATGCTTCACCTTCAAACCAAACAAACAAACCTTCCATCATTTCTGGCCAATCATGCTGACTAATCTGTGTTTTACCTGAAATCACAGCCAGAATACCAGCAAGAATAGTGTCATGGCTAACCGCCAAACTTAATCCATGATTCTGTTGAGGGTGAGTTTGATAAAGCAAATGTAAAACATCAATCACACCTGTAATTGGCTGCTTCATCCCAGGTAAAGTATTGTTTACAAAGCTATTGATAAAGCCCAAAGCACCTTGTTGCTTAAAATATGGCGCAGCTTGCTCGATATCTAAAACGAAGCTACCAGGCTCGACCAAAAGCCCCTGCTCAACAATTTTAATATGATGGGTATTTGACTTAGGATTGATTTGATCAGCACCTTGAATCATCAGTGCTGCAGTATCAATACAACGTTGAATTGGACTAGAAATACAGTGTTCAATCACACGATCTGTTTGATCAATAAGATAAGCCCCCCAAGCCTGCGCCAGATCCTTACCTTGATCTGTTAATTGCAAATCATATCCAGCGAGTCCTTGGCCCACCACCATTTCACGTATTGAGTGGCGAGTAAATAGTGTAACAGGCACAGCAACATCGGGCAGTAAATCAACCGCTCTGAGCATACTTGGAGGAAGCAACTTCAGCGACATAATAATTCTAATAAATGAAATTAATTTGACTATAACACGATGAAATTATAGTTCCACTCCCCTAAAGTACATTTGACAACGCATCTAAAGCCAATTGCCTCATTTCAGGATCACGATAGGCGATAAAACCATTATTCAAAACAGTATCACGCTGATTATAGGTAAATGGCACAGAATCTAAGGTCAATAAACCACCCCCTATACTCTCTAGCAAGCCTTGTCCAGCACTGGTGTCCCACTCAGAGGTTGGATGAAATCTTGGGTAAATATCTATCTCACCTTCAAGCATCATGCAAAATTTATAAGCACTTCCAGCTTCACGACGTATAACCGGTATTTCTCTTTCAATATAATCAATATAGTGTTGATACTTAGGATTTTTACTACTATGACTCAGTCCAATTTGGATGGCATCGACTGGTGAGGCTTTAAATTTGCAATATTTTTCCCAAATATTGTTCATAAATGAATATTTATAAGGAAGATCCGTCAAATAGCCCATATACATAACTTGCTCTGTCGGCACAACTATAACTGAAAATACAGTTTGATGGTTCTGAATAAGACTCAGATTAATCGTAAATTCATCACGCTCATGAATAAACTCCTTCGTACCATCCAAAGGGTCTAGCATCCAACATTGAGGCCATTCATGTCGCTCTGAATAATCACTTTCTTCAGAAATGATCGGAATATCAGGTGTAAGTTTTGCAAGCTCTCTGAGCAGATATTGATTGACCTTTAAATCTGCTTGAGTTACAGGAGAATGGTCATCTTTTTCGTTGATTTTAAAATCACGTCCAGCACAATAGTTTTGATATTCTTCTAATAATATTTGGCTTGCAACAGCCAAAATCGGAACCAAATTTAACATTTGTTGATCTTGGGGAGCATGCGTTGTGATAAACATGGATAAAACCTATTTTTGTCTTTTGGCGCTACACACTCTAAGCACGACGATCATATTAAGAACCTCAGCCTAAAATGCAGCGTGATTTAATTTGCATTGTTGGATTTATATTTATAGTAGCAAACCTATAAATATAACCACTTTGAAACACATAACCCATTTCAATCATAAGAACTCTAACACTTTTAAAACAAAATCCGAAGCGTGATTGCCAACAACCCTCAATACATCTTAAATAACACCCGCAATAGTTCCAAAAATCAGAGCGCGCCTTAGAGTCAGTATCAACATAAAAAAACAAGCCTTCTTAAAGAAGGCTTGTTTTTTATTTTTGCTCTTTGACTGGACTTTCAGGCTGTTCATTCGGTTTTTTTACAGGCTCTTTATTTTTAAAAGAGTCCTGATTCCCTTTATCCTCATTAGATTCTTTGTGTGGTTTCGAACTATTATCATGTTTTGTCATACGTCAAACGCCTATGCACCATTTTCAAAAAATATGATGCTTTCATAGCGACTTCTATACTATTTTTGTATTCATTATCAAGATCTAAATTTGTGACCTCACACATCTAATTCGATATAATACGAATGGAATGAAATATAGAAGTCACCACGCACACCCTTTCTTGAAGTTCAATTTTAAAATGCTGATGCAAGTCCAGCCTTTTGCATCAAATGATGGTGTAAATCGATATTTAAATAACACCCATTTTGTTGTTTTTATTTGTGCTAAATTGCAACAATACCTGAGGAAAGATGAATGAATAAACCCATCATCATGTTTGACATGGATGGAACCCTACTCGATCTTGCTTTTGACGATTTAATTTGGAATCACAAACTCCCTGAGCGACATGCCAAAACTCATCAAATCAGTTTAGAGCAGAGCAATCAAATTCTATTTAAATTTTATCAAGATCATAAGCACACGCTCGATTGGTATTCTACGCGCTTTTGGACAGCCAAAGTCGGCGTTGATACTTTTCAGCTTCAACACGATCACAAAGAATTCATCAAGCCGAGACAGGGATGCATTGCGTTATTATCAAGCCTTAAGCAAGCTGGATACCGAATATGGTTAGTCACCAATGCTGATGAAAGAGGTTTGGCATTGAAAATGAATCAAGTTGACCTCACCTCTTATTTTGAAGTGATGATCAGTAGTGAAACAATCGGTTTTGCTAAAGAGCGTTTTGAATTTTGGGATCAATTACAGCAAATGCACCCATTTGAACCTCGTCACTGCGTTCTCGTTGATGATACTGCGGTTGTACTCGAAGGTGCTAAATCTTTTGGTATTGAGCATCTAATCACAATTACCCAACCATCTAGCGCTCAACCTGAGCGCGAAAGGTCTAAACTTCAGTATCCTGCAATAAATGATCTAAGATCATTAATCCCCTATTTAGACCAAATTAACCATGAGAAAGAAATGAATGTCAAAACAGCATGAAACTAAAATCACTGATTCAATGCGAATTGATAAGTGGCTTTGGGCAGCACGCTTTTTTAAAACCCGCTCAATTGCCAAAGCAGCAATCGAAGGTGGTAAAGTTCATCACAACAATGATCGTGTTAAAGTTTCCAGAGAAGTACGTGTAGGAATGGAGTTAACGATTCAGCAGGGATTTGAAAAGAAAACCGTCATTGTGAAAGCGTTATCGTCTGTTAGAAGTGGTGCGCCTGCTGCACAATTACTCTATGAAGAAACTGAAGTCAGTATCGCGCGTCGTGAGTTGCTTTCTGCACAAAGAAAATTGCATAATCTTGCACGACCAGATCATCGACCAAGCAAAAAAGATCGACGTGATATTACAAGATTCCGTCAACAAAATGGTCAGCAATATGACGAAGTTTGGTCATAAGATGATGAATAAGTTAAAGCGACAAATATTGTCGTTTTGAAGTTTAAAATTATAGAACAGTCCTATTTTTTCTGTCACTATAATGCCGTGGACATTAGACTTAATTAAAGACATCCACCTAAGTTATCAGTGATTTACAATGTTTTGAGGTTATGAGATGGATGATAATAAAAGCAAAGCACTGAGTGCTGCTTTAAGCCAAATTGAAAAACAATTTGGTAAAAATACGGTAATGCGCCTTGGTGACAATACTGTTCAAGCTGTAGAAGCTGTATCTACAGGCTCTCTTACATTGGATATCGCATTAGGTATTGGTGGTTTACCTAAAGGCCGTATTATTGAAATTTATGGTCCAGAATCATCAGGTAAAACCACCATGACACTTCAAGCGATTGCGCAATGTCAAAAAGCTGGTGGTACTTGTGCATTTATTGATGCTGAGCATGCTTTAGATCCTCAATATGCTCGCAAACTTGGTGTAGATATCGATAACTTATTGGTGTCACAACCTGATCACGGTGAACAAGCACTAGAAATTGCAGATATGCTGGTACGATCTGGCGCTATCGACTTAATTGTTGTCGATTCTGTAGCAGCCTTAACCCCTAAAGCCGAAATTGAAGGTGAAATGGGTGACTCTCATATGGGTCTACAAGCACGCTTGATGAGCCAAGCATTGCGTAAAATTACAGGTAATGCAAAGCGCTCCAACTGCATGGTGATCTTCATTAACCAAATTCGTATGAAAATTGGTGTCATGTTTGGAAGTCCAGAAACCACTACTGGTGGTAATGCGCTCAAATTCTATGCTTCTGTACGCTTAGACATTCGCCGTATTGGTCAAGTAAAAGAAGGTGATGAAATAGTTGGTTCTGAAACACGCGTTAAAGTGGTGAAGAACAAAATGGCACCTCCTTTCCGTGAAGCATTATTCCAAATCATGTACGGTAAAGGTACAAATCAGCTTGCTGAATTGGTCGATCTCGCTGTACAACAAGAACTTGTTCAAAAAGCTGGTGCTTGGTATTCATATCAAGGCAACAAGATTGGACAAGGTAAGAACAACGTGATTCGTCATCTTGAAGAAAATCCTCAACTTGCACAAGATCTTGATCGCATGATTCGTGAACAGTTGTTAACCACAGCGACACCAGCTCCAACTGAAGAAAATGACGAAGAAGCAGATTTATTTGAAGTATAATTTTTCAAAAATTTGAAATCGAAGCGCCCAAATTCTGGGCGCTTTTGTTTAAGTGCATGGATTTAAAATGTCAGAGAAGTTTCCCAAGTTCATTCATTATGAGCAATTAAAATCAATAATGAATGAAGATGAACCTCAACATCTCATCAATGATCAACACTCGGCTAGTCAACACCTAACCGATCAAGCACCAGATGAATGTGATTTAGATGATACTCATTCATCAGTTCTAGCACAGAATAAAGGCTTAACAGGGACTCGTTTGAGATCGTATGCATTTGCAGTCTTAACTCGCAAAGAATACTCAAAAAAAGACTTAATTGATAAACTTGCTTTGTATGCACAAAATAAGGAAGAGGTTTTGAGCTTAGTTGATGAGCTAGCGCGAGAAAATTATCAAAGTGATGCTCGCGTTGCAGAAATGACGGTACGCAGCCAATTACGTAAAGGAAAAGGTCCAAATCGAATAAAGCTAGCGCTTAAAAGCAAACACGTTGATAAAGCGTTGGCTGAACCAGAAATGGAAGAAATAGATTGGTATGAACAAGCATACTTATTGAAGGTCAAAAAATATGGCTATGAAGTTGCTCAGGACGCAAAATTAAAAGCAAAACAAATTCGCTTTTTACAATATAGAGGCTTTGAAATGGATGCGATTATGAAAGCTATAAAACGAAAAGAGAATGAAGAATAAGAAATAAAATTATTATAATGGTGGCAACCCTACTAGCAAAACTCCGGCACATTATAGTTCTGATACCGTTGCTACCTTCCGGTCCTGGCGGGGTTCTCAGAGTACAATTGCGAAGCCACCAGCAGGGCTACCATTGCAAGAACAGAGTATAGAGATTTTTAACGATCTTGCAAGACCATAATGGGCTTTAAAGGCACTAAAAAAGTTCAAGTGAATATTTACTAATCTATTAACAACAAACTTGATATTTTTCATCTAAATAACTTCAACTTAAATTTCTTCATTTATACAGTTTCATTGTAAATTTATATTGATTTTAAATGCTATGACGTTTTTAATGATCTGATTATTAAGAATTGAAAATACTCAAAGTTCAAATTTGAGTATGGACACAAATGGAATAATGAACATGCTCAATAAGCGTACTTTTCTTGCACTAGCATTGATGAGCTCAACATCAGTTTTTGCCAATATTCCTATCGAATCAAAAGGATTAAGCCAAAATTCGAGTTTGAACCAAACAGCAGTCGCAGCGAATAACACCGCTACAGCCCCTACCAACACCAGTTGGCAGCTTATCCAACAAAATCAACGCTTAGAAAATCAAATTCGTGCACTTCAAGGCAAATTAGAAGAACAAGAACATCAAATTAATCAACTGACCAACGAATTAAAAAATCGCTATACAGATCTAGATCAAAGATTAGAACTCCTTCAACAAAAAATTGATCCTGTGGAGGAGTCCAATGCCGAAGATCCTAATACTGCACCACCCATTCCTAATGAGCCAACTGCACCAAGCACTAGCACTAACTCCAATACCACAGCATCACAAAATGCAACGAACTTGAATCAAACCAACCAACAAGAACTTGATAAAGCGGCTTATACAGTTGCCTTAGATGCATACAAACAAGGTGGCGCAAAAAAAGCCATTGCACCTATGCAAAACTTTGTACGTAACAATCCAAATAGTGTGTATACAGGTAATGCCTATTTTTGGTTAGCTGAATTCAATTTAGCAATTGAACCACCCAATTATGAAGAAGCAAGAAAACACTATGAAACTGTCGCTTCGAAGTTTCCAAATTCAGGAAAAGCACCGCGATCTTTATATCAGCTGTATAGCATCGCGAAAGATGTAAATAAAAACGCTCAAACTGCTGAAATTTATAAAAATAAACTACTGAGCACCTATCCTGACTCTGAAGAAGCTGGATATTTCAAAAAAAGTTGAATAAAAAAAGACATCATAAGATGTCTTTTTTTTTCTAGCAAAAGCTCTTAACGAACAATACCGCGCTTAGATTCATTTAAAGAATCAATGAGGAGCTGAGCTTCAGAAACATTTGGTAAAATTTCAGCAGTAATCTGCTCAATGGCTTGTTGTGTCGTTAGACCACTTTTATAAATTAACTTAAATGATTCTCGCAAACCATTGATTACATCTTTTGACCAACCCTTACGACGCATACCTTCTACATTCATTCCAAATGCATGAGCCGGATTACCAGACACCATCACATAAGCAGGAACATCCTTCAAAATCAATGATGCTCCACCAATCATGCTGTATGAGTCGATCTTACAGAATTGATGAATACCGGAGTTGCCACCGACAACAACGAAGTCACCAACATGCACATGACCTGCGACACCAACATTGTTTGCAAAGATGTTGTTATTACCCACCACACAGTCATGCGCAATATGCGTATTGACCATCAACAGATTATTACTACCAATTTTAGTAATACTTTGATCCTGCACTGTACCGCGATGCAGACTGCAATGCTCACGAATTTTGTTGTTGTCGCCAATCTCAAGCCAAGTTTCTTCACCAGCATACTTAAGATCCTGACACACCTCACCCACACTGGCAAACTGGAAAATTTCGTTTGATTTACCGATGCGGGTATATCCACCAACCACCACATGAGAATGTAACACTGTCCCACTATCAATCGTCACATGAGGACCAATAATCGAATAAGGACCAATTTTTACATCAGAAGCAATCGTTGCCGTAGGGTCAATAATTGCTGTAGGGTGGATTAAATCACTGTTACTCATGCTTGCTCTAATTTCTGATGAGAAATAATAATTTCAGCTGTCGCTGCAATTACACCATCAACGCTCGCACTACAAAGATACTTGTAAATACCACGTTTCTGCATTACAAGCTCTGATTTTAACACGAGTTGATCACCAGGAACGACTTGTTTTTTAAAACGAACTTTTTCAGCGCCAGCGAAAAGAAAAAGTGAACCCGGTTTGGGTTTTTCATTGTTCATGATAAAGCCAAGAACGCCAGAAATTTGTGCCATCGCCTCAACGATTAAGACACCCGGCATGATTGGATAACCTGGAAAATGACCTTGCATAAACTCTTCATTTATGGAGACATTTTTAAATCCGACAATTCCATTCTCAGTCACTTCTGTAACACGGTCTACCAATAGAAATGGATAACGATGCGGCAAATATTCACGAATTGTTTGAATATTCATCGGCAATTCAGGAATTGAAAAAGATAAAGTAGACTCTGTCATATTATTTACGCAATTTTAAAGTTGATTCGATTGACTCTAACTGAGCCTGCATATCATCTATTTGTTTGACTAATTTGGTCAATGGCACATCTGCTAATTGTCTTAGACGAACAACTGTTCGTTTCCAACGAGAATTTTCGAGCAATCCCATTCCTGAAGAATATGTACCAGCTTCTAAAATGCTACCTGTGACCATTGACATTCCAGTTAGCGTCACATTATCTACAATTTTTAGATGTCCTGAGATACCACAAGCACCTGCAAGGATACAGTTTTTGCCAATCACAGTACTGCCCGCAATACCGCATTTTGCAGCAATTGCAGTATTTTCACCGATTTGAACGTTGTGTGCGACTTGCACAAGATTATCAATAATCACACCATCATGAAGTATAGTGTCATCCAAAGCGCCACGATCAATACTACAGTTAGAACCAATTCTGACATCATTTCCAATTTGAACAGACCCGAGTTGAGCAATTCGGTTCCACTTACCTTGATAAGGAGCAAAGCCAAAACCCTCTCCTCCAATTACGGTATTCGCATGGATACGAACACGTTTAGCAATTTTAGATCGACCCGTAATCGTGACATGCGAATCAATGAAACAATCCTCACCGATTTCAACATACTCATCAATTTTAGTTTGCGAATGAATTACTGTATTTGAGCCAATCACGGCATGCGGGCCAACCACCACATAATGTCCAATATATACATTATCCCCTATCATAGCACTCGGATCGATTACTGCGGTGGCCTCAATACCACGTTGCACAGTTTTAGATTCGAACACATGAGTTAAAATCGCGAAAGCAAGATACGGATTTTGTACGACAATAAAATTATTATGCTGATTAAGCTGAGCCTGCATCTCAGAAGTGACAATTAAGGCACCTGCTTGAGATGAAATCGCTTCGTCTAAATACTTATCAGAATTTACAAAAGAAATTTGGTTTGAGTTCGCTTGAGTTAAACTTGCAAGACCCTCTAGCAACAGATCTGCATCACCAATAACTTGGCCTTGTACAAGTTTGGCTAAGTGATCGAGACGAAATTGATTTGATTTCATTGACTATTTGATTGCATTAACCTTTTGAATCATTTTAGCAGTTAAATCGTATTTTGGGTCATATGCCAAGGCAGCATTTTTATTTAAAACTAAATCAAGATTATTTTCTTTGCGCAATTGTTCAGCAACTTGTTTAATTCTTGAGTCGAAAACTTTATTTGTATTTTGAATGGTGCTTTGAACACGTGATTGAACAGTCTGTTGCAAAGATTGAAATTCGTTCATCTTCGTTTGATATTGAGAGGATAGTTGCTGGGCATTCGATTGATTGGCTTGAGCTGATTTAGCCAACGCTTCAATTTCTTTACCCAATTGTTCTAATTTTACCGTTTGCGGCTTAATTGTCTGCTCAAGCTGAGTATTCTGCTGTTTTAAGTACGTGCTATTTTCAACGACTTTTTCTAAATCAATTACCCCATATCCTGCTGCATGCGCAAAGCCAACTACAGATGTGAGTAAAACCGTTGAAATCGTTGTTTTAAACATATTCATTATTATTCCTTAAAGGCAAAAGGCCGTACTAGAAAGTACGACCAATTTCAAACTGAACAGACTTAGTTTCATCACCAGGCTTATCATTCAGTGGGTACGCATAGCTTAATGATAGTGGACCAATCATCGTAATCCATGTGAAGCCTACACCAACACTATATCGCATATTTCCAGCATCGAAACCAAAGTTGTCTTTACAATATTGTCTAGCATCGAATGCAGTAGCTGGAGAATTACCAAAATAAATGTCCCCAGTTGGAACATCACATTGAGTGTCGAACACTTGAGCGCCTTCTGCAAAGATCACAGGACGTACTTGGCGTGCCCAATCACCTTTAAAAGGAACTGGTAAGATTAATTCAGTACCAAATTGAACTAATGCATTGCCTCCCACCTCTTCAGGGTTCCTATCTTCTCGAGTTAGAGCAGCATCTGTAATACTCGGATATTTTGGACCTAATGTACTATTATCATAACCACGAACAGACCCATATCCACCAGCGTAATAGTTTTTATAGAATGGTAAATCATTACCGAAACCTACCTTACCATAACCACGCCATACAAAATCCTTTCCTAAAGGAATAAAGGCTTGCGTATCGTATGTTACCTTCTGATATTCAACATCACTACCCGGCAATGCAATCTCTGCATTAACACGATGAAACATACCCGACGTTGGGAAGCGTGGATTATTTAATGTGTCGTAAGACCAACCTAAATTTAAACTATAAGTAAAGAAATCACCTTTAAACTCATTACCGTACTCAACTTCAGGTTCAGAGCATGGTTCATAACCAATTACATTACCGTTATTATCTTTAATTGGTTCTAAGTCGACTGGACAATACTTACCAGTACTTGTTTCCCTACCACCATTGGCAAGTAAATAATCACGCACATAAGTAGAAACAAATGGACCAGTCGTTACTTCAGTTTGATCAATATTAATACCAGCACTTAAGCTCTGATTCTCATCAATTGGGTAACCAAAGCTCAGACCACCACCGAAGCTATCTGTAACATAATTGTTAACGTTATAGTCTTCGTCTAATTTCGTCTTACGATAATAGAGATTGTAACCACGGCTGACACCATCAATCGTAAAGTATGGGTCAGTAACACTTAGGTTATAATAATCTTGTGTCTCAGAACGAGAAAGATCAATCGCTACACGGTTACCTGTACCTAAGAAGTTAGTTTGACTCAAGCCTGCTTGGAACGTAATCCCTCCGTTTTGCGAATAACCCACAGCTAAAGTACTTGATCCTGAGTGTTGCTCTTCAACAGCGATATTCAAATCGATTTGATCAGGGGCTCCTGGAACACGTACCGGCTTAACATCAACTTTGCTGAAAAATCCAGTACGCATCAAACGGACTTTTGAATGATCAATTTTTTCATTACTCGCTAATGCACCTTCCATCTGGCGCATTTCACGACGTAAAACTTCATCAGCAGTCTTGGTATTACCTGTAAAATTAATACGTCTCACCGTAACTTGCTGACCCGGATTGATGTAATAATTCAAATTAACTTTTTTTGTTTCATTGTCAATTTGAGGCACAACATTAATTTCAGCATAGTAATAACCAGCATTACCATACTTACGCTGTAACAACTGTTTTACTGCATTCACCAACTCTTGTGAGTAAGTTGCATCATCTTTATAAATCTTTAGTGCACGAAGATCTTCGTCTTTATATAAAGCATCACCTAAAAATTTGGTTTCACCAAATTTAAATTGCTCACCCTCATTCATTGAAACTTCAATGAAAATATTTTTTTTATCTTCACTGATATTCAAATTAGAGTTGGTAATTTCAAAATTGATATAACCTTTATTAAGGTATAAAGCTCTTAATGCTTCAAGGCTTGCTGCCATTTTTTCACGCGCGTAGCGATCATTTCTGGAAATGACAGATAACCATCCGCTTTCCTTAACAGCAAAGACTTGCTTAATTTCATCGTCTTTAAATACAGTATTACCAATTAAATTAATTTCAAAAACTTTAGCTGGTTTACCTTCAATGAAATTAATATTGACATCTACACGGTTATTGGCTTTTGCAACAGTTTCAACCTGAATATCCGCATTGTAGCGACCTTGTTGTGAATACTGTTGTTCAAGCTCGGTTTCTAGCGTCTGAAGTGCAGATTTAGTGAGCACCTCACCTTCAGCTAGACCCATTTTCTTCAAGCCCTCTTCCAAGGCTTCTTTTGGAATGAGCTTATTACCCTTGAAATTGATTTTAGAAATAATAGGACGTTCAACGACTTTAAAAACCAAAACATCGTTTTCTTTGAAAGCTTGAATATCATCAAACGAATTAGAGGCATACAAGGCACGAATCGCATTCGCAATCACTGGATCATTAATGCGATCCCCAGCATTCACCGGTAACATTGCGAGTACATTAGCCTGCGTTAGTCGAACTAATCCATCAACACGCACATCCCGCGCGATAAACTCGTCTGCTGCATATACTTGTTGTACTGCTGCCATTGCGCTAACGAGTGCCAATGGCATAAATAAATGTTTGTGCTGCATGCCTATTGTTTTCCAGTAAGTTAATTATCCATCTATAACGCTTATAAACGCATAAAATCATTAAATATTGCGAGAAACATCATACTTCCCAGCAACACCATACCAATTTTTAATCCAACCAATTGTATTTGTTCAGAAACAGGTTTACCACGAATTAATTCAATTATGTAATAAACTAAATGCCCACCATCCAACATCGGAATCGGAAGCAAATTTAATATCCCCAAACTTACACTCATTAATGCCATAAATGAAATGAAAGTTTGCCACCCCATTTCAGCACTTTGACCTGCAACTTTAGCAATCGTAATTGGACCCGAGAGATTATCCAACCCAATCAATCCACGAATCATTTTGACAATTGAGCCAAGGATCATAGAAGATAATTGACCCGTTTTTTCAACCGCAACCACAAAAGCTTCCGCTGGATTATATTGAATTGTATGCTTATATTCAGCAGGAATATTGATCTGACCAGATTGAGCTTGCACTCCCAACATTCCTGTCGTATTGCCCATATTGTCACGCTTTCCTTGCGGCATGACCTTTAATTGAACAATCTCGCCTTGACGCATCACTTCAATATTCAATAGTTTTTCTGGTGATTTTTGTACTATATCAACAACTTCAAACCAATCGTGAATTTTTTTATTATCAATCGCGACAATTACGTCACCTTCTTTCATCCCTTGGCGTATAGCAGCACCATCTTCAGATAATTTATGAACAACTGGTTGAATATGAGGTCGATATGGTAAAAACCCCAAGACATCCAAAGGTGATTGAGACTGATCTTTTAGAAATTGCTGAATCGGTAAATTAAAAGTTTGTACCTGACCATCACGATCAGCTTGAATTTGAATCGTACCAGTTTCACCTACGCGATCAATCAGCGCATAATTCAATTTTTCCCAAGTTGGCGTCGCAGTTCCATCCACTGCTATGATTTTATCACCAGAACGCATCTCTACTTGTGCGGCTGGCGTATTTTCAATCACTTTACCAACTCGAGTGTTTAATTGTTCCTGAGCTGGTAAGAACAGAATCCAAAAAAGTAAAACAGCAAAAATTAAATTAACAAGTGGTCCCGCAGCAACGATTGCAATTCGTTTTAAAGGAGATTGCCGATTAAACGCATAAGGTAAATCTTCTGCACTTACATTACCTTCACGCTCATCTAGCATTTTTACATAACCACCTAAAGGTAATGCAGAGAGCTGATATTGAATGCCTGACTTTTTAGAGGTCCACTTTAGAACTGTTGGACCAAATCCAATTGAATACACAAGAACCTTAACGCCAAGTTTTCGTGCTACCCAGTAATGTCCAAATTCATGAATTGCAATCAATGGACCTAGAAGCAAAATAGCCGCGACGATAATGAAAAGTATATTCATCTTAGGTACTCAGTGAATTCGTGAGTTGAATAGCATAGCGACGTGCAAGCGCATCAGTCTCTAAGATTAGCTCTAAAGAATCAGCATTTGAATTTTGAACATGATTCAAAGTGGATTCAACAACTTTAGGAATATCTAAAAATTTGATTTTATCTTCTAAAAATGCTTCAACCGCGATTTCATTTGCAGCATTTAAGATCGCAGGCGCCAATCCTCCAGATTTCATTGCTTCACGAGCCAATTGCAGCGCTGGAAAGCGCACAGTATCAGGCTGCTTAAAATTAAGCGTATCGTTTACAAATAAATCTAGCGGAGGAACATGTGTTTCAATTCGATTTGGCCATGCAAATGCATGTGCAATCGGCGTACACATATCAGGATTACCCATTTGAGCCAAAGTACTACCATCAACATACTGAACCATTGAGTGAATAATACTTTGTGGGTGCACAACCACTGTAACAAAATGTTCTTGAATTGAAAATAAATGACAGGCCTCGATCAACTCGAGACCTTTGTTCATTAGGGTTGCCGAATCAACTGATATCTTCTGCCCCATAGACCAATTAGGGTGCTTACAAGCCTGTGCAGGTGTCACCTTACTGAGCTCATCTAGAGTATGATGCAAAAATGGCCCCCCAGAAGCAGTCAACAAAATTTGTGAAACACCTAACTGAGGTTTACCACCTGTATCTAATTGTAAATAATTTTGAGGCAGGCACTGGAATATTGCGTTATGTTCAGAATCTACAGGTAATAATAAGGCTTTATTCTCTTTAGCGGCCTTCATCATGATGTCACCAGACATCACCAACGATTCTTTATTTGCTAGAAGAACACGCTTACCAGCTTGAACAGCAGCGAGTGTTGGCAATAATCCTGCCGCACCCACTATCGCCGCCATCACGATATCAACCTGAGGATGCTCAGCAACAGCGATTAAACCCGACTCATCAGAGAGAATTTCGGTTGAAGTGATATTTTTTAATTTGAAAAATTGATGTAGTTCATCCACCTTGCCTGAAGGTACAACAGCATACTGTGGATGATATTGTTGACATATTTCGCTTAACTGCTCTACACGACTAAATGCAGATACCGCAAAAACATTGTACTTCTCTGGATGTCGATCAATGACTTTTAAGGTACTTTGTCCAATTGAACCCGTTACACCTAATATACATACTGATTGAGACATCTATAAATCTACACCAACAAGTTTTAAAACAAATATTCCCGCAGCAAAAATAGGTGCGGCAGCAAGCAATGAGTCAATGCGATCTAATACACCACCATGACCAGGCAAAATACGACCTGAATCCTTAATACCTGCACGACGCTTAATCATTGATTCAAATAAATCACCTTGAACTGAGCTAAATACTGTTAGCACAGATAGGAGTAAAAATAGAATATGCTCTACTACGGTTAAATCTAAATAGTTAAATTGTACAAATAAGATAACAATGATGACTGTAATTACACCACCGATTAACCCTTCAATAGATTTATTCGGGCTCACCTCAGGTGCAAGCTTACGCTTACCAAGCTTCCTACCTACAAAATACGCCCCACTATCAGCACCCCACACTAAGAGGAATAGATACATGAGCCACCAAGGTGAACTTATCCAGACTTCGTATATTGCCGATACTGCAGCGCTAATAATCACTACACCAATCCAATTCAGTGAAGTGTTATACCACGCATCATAAAGAGGATATTGCTTAACCCAATAAATGGTAATAACCCAAGTAATAATCGAAGCACTCCACAACAGCAGTACTAGATCATCAAAATAAAGCGCAATTGCAGAAAATACCGCAGTGATTACACCAAAGCATCCTGCTTTAAATTTATTCACTTGATCAGTTTGACGAGGCATGAGTTTAAACCACTCATAGCCAGCCCCCCCGGCAGCGATAATCATTAACGCTAACATTGGATAAATGGATGTAGTTGCAAACATACAGCTCAAGACTACAGCCACTAAAATCAATGC
This sequence comes from Acinetobacter sp. ANC_7512, assembly GCF_056779935.1. Taxonomy (NCBI): domain Bacteria; kingdom Pseudomonadati; phylum Pseudomonadota; class Gammaproteobacteria; order Moraxellales; family Moraxellaceae; genus Acinetobacter; species Acinetobacter sp. ANC_7512. Next base: position 344,600 of record NZ_JBWYIX010000001.1, on the reverse strand, counting down.
GGTAATTATCCGCTCTAACATTATTAGTTCTCTATTTTCTCTTGTTGGACCTGCTCAGAGGTTTTTCCAAAGCGCCTTTCACGCCCTAAAAACACACCAAAGGCATGATCCAATTCTTCTGTTGTGAATTCTGGCCACAACGTCTCAGTAAAATACAACTCTGCATATGCAGATTGCCATAATAAAAAATTAGACAATCGATAATCACCACCAGTACGAATCAATAAGTCGACTGGAGGTAAGTCACCTAAACTGACATGCTGAGCAAACAAATCAACATCAACTTGATCAACATCAATTTTTTGTTCTTTGACGAGTTGTGCGATTGTTTTAGCAGTTTGTGCGATATCCCACATTCCACCATAGCTCACAGCAATTGTGAGCGTCATTTCTGTGAAAGTAGCAGTCCTTTGTTCTGCTTGCAACATTAATTGTTGCAATTCTGGCGATAAACGAGAGCGATCCCCGATGAATCTAAGCCCAATCTGAAACTTTATCATTCGAGGAATTTGTTCATTAATCGTCTCTTCCAACAGTTTCATGAGCAAATCAACTTCGTATTGAGGTCGATTCCAGTTTTCACTTGAGAAGGCATAAACAGTAAGTGCTTTTACACCCACTTTACGACAATGCTCTACAATCGGATCAAGGACATTTTTTCCTTCACGGTGTCCATCACCTTTTTGTAGATGTTTCTTTTTTGCAAAACGATTGTTGCCATCCATAATGATGGCAACATGTTGAGGCAGAAGCTCTGCTGAGATGGTCATTATATAGCTTAGACCTTCATCAACTCTGCTTCTTTTGCTGCTAAACGCTTTTCAACTTCAGCAACAAATTTATCTGTGATTTTTTGGATTTCATCGCCAGCACGACGCTCATCGTCTTCAGAAATTTCTTTTTCTTTCAACAACGCTTTAATATCACCTAATACATCACGGCGAATATTACGAATCGCAACTTTTGCATTTTCAGCCTCGTTACGTGCCACTTTTTGCATATCACGGCGTGTTTCTTCAGTTAATGCCGCCATTGGTACACGAATTGAATCAGCAGTAATTGGGTTCAAACCTAAATCTGACTCACGAATTGCTTTATCGATTGCAGCAACCATGGTGCGCTCGAAAGGTTGAACAAGCAATGTACGCGAATCTTCAACACCAATGTTAGCAACTTGGTTTAATGGCACATCAGAGCCATAGTAAGGAACCATTACGCCGTTAAGAATTGATGGATGTGCACGACCTGTACGAACTTTAGCAAAACCATGCTCTAATGAGTCTAATGATTTATTCATGCGCTCTTCAGCATCTTTTTTAAGATCGTTAATCATGTGATCTTCCTTACCTAATTCTCAAAATTTAAATCAAAATAGTGTTTAGTATAAATAGCTTTGAAAGCCACGTACATCAATTAGTAACGTGAGTACCTTCTTTTTCACCCATAACCACTGACAATAACGCACCTGATTTATTCATATCGAATACTTGAAGTGGAACATTGTGGTCACGACATAAGCAAATCGCAGTTAAATCCATTACACCAAGTTTCTCATCTAAGACTTGGTCGAATGTTAATGCATCATATTTAACAGCATCTTCATATTTGCTTGGATCTTTATTGTAGACACCATCCACCTTCGTCGCTTTGAGAATTAAGTTAGCCTCAATCTCAATACCACGTAAGCATGCAGCCGTATCTGTCGTAAAGAATGGATTACCAGTACCCGCAACAAACACACAAACTTCACCATTATTTAAATGACGAATCGCATCACGGCTAGAATATGATTCTACTACTGTACCGATTGGTAATGCTGACATTAAACGGGTTTTGATATTACGACGTACCAATGCATCTCTTAGCGCCAAACCATTCATCACAGTTGCTAGCATACCCATTTGATCACCTGTTACGCGACCAACCAACCCATCTTGCTGTAATTGGCTACCACGATAAAGGTTACCACCACCCACAACGATACCAACTTGCACACCTAGACCAACCAAGTGAGCAATAGATAAAGACATTTGATCAAGCACCTGCGCGTCGATACCCATATCTTTATTGCCTGCTAGCGCTTCGCCCGAAAGTTTTAGCAGAATACGACCAAAGCGTGGTTTTTTAGAATCTAACATCACAAACTCCAATATCCGAATTCATTTATATGTAATACTTCAAACAATTATGCGGTTTTAATTTCAATCAATTCTGCATAAAGGTCGTATTCATCCGCATCAGTGATTTTAACAACCAGTAAATCACCTGCTTTAATCTTGCTCTTATCAATATCTTCTACAAAGACATTTCCATCAATTTCTGGAGCATCTGCATAAGAACGCGCCACTGCAACTGGAAACTCTTCTTCTAGATCATCAACCAGCACGGTCATAGTTTGACCAATACGCTTTTGTAGCTTTGCAGCAGAAATTTCTTGCTGAACCTGCATAAAGCGTTCGTAGCGTTCCTGTTTAATTTCTTCAGGCACATGATCTGGCAGATCATTTGCAGTTGCACCTTCAACTGGAGAGTATGTAAAACAACCAACGCGATCGAGCTGAGCTTCTTTCAACCAATCTAGAAGTTGCACGAAATCTTCTTCAGTTTCACCCGGGAAGCCAACAACAAATGTTGAACGAATGACTAAATCAGGACACTTTTCACGCCAAACTTTTAAACGCTCTAGCGTGTTTTCACTATGCGCTGGACGCTTCATTAGTTTTAAAATTTTAGGGCTAGCGTGTTGGAATGGAATATCTAAGTAAGGCAAGATCTTACCCTGTGCCATCAAATCGATAACCGCATCAACATGTGGATATGGGTAGACATAATGCAGACGCACCCAAATACCCAATTGACCTAATGCTTCACACATATCATAGAACTTAGTTTTTACAGGCTGACCATTCCAAAAATCAAGCTTGTATTTTGTATCTACACCATATGCCGAAGTATCTTGAGAAATAACCAAGACTTCCTTTACACCAGATCGTTTTAAAGCCGCCGCTTCTTCTAATACAGAACCAACTGGGCGAGATACGAGATCGCCACGCATACTTGGAATAATACAGAAGGTACAACGGTGGTTACAGCCTTCAGATATCTTCAAATATGCATAATGTTTTGGTGTTAATCGAATACCTTGTTCTGGCACAAGATCAATAAACGGATTATGTTTAGGAGGTTCAGGAACATATTGATGCACAGCTTCCATTACTTCTTGATAAGCTGCTGCACCAGTAACTTTAAGTACGTTTGGATGCATTTGACGAATTTTTTCTTCATCTTTACCCAAACAACCTGTTACGATGACGCGACCGTTCGCACTCATCGCCTCACCAATCGCGTCTAATGACTCTTGTACTGCAGATTCAATAAAACCACAGGTATTAACAACAACTAAATCAGCACCGTCATAATCCGACGCTACATCATAACCTTCAGTTTTTAACTGAGTAAGAATTCGCTCGGAATCTACCAATGCCTTAGGACAACCTAAAGAAACAAAACCGACTTTGGGGGATTTCATGAATCTGCGCTCCACTAGAATCCGCGTATTGTATGTCTTTTCAATTCATAAAAACAGTTGAAAACCCCACTCTTTGCATAACGCACCAAAATATTCCCATAAATTTTAAAAAATATTGCAATCGCACCAATATGATGCATTATTAAATAAACCCAACTTTGCATGAATATTTTGCAATCGCTTCGCGCTTTTTTTCTTAATAAATGAGTTCATTTTAGTTGTTTTTAACGATTTCAAACAAAGTTGGCTCATATTTTGCTTTATTTGAGGACGTTAAAATTAAATAACTCCCTCTTTGTGAGCAGTGATGGAAAAACTCATAGATGCAATTGCTCTATTTTAAGACAGGATTTTGAGGTTAATGAATCAACAACCAACGATTGATTACCGTTTACTCGTAGACAACTTGAGCACTGCGATACTTTTAGTCGATAGTGAATTAAATATTTTTTATTTAAATTCCTCATGTGAAGCACTCTTTGATATCAGCTTATTAAGAGCATCAGGTCAATCTGTGCTCAGTATTTTACAATCTCCAGGTGATTCATTTAACACAGAAGAAGCACTCACGAATACATTACTCACGGGGCAAGCTTATACCCGCCGTGAAGCGACTATTATTGTGAACTTTAAAGATGTACATGTTGACTATTCTGTTGCCCAACTTAACACTGGCAAAAGTTATCACCCCCTCCTTCTGATTGAACTCAATCCAATTGATCGAATGTTGAAAATTTCTAAAGAAGAAAATTTTATTCAACAACATCAGGTCGCACGCCAATTAATCAGAGGTGTCGCGCATGAGATTAAGAATCCATTAGGGGGCATACGTGGCGCAACTCAATTATTGGCACGTAGTTTAAATGATCCTGAATATAAAGAATTTACGGACATTATTATTAGTGAAGTAGATCGCCTGAGAAATCTTGCTGACACAATGCTCGGTTCTCGGCAGTTACCAAGCTATGAACCTGTAAATATTCACGAGCCTTTGGAACGCGTTCGTTCTCTGATTGTAAACCAAACAAAAAAGAAAATTAAAATTACTCGCGATTATGATCTTTCTTTACCTGATGTTGAAGCAGATCGGGATCAACTTATTCAAGTGATGTTGAACATCAGTGTAAATGCTATTCAGGCCATGACTGAAAATAAAGAGTTTTTTCAAGACACTCAACCTGAATTAACCCTGCGTACACGTATTCATCGCCTTGTCACGATTAACGGAACTTTACATCGCTCAACTGTTCGAATTGATATCGAAGATAACGGCCCTGGCGTTCCAGAGGAAATTTTAGAGTCCGTATTTTATCCATTAGTCACAGGACGCGCTAAAGGAACAGGCTTAGGTCTGAGCATCGCACAAAATATTATGCATCAACACAATGGAATGATTGAATGCCAATCTGTTCCAGGCAAAACCGTATTTAGTCTTTATATACCTTGGGAGTTAAACCATGTCGCGAAATAAAATTTGGGTAATAGATGACGATCGCGCCATGCGTTGGGTTCTAGAAAAAACATTTAAAGAAGAAGGTTTAGATGTTACCAGTTTCGAAGAAGCTCAATCTGCACTGGATCAGTTACTTGATGATACACCTGATGTAATTTTGACAGATATACGGATGCCAGGAATTGATGGTCTTACCTTTCTCGCTAAAGTCAAAGGTCATTATCCTGATCTACCTGTGATCATCATGACGGCACATTCGGATCTAGAGTCAGCAGTATCAAGCTATCAAACGGGTGCTTTTGAATATTTACCAAAACCATTTGATATTGATGAGGCTTTAGCACTTGTCAATCGTGCCATCATGCACATTAATAAGCTCCAACAACAAGAATCTGCGAAATCATCCGTACAGCCAATTCAATCAACTGAGATCATTGGAGAATCTCCTGCAATGCAGGAAGTCTTCCGAGCAATTGGACGTTTGTCGCAATCACACATTACGGTATTAATTAATGGTGAGTCAGGTACAGGTAAAGAGTTAGTCGCTCATGCATTGCATCGTCATTCACCACGTAGCAGCAAGCCATTTATTGCGCTTAATATGGCTGCCATTCCGAAAGATTTGATTGAAACTGAATTATTTGGTCATGAAAAAGGTGCATTCACTGGCGCTAATACTCAGCGACAAGGTCGTTTTGAGCAAGCCAATGGCGGTACATTATTCCTTGATGAAATTGGGGACATGCCATTCGAAACCCAAACGCGTTTATTGCGTGTTTTAGCTGATGGCGAGTTTTATCGCGTCGGTGGACACATTCCAGTGCGTGTTGATGTCCGCATTGTCGCTGCGACTCACCAAGATCTAGAAAAATTAGTACATGATGGACGCTTCCGTGAGGATCTTTATCATCGTCTGAATGTAATTCGTATTCATATTCCTAAACTTGCTCACCGCTCGGAAGACATTCCGATGCTCGCACAACACTTTCTCGCACGAGCAGGTAAAGAACTTGGTGTAAGTCCAAAGATTTTACGTACAGAAACTATTGAATACATGAAACAGTTGCCTTGGCAAGGTAATGTACGTCAACTTGAAAACACATGTCGCTGGCTGACAGTGATGATTACTGGAAGAGAGGTTTACCCAGAAGATCTTCCTTCTGAGTTAAAACAACTACCAATCCAAAAATCTGATGATCCAAATCATCCACACAATCAAGCAGATCGTATCGCTATTCAGCATTGGGATGAGTTGCTTAGTCAGTGGGCTGTACAAAAACTCAAAAATGGCGAAATGAAATTATTGGATATCGCCACGCCTATGTTTGAACGCACCTTAATTAATGCTGCACTACAACAAACTCGAGGAAGAAAACGCCATGCTGCTGAGCTTTTAGGTTGGGGTCGCAATACCTTGACTCGTAAGCTAAAAGAATTAGGAATGGATACTGCTGAAGATGATGAAGATGAAGTTGTAAGCACTACTGCCGAGTAAACTTCTAGATTTAGGTTAATCAACACATTTGATTAACCTATTCTTCATCATAATTCTAAAATTTTAAATCATGCTCAATATAAAATACAAAAAGATGAGTCCAAATGAACAATAATCACTTAAAGCATAAAACTTATCTAGGTATCATCTTCTGCCTTATTTCTTCACCCTCCTTTGCCACAGTCGGCGGTCCGGAGACAATTGAAGTACTAGGTTCAGATATTAAAGATCAGAAAATATATTATTTACGCCATTACCATGATGAATCTGGTCGACTACCAACACTTTATTATTATTTGCTCAACAGCAGAAACCCACATAAAGCGATTGAGGTTCAATCCATTTATACCCCATTAAATATCCGAAATCACATTACTGAAACTCAGCATACGCTTCGCAAAATTCAAAGTATTCAAGCTCGCCTTGTCAAACCAGCGCCATTAAGCCCTAAGACTGCTAACCTAAAATTAAATAAACAAAGAGAACAGACTGGAAATTTTTGGTTAAACGTGCCTGAAATTAAAGTAAGTAAATTCCAATCTCAGGTACAACTCAGCCAACGTTCTAAACCTTCAATGTATAAAAGCCAACAATTCGAGAATATTCGATATCATCGTAATTTACCTCAGATCAAAAAACTTTACGCATTTCCTCACACTTTCCCCAATTATCGCGTTGCAGTTATTAGTTATATGGGTATTCCTACTGAAACAGGCTACGAAAAACAAGATGCCATTTTACTCTGCTCAACAAAATAAAAAGCTCCCGAAGGAGCTTTTTATTATGCTTTTCAAGCACGCTGTTCAATTGGTACAACTTTGCGTAATTCAGGTCCTGTGTAATCTGCACTTGGTCGAATAATACGGTTGTCCGCACGCTGCTCCATCACATGTGCCGCCCATCCTGTTACACGAGACATCACAAAAATTGGCGTGAATAGCTTCGTTGGTATACCCATAAAGTGATAAGCAGAAGCATGGAAGAAATCAGCATTACAGAATAATTTTTTCTCTCGCCACATGACTTCTTCACAACGTACTGATACTGGATATAAAACAGTATCTCCTACGTCCTTAGCCAAGCGCTCAGACCATACCTTAATAATCCCATTACGTGGATCATTGTCTTTGTAAATTGCATGACCAAAGCCCATGATTTTTTCTTTGCGTTCGAGCATACCCAGCATTTCGCGCTCAGCTTCTTCAGGAGATTTCCATTGCTCAATCATATCCATTGCCGCTTCATTTGCACCGCCATGCAGTGGACCACGCAAAGAACCAATCGCACCTGTAATACACGAATGTAAATCTGATAACGTCGAAGCACACACACGTGCCGTAAATGTTGAAGCGTTAAATTCATGTTCTGCATAGAGAATTAAAGAAACATTCATGACTTGTTCATGCAATTCATTAGGTTTTTCGCCACGCAATAAATGCAAGAATTGAGCACCAATTGAGTCGTCATCAGTATTTTCTTCGATACGAACACCATCATGGCTATATCGATACCAATAACAAATAATGGCTGGCAATGTTGCCAAAATACGATCAGCTATATCTTGCTGTTCACCAAAGGACTGTTCTGTTTCTAAGTTACCCAACATAGAAACACCTGTACGCATAACATCCATAGGATGTGAATCTGCTGGAATACGCTCAAGCACTTCTTTTAGTGCTTGTGGTAATGCTCTCAGTGATTTTAGTTTTGCTTTATAGTCCGCAAGTTGTTGCGCCGTAGGTAGTTCACCAAAGAAAATTAAATATGCAACTTCTTCAAATTGGCAATTTTCCGCCAAATCCTGAACATCATAACCACGATATGTTAAGCCTGCACCACTTTTCCCAACGGTTGAAAGTGCTGTTTTACCTGCGACTTGTCCACGCAATCCTGCGCCAGTCAATACTTTTCCTTCAGCCATTTTTTTATTTCTCCTGAGTGAATAGCTTATCTAGTGTGTTTTCGAAAGTATGATAATCAAGGAACTCGTATAATTCTTTTCGTTGTTGCATTTTATCAATAACATTCACTTGCGTGCCGTCTTTACGAATAGAATGCATCACTTCTAATGCTGCTTTCTGCATCGCACGTGTCGCAGACAATGGGTATAACACCATAGAAATTCCCTGTTCTGCTAGCTCTTCGGTCGTATAATAAGGGGTATCACCAAATTCAGTGATATTCGCTAGCACAGGCACACCTACAGCATCACAGACTGTTTTATACATCGTTATATCAGTCATCGCTTCCGCAAAAATAGCATCAGCTCCAGCTTCAACACATGCACATGCACGATCAATGACGGCTTGAAGCCCTTCTTTTTGCAGCGCATCCGTACGTGCCATGACCACGAAATTAGAATCAGTTTTTGCATCAACAGCAGCCTTAATACGGTCTACCATTTCTTGTTGTGACACAATTTCTTTATTTGGACGATGTCCGCAGCGTTTTTGCGCAACTTGGTCTTCAATATGAACAGCAGCAGCTCCAGCAGCGATCATTTGCTTGATACTTCGTGCAATATTAAATGCACCGCCCCAACCTGTATCAATATCCACAAGCAAAGGCGTATCTACACGTTCAGTGATACGACGAACATCTTCAAGCACATTATCTAAACTCGTCATTCCCAAATCAGGAAGACCATAGGAATAGTTTGCAACACCTGCGCCTGATAGATAAATTGCCTTATAGCCAACTTGTTTTGCCATCATTGCTGCATATGCATTTACAGTTCCGATGATTTGTAATGGCTTTTCCACTTCTAATGCTTGTCTAAATCTTAAGCCTGCAGACGATTGTTCTGTCATATTCCTTTCCACAGTGTTTACTATAATTATCGAGTTTTTAGTATATCTATAAATTTAGTTTGATATATGACCGTTTAGTATTTTTGCTCTAAAACTTTAGTCATATAAAAATGAATTATCATTCATTTTTTGATTTTGTTATTATTTTGAGTGTCAGGCGTTAAGTGCTTTAATTTGTTATACTCCATCTTCAATTTCATTTTTCGCTATTGTTACTGCATGCAACATCCATTTCCGCATATTGAAACTTCTGGTTGTGATATGCCCCATACTCGCCGTGGTCAAGAACGACGTTTAGCATTATTGCTAAGCGCCAATACGCTATTCTTGGAACGTGGCTACGATGCTGTGTCTTTGGATGATATTGTTCAACATGCTGGAGGCTCCAAAGCATCTATTTATAAATATTTTGGCGGCAAAGAAGGCCTTTTTACTGCTATATGTGATTATCGACGTGAACTCTTTTTTAAAGATATCTGTGTTGCATATGATCCAGATCATGGCGATTTTAGATCTTATCTGATACATACACTACTTAACTTTCATCGCCACATTAAAAAAGAAGATCATACTGCCTTTATGCGCCTCGTGATTGAGCAATCCCAAAAAAATCCAGAACTTGCTCTTTATTTGCACGAAAAAGGCCCTAAACATATCCAGTTAGCGATCGCAAATGCATTAGAAAATGCGCATAAACTTGGTGTGTTAAAATGTGAAAATCCTTTATTTTCTGCTCAATTATATTTCGGAATCTTAAGAAATTTAGAATGGAAAATTTTAATGGGGATACCAGTACTTGAAACCGATCAAGAAACCATCGAATACATCAGCTATTCTGTCGATCGCTTCCTAGATGGGCACCAAAAAGTCTAGTTTTTTTGCAATTCTCTTTACATATAGTATATTAGTCGATTCTCGTTTTTTTTCATCAACCAACAATTATTGGTCGTCTCATTCACTATTTTGACGAAACAATGATTGTGGAGTAACCATGGCTCTACGACATTTTCTTACTTTACGTGACCTTTCAACTGCAGAATTAAATCGCATTATTGATCGTGCTATAGAATTAAAACGCATGCAGCATAATCATGAAGTCTACCAACCCTTTGTTGGTAAAGTAATGGGAATGATTTTTGAAAAATCGAGCACACGCACCCGTGTTTCTTTTGAAGCTGGTATGACCCAATTTGGTGGTAGCGCAATTTTCCTCTCATCCCGGGATACGCAATTAGGTCGCGGCGAACCGATTGAAGATTCAGCTCGCGTTATTTCAAGCATGCTTGATATTGTGATGATTCGTACTTTTGGCCACGATATTGTCACACGTTTTGCAGAATATTCTAAAGTCCCAGTTATTAATGCACTGACCGATGATCACCACCCTTGCCAATTGCTTGCTGATGTTCAAACATTCGTAGAAAACCGTGGCTCTATCCAAGGCAAAACCGTTGCGTGGATTGGTGATGGTAATAATATGTGTAACTCATATATCGAAGCTGCACATATGTGGGGCTTTAAACTTAAGATTGCATCACCAAAAGGTTATGAACCAAAACCTGAATTTCTCTCTGAATTCGCGCACTGCGCCGAAGTTGTAGACTCTGCTGAAGATGCTGCAGTGAATGCCGACCTTATCGTTACTGATGTTTGGGCCAGCATGGGACAAGAAGAAGAGCAAAAAATTCGTGAAAAAGCTTTTGCTGATTTTCAAGTCAATGAACGTCTAATGGATCTTGCTCATCCAGACTGTTTATTTATGCACTGTTTACCTGCCCATCGCGGTGAAGAAATTTCAGAAAATATGCTCGATCACAAAAATGCTGTGGTATGGGATGAAGCTGAAAACCGCCTTCACGCTCAAAAAGCACTTGTTGAGTTCCTCATCAATGAAAGCTTAAAAAAAGATTAATTTCATCCACTAAAAAAGCACCCTCGGGTGCTTTTTTATTTTCTAATTCTTAATAATCATCTTTTAAATATTTAGGTTCTTTGGGAAGTTGCCAACTACAAAAGAAACATACGATTAAAATAATGATCACGTAAATAAAAAATGAATTTTCAATTCCTGCGGCCTTAAACTGCAAGGCAACAGAAGGTGCAGAACCACCAAATACGGCATTACCTATCGCATAAGAGAAACCTACACCCAACGCACGTACATGCGGAGGAAACATTTCAGCTTTTACAATACCGCCAATAGAGGTATACAAACTAAGCAATAGCATCAGGAAAATCAGTAGCATCGCGACAATGAATGGAGTTTCGCTAAAATATCTCATCCCGATTGCCATGACTGGATAGATAAATATAGCCATCAGACCACTAAATAACAGCATAGAATTTCTGCGACCAATACGATCTGACAATGCACCAAAGAATGGTTGCGCCACCATGAGTACAAAAATGCAGGCTGTCATCATCAACCCTACCGTTTTAGGATCTATTCCAATATTGGTAAGGTAAGTTTTTGAGTAAACTGTAATCACATAGAAACTAAGAGAGCCTGCTGAAGTATAACCAACCACCAAAAGGAAAGTTTTCCAGTGATTTTTAAAAAGCTCACGAAGTGTACCAGAATCTTCTTTATCACTTTCATCACTGGATAAAGTCTCTTCTAATCTACTTCTCGCTAATAAAGATAAAATTGCTGCAACACCACCAATAATAAATGGAATTCGCCATCCCCCATCATAAAGCTGCTGTTCAGACATAAAAGCTAAGAATATTACACCCAATAAACTTGCAAGGAGTTGACCACCCGTGAGCGTTACGTATTGAAATGATGAAAAAAAGCCACGTTGACCTTTTAAACCCAATTCACTCATATAAGTCGCCACAGCACCATATTCACCACCAACGGATAAGCCTTGAAGCAATCGAACCATTAATAATAAAAACGGTGCAGCCATACCCACTTGCTCATACGTTGGTAACGCTGCAAACATGAAAGAACTTATAGCCATCAATATAATTGAGATGACCATTGATTTTTTTCGACCGTGTTTATCTGCAATTCGACCAAAAAGCCAACTACCGATAGGTCGCATAAAAAAGCTTGCTGCAAATACACCCCACACATAGATGGCTTGGGTAGAACTATCCATATCTGGCGCAGTTAAAGCTTGGGTAAAATATACAGCAAATACTGCATATATATAAAAATCAAACCATTCAACTAAATTACCAGAAGCTGCACCAATAATTCCTTTGATACGGCTGGTTTTTTCTTGCTTGGAATATGTTGTAGACAAATGAAAAATCCTTATTCTAATTACATTGTTTATTGTCGAATAATGATGAAACTCTGAAGTATTTCAAAATTATAGGCGGAAAATATATGCCTATTTCATGCCAATTTAAAAAGCCTTTATGTAAATTTTATTAAATAGGCTTCTAAATTTTTCTCAAAAATATTCAAGGTCGATTTATTATTAATTTAATTAAACAGACTTTCTCCTATAACAGCTCACCGAATTAAGCCTTGTGGCTGTAAAATGATAATCAGCGCCCCGAAAATAACCACTCCGCCACCAATGATATCCCATTTAGTAAGATCCATTTGATCCACAAACTTTAACCACAACAATGCCGAACAAATATAAATACCTCCATATGCAGCATATATTCGACCTGATGCTGCTGGATGCAAAGTCAATAACCACACAAAAGCAGCGAGTGCGACAAAAGTGGGTAGCCACAACCAATGCGAACGCCCTTGATTTAGGATCAAATATGGAAAGTAACACCCTAATATTTCCATCAGTGCTGTCAGAAAAAATAAAGCTGTCGTAGATATTACTTTTGTAACTTGTATGTCCATACTTTCACCCAAAAATTAAAGCCCGTTTAAATAAACGGGCTTTAATACAATTAATAACACACTATGCTGGTTCAGCTGCAGAATCTTCAAATACTTCCAACTTTAATCCAACAGCTTTGCCATCTTCTTTTTTAACTGTTACTGCTACATTACCGCCGTTTTCAGCCAGCTCACCAAATAAAATCATTTCAGCAAGCGGCTTTTTCAAATGCTCTTGAATCAAACGCTGCATTGGACGAGCACCCATCAGACGATCATAACCATTTTCACTTAACCAATCTCGTGCAGACTGATCTACTTCTAAAACAACTTTTTTGTCATCAAGTTGAGCTTGAAGTTCTGTAAGGAATTTATCTACTACAGAATCGATTACTGTCGTAGGTAGAGCTTTAAATTGAATAACCCCATCTAAGCGGTTTCTAAACTCTGGTGTAAATGCCTTCTTCATTGCTTCCTGATTATCACGACTATTATCTTGCTCTGTAAAACCAATACTTGTACGGGAAATACTTTCAGCGCCAATATTCGTTGTTAACACTATAATGACATTTCTGAAGTCTGACTTACGACCATTATTATCAGTTAATGAACCATGATCCATGACTTGCAGCAATAAATTAAACACATCAGGATGTGCCTTTTCAATCTCATCCAATAACAATACACAATGTGGATTTTTATGTATTGCGTCAGTCAGTAAGCCACCTTGATCAAAACCAACATAACCTGGAGGTGCACCAATTAAACGTGAAACCGCATGGCGTTCCATATATTCAGACATATCAAATCTGACTAGTTCAACACCGAGTAGTTTTGCAAGTTGTTTTGTTACCTCAGTTTTACCTACACCAGTAGGTCCTGCAAATACAAAACTACCAACTGGCTTATCTGGTGCTTTAAGCCCAGCTCGTGACAATTTAATTGCAGAGGATAATGCGGTAATCGCCTCATCTTGACCAAATACAACTCGTTTAAGATCACGCTCTAAGTGCTCAAGTACAGATTTATCATCTTTAGACACAGTTTTAGGTGGAATTCGTGCAATTTTCGAAACAATATCTTCAATATTTTCAACTGTAATCAAAGTGTTATCTTGATCAGCTCTCAAACGTCGTTGTGCCCCTGCTTCATCTATTACGTCAATCGCTTTATCTGGGAGGAAGCGATCATTGATAAATTTAGCCGATAACTCAACTGCAGAAACAAGAGCTGCATCATCATATTGAACTTTATGAAATTCTTCAAATTTAGACTTGAGTCCACGAAGAATATCAATTGTTTCATTAATTGATGGCTCATTAACATCAATTTTTTGGAAACGGCGTGATAATGCATGATCTTTTTCAAAAACTTGACGATATTCTTGAAACGTTGTTGAGCCAATGCAACGTAAAGTACCATTTGCCAATGCAGGTTTGATTAAATTCGATGCATCCATAGTGCTACCCATACTTGAGCCTGCACCAATGATCATATGAATTTCATCTATAAACAAAATTGCTTCGGGCTTCTTCTTTAGGGCATTTAACAATTGCTTCAATCGTTTCTCAAAGTCACCACGGTATTTTGTACCTGCAACAAGTGCACCGATATCCAAACTATAGACTTCCGCATTCAGCAGTGGCTTTGGTGCTTTATTGTTAACAATCAGCCAAGCCAAACCTTCTGCTATGGATGTTTTACCCACACCTGGATCACCCACCAAAAGCGGATTGTTTTTACGACGTCGACATAGAATTTGAGCTGCACGCTCAATTTCTTTTTCACGACCAATCAAAGGATCGGTTTTACCCTTTAAAGCTTCTGCATTGAGATTTAGGGTATAAAGTTCTAATGGACCTGCATTTGCTGAGGCTGAGTTTTCACCATCTAAGTCATCCGTTTCTTCTTCAGCTGGAACATCTTCCTTACGCGCACCGTGTGAAAGATATTGAGTTAAAGTAAGACGATTGATTTGGTGGCGTTTTAGCAAATAAACCGCAAATGAATCTCTTTCTGAGTACATTGCAACCAGTACATCTGCACCTTCAACTGTCCGATCTCCACCACTAGACTGAACATGGAAAATTGCACGTTGCAATATACGATCAAAGCTTTCTGTAGGATGAGGCGCTTGCTCAGCATTATCGCCTAATTTAGGCGTATGTTGCTCTACATACTCTTCAAGTTCTTTACGCAAACTGACAATTTCTGCACCGCAGGCTTTTAGTGCATTCACGGCAGAATCATTATCTAAAAGTGCGAGTAACAAATGTTCAACTGTAAGAAACTCATGTCTCTTTTGACGAGCCATGCTAACAGCCAAACGCAGTGATACTTCTAATTGACGACTGAGCATGTGATCCCCTTATTCTTGTGGCTCGATCTGGCAAAGCAATGGATGACTTTGAGAGCGCGCATAATTGTTGACTTGATTCGCCTTGGTTTCAGCAATGTCTCTAGGATAGACACCTGCGATACCTTTCCCTTGATAATGTACTGTTAGCATTACTTCGGTAGCTTGGTCAAGATTCAATGCAAAGTATTGTTGTAAAATTTCAATTACAAAATCCATTGGCGTGTAATCATCATTCAACAATACCACATTGTATAAGGGAGGTCGCTTAAATTGCGGTGGTGCTGTTGCTACAGCTAAATCGCCATCGGCTTCATCATTTTGTGCATCACTCAATCGTGGATTGAAGTGCCAATCCACCAATCCAGATTGTTGAAATGATAATTTAATGTCATTGAGACATTTATGACGTTTATTACTTCGCATAGCACTCTATAATCTATTATTGAGAATTTGCCGCAGCTTGCGGTACTTCAGCTGCAAATGCAGCAGTTGATTCGATTGCTTCACCACGTTGCCAACTAAAGCGCTTGGTTTGAGCACTTGAGCCTTTTACACGGATTTCAATAAATTGGGGCGTAAAGCCTTTTGGCATCGTCCAACGACCAGTTAATCGCTGATAATGGTCGAAATTGAATGATTTTTCTGAAATTGGAACAACCAAGACTTCCGTACCTTGAATTAATCTGATTTCAATTTCACCAGATGCTTTACGTTTATTCGGACTGACTTGAACTAAATCAACCTGATATTCATATACATTTTCTGGAAGCGACTTAACAGCTAAATTTTGCACTGTTAAACTTAATCCACCACGTTGTCTCAGCACTTCTCGGAAAATCGCACTCTGACCTTCAATTTGAAGTTTTTCAGCGTTGGCTTGATTTAATGCAGCATACATATCATTTGAGTTAATTACAGCAACATCACGCTCTTGAACTGAGGTATTTAATTTCTTATTCAGCTCAGATAATTCTTTTTTTTGTTTTTCGACAACTTCAACCAATTGTTCCGCGTCAGCATCATAACCAACTACAGTTAGACCTTGACGATGACCAACCGTATAGCCCAGAAGTAAACTGCCTGCACATAAGATGATTCCACCCGCCATAAGGGGTTTATTCGATTGAAAAAAACCGATATTTTTTTCATCTTTATGCTGTGACGTATTATTTGATTCTGAGTTTTGCATCGTCATCTCTAATTTATAAAATCAAAACACACATTTAACTGCAAAGTTAAATGTGTGTGAAGTCAAAAAAGGTTTTTTATGGTAATAAACCAATCACGTTAAGGCCTGCATTTTCCGCAAATCCAAACATTAAATTCATGTTTTGAACAGCTTGTCCTGCTGCACCTTTCACCAAGTTATCTTGGGCAACTAAAATGACTAACTTTGTTGGTTGTGGTTTATACAACGCAATACGTAAATCATTTGATCCACGAACAGAACGAGTTTCTGGTGAACTTCCTGCCGGCATAACATCAACAAACTGCTCGTTTTGGTAGAACTGTTCGTAAATTACTTGCAAATCGGCTTGCTGACCTGCTTCTGTTAAGTCGATATATATTGTAGATAACATGCCACGAATCATCGGCACCAAATGCGGAACAAAAAGGATATTGTCAAATACACCTTTCTGTCCCGATATATTTTCAAGCGCTTCAACAATTTCAGGATGATGGCGATGCCCTGCAACACCGTAGGCTTTGAAGTTATCAGCATTTTCAGTATAGATCATGCCTAAACTTGCTTTGCGTCCAGCTCCAGATACACCAGATTTTGCATCAATAATAATACTTTCAGGTTTTACCAATACTTCTGAAGGTCTCAGTACAGGCGCCAAACCAATTTGAACTGTCGTTGGATAACAACCAGGATTACCAATCACTTGAGCTTGTTTAATTTTTTCACGATTGAGCTCAGAAAGCCCATACACTGAATTTTTAAGTAGATCTGGACAAGCATGCTCCATACCGTACCATTTTTCAAATTGCGCTAAATCCTGCAAACGAAAGTCAGCGGCTAAATCGATTACTTTTGTATTCGCTGCTACTAATTCTTCAGCGTGTTTCATCGCTACACCATGTGGTGTCGCAAAAAACACAACATCGCAAGACTTTAATAAATCTAAGCTTAAATCTGAAAACTCTAGATCGGTATGACCACGTAAACTTGGAAACATATCATCGACACGACGACCAGCCTCAGTACGAGAAGTCAGTGCTTTCACTTGAACATTTGGGTGTCGCAGCAAAAGACGCAAAAGTTCAACGCCTGTATATCCTGTACCACCAACAATACCAACTGAAATCACGATATCTACCTCTAAATGACTGTATTCGTTACAGGCAGTAGTATGACAGGAACTTGTGACTTTCTGAACCCTTTCATATGGGAATGCTGTTATTTTATAAGTTTAATAATTTAGATGGCTCTGTTAAGCATCTAATAAAGTCTATCATGTGACTTCATTGATTTACCTGCCAACTCAAATAGCATAAATACAGTGCAAATATAAACCCTGGGAGAGCAAGAAATACGATCGGATCCTGTTTCACAACAAAAGGAGTTACTCCCCATACCGAACATAACCCTCCACTCACGGAAAGCAATTTAGAAATCTTTTTTTTGATTTATCTATAAAGTTGCCATGATCAATAATATCAACCACGCTATAGCCCCGCCAAAAAGCGATAAATAGTTCGTCCAATGAAAGTGAATAGGATTACTCGGGTTCAGTAGAATATACATGAGGATGCTATAAAGCATTAAAGCAGGTACAGACAAAATTAGAATCAAAAAACACACACCAATTCGTCTTATGAGCATATTAGAAACAAACTAACCAAACAGAGCAATCATGATAGCCAAAATTTAGAATACCAGTCGCCAGATCAGACTAATTGACTAGCGCTAAACAATTGATTTTTTAATATCGACAAAGCAATCCCAGCATAATAATTAATTATGCATCCACCAATATGGCAACGGCGTTATTTTTAATTTTTTTCGGTTAAGTTTAAAATCTGGATCATACTTCGCCACTTCCGCCCAAAACTGAGCACTATGATCAAAATGCTTTGTATGTGCTAATTCATGCACACAAACATAGCGTGTTATTTCCTGAGGAAAAAGCACCAAAGCACTATTCAACATAATGTCATGACGTGCTGTACAACTTCCCCACCGCGTTTTTGGCTGACGAATCTTACAGCCATGATAAGCTAAACCACACTGATCAGATACTTGAGCCAGATATACAGGCAGATGCTGTTTAGCATAATCAATAACAAAGGCTTTTAAATATTGTTCAGGCTGACGATCACTCACACACAGCTCATTCATCACTGAATCAAACTTATAGTTGAATTTCTGCTGAATATATTGAATTTGAATAGGATTTTCTAAATTAAATAACTGTAAAGATAAAGGTAAAACGCGATCAATCTGTTGAATTTTACTTTGTTGTGCCTGCCAAGTTTGAACAATCCAAGCTTCTGAATCTTGAACAAACTGTTGTATTTGTTTATGGGTACAAAACCATGGCGCAGTCACACGAATTGACGTTCCATCTATACGTAGACGTAGTCTTTTCGATCGAATACTTTTGTTGATTTCAATATCAGGAAGGTCGGATAAAGTCATTGTTATTCTTTAATTATTAAATCCCCATCTCCCCCTTTAAGAAAGGGGGAAGAAAAGCCCCTCTATTTAAAAAGAGGGAGTTTAGGGAGACTAGCTCGTCAAGGAGTTAAAATTAAATCGCTGTACGCTCTTCAATACCGTTGTTGGTCGCAACAATCGCAATGTCTGCTTTATTCAAAGCAAAGATACCGTTGCATACCACACCAGGGATATCATTCAATGTTTTTTCAAGCTCAAGTGCATTTAAGATATTTAAGTTATGCACGTCTAAAATCACGTTACCATTGTCGGTCACTACACCTTCACGGTACGCTGGGTCGCCACCTAAAGAGACAATTTTACGAGCAACAGCAGAACGTGCCATTGGAATCACTTCAACAGGAAGTGGAAAATCACGCCCCAACTGATCTACCCATTTAGAATCATCTACGATACAGATAAATTTTTTTGCAATCGATGCCACGATTTTTTCACGTGTCAATGCCGCACCACCACCTTTGATCATGTGCATATGACGATCAATCTCATCTGCACCATCTACATATGCATCAAGACCACCCACTGAGTTCATATCTACCACTTCAATACCCAGCTTCTTCAAACGCTGCGCAGTCGCTTCCGAACTTGCAACTGCAGCTTCTAATTGAAGTTCAGGAAGTAAATCAATCAAAAAGTTAACAGTACTGCCTGTGCCTACGCCTAAAATGCCCCCTTTCGGTAAGTGTTTTAAAGCTGCTTGTGCTGCTGCTTGTTTTTTCTCATCTTGGGTTGCATATAGACTCATGACTTCACTCAACTAATTTGGACTTTTGCAGTTATTTTAAACCGCTAAGCCTTATGGTTTGTTACAATAAGCGCCTATTTTAAACTGTTAGATGGAAAATTAACATGCTGTCTCGTTTGGTTCGACAAATTTTACAAGCAACGGTATACGACGTTGCTATCGAAACCCCACTCGAAGCGGCACCACGAATTAGTGAACGTCTTAACAATAATATTCGTTTTAAACGTGAAGACCTACAACCCGTATTCTCCTTCAAACTCCGCGGTGCCTATAACAGAATCAGCCAACTTCCTAAAGCTCAACTAGAACGAGGTGTCATTACCGCTTCTGCTGGTAACCATGCTCAAGGTGTAGCACTCTCAGGAAAAAAATTAGGAATTCGCGCGATTATTGTGATGCCTAAGACAACACCAGACATTAAAGTCCAAGCTGTAAAGCGTTTGGGTGGTGAAGTCGTACTTCATGGTGATTCTTTTGACATCGCAAATAAATACGCAATTCAACGTGCGCAAGAAGAAGGAATGACTTTTATTCCGCCTTATGACGATGAACTCGTTATGGCTGGTCAAGGTACAATTGCCAATGAAATTTTACGTCAATGGCGAGATGTGGATTATGTATTTGTTGCCGTTGGTGGTGGAGGTTTGATTGCAGGTGTTGCTGCTTACCTTGGTGATGTAGCACCGCATGTCAAAGTTATTCCTGTGGAATATGACGAGTCAGCTTGTTTAAAAGCTGCTTTAGAAGCAAATGAACGTGTGATTCTTCCTTCAGTTGGTTTATTCGCCGATGGTACAGCCGTGGCGCAAATCGGTGAAAAACCTTTTGAAGTGATTCGTCTGCAAAAATCTGACAATTCAGGTCCAATCGTAGAACCAGAAGTTGTTCTTGTGAATACTGATGAAATATGCGCAGCAATTAAAGACACCTATGATGAATGCCGTAGTATTGTTGAGCCGTCAGGTGCGATGGCACTTGCAGGGATTAAAAAATATGTGGCTGAGCACGGCTTAGAAGGTAAAAACATCGTTTCAATTGTATGCGGTGCAAATATGAACTTTGACCGTTTACGTTATATTGCAGAACGAACTGAATTAGGTGAACGTAAAGAAGCTATTTTTGCTGTCACGATTCCTGAACAAAAAGGTGCATTCCTCAATTTCTGTCGTGCCCTTCAAGGTCGAAATATTACTGAATTCAACTACCGTGCAAGTAGTGCGACTGCAGCGCAAGTATTTGTTGGAATTAGTTTAAAAAGCGGCGAAAAAGAACGTCAAGAAATATTCGAGACATTAAAGTTTCAGTATGATGTGGATGACTTATCTGACGATGAAGTTGCCAAATTACATATTCGCTACCTGATCGGTGGTCATGCTGATATTGAAAATGAACGTTTATTCCGCGTTGAATTTCCTGAACGTCCAGGTGCATTATTAACATTCTTGGAACGTCTTGGTCCAACGCATAACATTACCCTGTTCCATTATCGTAATCATGGTGCGGCTGAAGGTCGTGTATTGGTTGGACTCGAAGCTGAAGATGCACAACAAAACCCTGATGGTTTAGTTGAAACGTTAGAAAGTATCAATTATCCATACGAAGAAATTACCAATAATCTTGGTTATCAACGTTTCCTCAAATAAAATCAATACAGCCTGTCATTTTGACAGGCTTTTTTAATTCAATAATTGATATACAATTAAAATCGAAAGATAGAAAAAACGATCACTTTAAAATTTTAGATATTAAGATAAATCATGCAAATATGGTTCAGTTTTGTAGTAATTCCTTTTCTCATGTGGATCATCTTTTCCGCACTTCTGTTTATTTCGAAATATCTATATCCTGAAGTTACCACCTTAAGCAAATCCCTCGAAGTTTTTATTTTTTTAGGTTATGCAGCACTCCCCTATATCATGTTGGGATTAGCACCTATTTATCGTTATCGTATGACGTTGATATATATGATGGCAATTGTGCTCATGACAAGTTTCGTTCATGCTAACTTTATGATCGATCATATTCATTTAACTTATATTTACTTAGCACTTTCATGGACATTGATTTCAATTACGATTTACTATTTTTATAGTGATCACAAATAATCCTCAATAAATGAATTGAATCAACTCAGATCAACAAGATAAACTCACTCAAAGCGAAATTAAAATCAAATCATTACTTTCTGATCTTTAAAATTTTAGGATATTCAATGGCGCTATTTGCAGTAATTGGCTTAGGCAGCTTTGGTGGTACAGTTGCATTAGAACTCACTCAATTAAAACATGATGTGATTGGAATCGATACTGAAAAAAAATACGTTGAAAATATCTCTGATAACATCAGTCATGCTGTCATCGCCGATGCCACAGATGAACATGTACTTCGAGAACTGAATGTACAGAATTGCGATGCCGTCGTTGTCGCAATTGGAGAAGATATTGAGGCCAGTATTCTATGTGTCCTCAACCTTAAAAATTTAGGCGTAGAAAAAATCCTAGTAAAAGCAAAATCGAAAGCCCATCATATGATTTTGACGCATCTCGGTATTGGTCAAATTATTCATCCAGAAGAAGACATGGGTATTCGCGTTGCACAATCATTAAGCTACCCAATGGTTAGACGCTATATGGCGTTGAATGATGACCGTTATATTGTCAAAGTGGAGGTGGGTGAAAAACTACAAGGTGTAGAATTTAAAGATATCATGGAGCACAGCGACGGCGTACAAACATTATTATTACAACGTGGCACACATGTAATTTATGACATCGCACCTGGTACATTGCTGCAAAAAAATGACATTTTAATTGTTGAAGGTCCTGTCAATCTTTTACGTAAACTCTCATCGAGATTTATTTCGAAATGATGAAATTTTATGATCAATTGATCAATAAAAAAACGCAAAGTATTAATTTGAGTCCACCAAGTTTGCTTGCTTTGGGCTTTCTCAGTTTTATTATCATTGGAACATTACTGCTAAAACTTCCCTTTGCACACGAAGGAAATGTCTCTTGGCTAGAAGCCTTATTTACCGCCACGTCTGCTGTGACAATTACGGGACTTTCTGTGGTCAATATTGGCGAGGCATATACGACTTTTGGTCAGTTCATCATTATGCTACTCATCCAATGTGGTGGCTTAGGATTCATGACCTTCGCAATTTTGGCTGCATTGAGCCTTTCCACTAAACTTGGTTTAAAGCAACAAGTGATGGCTCAAGAAACAATTGGTCAAACCAGTTTAGCAAGGGCCTCGTTCACTGTTAAAGCCGTCTTATTGTATTCTCTATTTTTCGAAGGGATTGGAACATTCATCCTGACATTTACATGGCTTCAATACTACGATTTTAGTGATGCTCTGTTTTATGCAGCCTTTTACAGTATCTCAGCATTTAATAATGGTGGTTTCTCTCTTTTTCCAAACAGCTTAATGAGCTTTTCAGGTCAATATGCTGTAACACTGACCATAAGTATGTTGTATATCATTGGTGGAATAGGTTTTGTGGTACTTATGGATATCAAACGCGCTCATAAGTGGAAAAAACTCTCAACAAACAGCAAACTCATTCTTTCTACTATCGCAGGACTCAATCTATTTGCCTTTATTATGATTTGGTGTTTAGAAGCAAATAATCCATTGACCCTCGCCCCAATGTCAATTGGAGACCAAGCATTAAATGCTTGGTTTCATGCCACAGTACCGCGATCCTCTGGATTTAATAGTATTGATATGGCCAGTATGAGTGATCCAGCAACCTTGGTGACTATGCTATTAATGTTTATTGGAGGCGGATCTTTAAGTACTGCTGGTGGTATTAAAGTAGGTACATTTATTATTGTAGTATTAAGTGTGATCACGTTTTTGAGACGAGCTGACGAAGTCACTGTTTTTAAACACTCGATTCCTGCAACTGTCACCTATAAAGCTCTTGCGGTCATTAGCATAACTGCTATGCTCATTTTCATTGGTTTCTTTACGCTGTTAATTTTAGAGCCTAATAAACGTTTTCTAGATTTACTATTTGAAGCTGTTTCCGCGGCTTGTACAGTCGGATTATCTAGAGGTATTACTTCAGAATTACAACCTGCAAGTTTATATATGCTCATGATACTGATGTTTGCGGGTCGTCTCGGTCCTTTGACATTGGCTTATTTAATTGCAACCCCTAAAAAAAGCAGGTTGAGTCATCCTAATGCTGAAATCCAAGTGGGTTAGATAGAATTCACTTGGATCTAAGGTGAAGTTGATCGATAAAACACGAACCAATCCAAAAATAGATCAGATGATTATAGCCATAAGTGCGTTTTATGATAGCCATGATTTCTTTATGCAAAGCATTGAACTTATCATGAATTAACACAAACTTAGAACTTTGCAATCAATAACCCAATACAAAGAAATTAAAAGACTCAAGGTAACCCCAAGTCTTTTTACCATATGCGTGTGATTAAAAAAATTATGATTGGAAACCAATATAACGATTGAGGTTGTCGACACCCAATGCAACTTTATAAATTTTAAACTGAGCTAAATCAGAACGTGTAATCTCAGTAAACACATCCGAGTTTTCATCATCTGCATGAATTTCATCTACTGTGCGAGGCATAGTTGCTTCAAATTCATCTGAAATAAATTCAAATCCCAAGTCCATAGCAATAAACAATGTATGATCACAAGGTTGAATATATTGCTCTTCATTCCAGTCGATAACAGCGTGTTGACAATGCGGGCACTGTACATTTTCTTGAGGATCTTGAAGTTCAATTGTTGTATAAGCCATGTCAACCTTAAGTATTACGTGCTATAAAACATAAGTTTAACCATTGCTTTTAGATTTTTAAATAGCCCTCTTTATTCATTACTACATATAACAACCTTAGATTTTAGAGAAAACACAGCAACTCAATTGACTATTCAGAACAATAATGTATTTTTTAACAAAACGTCGCATATATGGAATGAATCCATGCTTTCAGATTTAGATGATTTTTATTGCTTTGCCCTTGTTGTCGAACATGGTGGTTTTAGCGCTGCCGAGCGAGCAACTGACATTCCCAAATCAAAATTGAGTCGACGTGTTTATAATTTAGAAGAAAATCTCGGTGTAAGGCTTATTCAACGTAGTTCACGTCATTTTGCTGTCACTGATATTGGGATGAACATTTATCGCCATGCGCAAGTAATGATGAATGCTGCCCAATCTGCTCATGATTTGGTAGATCATTTAAGTGAACAACCAAGAGGCTTAATTCGTGTCAGTTTACCCGTATCAATTGCCCAGCATGAAATGACCAAAATACTGCCAAATTTCCTTAAGCAGTATCCTGAAATCAAAGTTCAATTGATGGTTACTAATCGACGTGTCGATATCATCAATGAAGGAATTGATTTAGCGCTTCGTGTTCGCTCAAGTTTGGATGATGACCCAAGTTTGGTCATTCGAAAATTTGAAAATATTGAACAACATCTTTTCGCCAGTCAGGCTTATCTTAATGAATTTGGATCTATCAAAAAACCTGAAGAACTCTCAAATCATCGAATATTAAGTATGGTTGATGAACATACTGATCAACAACTCGTTCTACATGATTCAAACAACAAATCGATTAAAGTCAAAGTGAGTCCAGTCGTGATGGGCTCTGATCTACTTATGCTTGCACAACTTGCAAGTGACAATTGTGGGGTAGCATTACTCCCAGACAGTATTGTTGAAGATTATATTAAAGATGGGCGTCTTGTTAAGGTTCTGCCTAACTGGAATGCACCACACGGTATTTTTCATGTGGTTTACCCTTCTCGCCGTGGTTTATTACCAGCTGTACGTGTGTTCATCGACTACTTAGTTGAGCACCTCACCAAAAGATAGTCACAACAGCACAAAGATTTAGAAGAATGTTGGCTTATTATTTGCTACCATTCACTCTGCTTTGTGCTAGTTTTTTTAGATTTTTATGACTTCTATTTATCAACAACAACTTGATGCAAAAATTGAACGTATCCGCAATCAATTTGCTGAATATCAACCACCTGAACTAGAAGTTTTTTCATCTCCTGAAAAACATTTCCGTATGCGAGCTGAGTTCCGTATTTGGCATACAGAAGATGATATGTTTT
Source organism: Acinetobacter sp. ANC_7512 (assembly GCF_056779935.1). Classification (NCBI taxonomy): domain Bacteria; kingdom Pseudomonadati; phylum Pseudomonadota; class Gammaproteobacteria; order Moraxellales; family Moraxellaceae; genus Acinetobacter; species Acinetobacter sp. ANC_7512. The sequence goes on along the minus strand of NZ_JBWYIX010000001.1, from coordinate 318,605 downwards.
ATGCCATGTTTGAACGCGCGGAAGATGGTATTCAAAAGAAAGTTGTACGTGTTGATGAGTTTCCAATCGCGGATAAATCTATTAATGATTTAATGCCAGTTCTCCTGTCTGAACTAAAATCAAATGCAGTGCTCTCTAAGCGTCTGTTTGAAGTACATTTTCTTTCTACGTTGAACGGTGAAATGCTGGTTTCATTGATTTATCGTTGTCCGCTTGATCAAGACTGGGAACAACTAGCAAAAAATTTATCTTCAAAACTCAATATTAAGATTATTGGTCGCAGCCGTGGTCAAAAAATTGTATTGACGGATGAATATGTAGTTGAAGAATTACAAGTATTTGACCGTAAATTCAAATATAAGCAAATTGAAAGTAGCTTCACGCAACCTAATGCGCAAGTTTGTCAAAAAATGCTGGAGTGGGCATGTAATGCAGCTCAAACCAGTGATAAAGATCTTTTAGAGCTTTATTGCGGTAATGGTAATTTTACCCTTCCATTATCGCTAAAGTTTAATCGCGTTCTAGCAACGGAACTGGCTAAATCATCAGTTTATGCAGCGCAATGGAATATTGAGCAAAATCAAATTAATAATATTCAAGTTGCTCGCCTTTCAGCTGAAGATTTTACCTTAGCATTCAATGCAGAACGTGAGTTTAGACGTTTACAAGAAGCCAATATTGATATTCAAAGTTATGACTTCGATACTGTATTTGTAGATCCACCTCGTGCAGGCATTGATGATGATACCTTGAAGCTGCTTCAACGCTTTAAACGTATTATTTATATTTCATGCAATCCAGATACTTTGCACGACAATTTAAAGATGTTATCGGAAACTCATAAAATCACTAAATTTGCGCTGTTCGATCAATTTCCTTATACCCACCATGTCGAGTCAGGCGTTCTTTTAGAGAAAATTTAAACAATTTATTTCTTACTAAATGGACAGTTCTTACACTGTCCATTTTTTATGCTTTTTGAATTTCACTTAAAAATCATATGAATAAAGAAAAATTTAATTTTTCAATGTCATAATTTCGTTAAACTTTAGGTTTATCATCGAAATATTTATTTTAAAATGTGCCTTAAATCACGATTACAAACTTGCATTAAATTTTAAATCGACTATATTTCGACCTATCTTTGGTTGCAAATGAAGGCTCTATGAGTTTTTGGCAAAAGCTGTTTTCATCAGATTCGCAGCAGAACGAGCATAAAAATCAAATTGCTTGTGTTGAAAATGATTGTTCATGTAAGACTAACGATCAGTTGATCGAGGCTTTACAAAAGGCATCAGATGAAGATGTAATCCGCGGAATCAAAAAAGTTCTTATTTCGCGTGGCTATTCAAAAAAAGATCTTACTGATTTATTGAGTAACAAAATCACCCTTCAGTAAAGAAAAAAAGCACTGCATAGACAGTGCTTTTTTTATGATAAATTTTCTGTTCAATTTAAAAATGTTCAATTAAGATAAGCTCATAGGATAATTAAAAATACATTTGGGGATTCAATGAAAAATATTCTATTCATTATTTTAGGGGCGACTTTCATATCGCTTAGTGGTTGTAATAAGCTACCTTCAGCATGTGAGGAAGTTTGGGGCAACATTGAAAAATTAGCGAAAGAGAGCGGTATTCCTCAAACTGCCATAGATCGTCAAAAAAACGAGTTTGAAGAGCAAATTAAACAGCTTCCTAAAGATGATGCAATTAAAAATTGTGAAGCACAAAATGCTTTCTTCTCATAACTTCATTTGAGTTGAATAAAAAATTTAGGCACCTTTTTTAGAGTGCTTATATTGTATTTATACCTCATTATTTATTTCCAATTCGGTTATACTGTGGACTCTCTTTCAATAAATGTACATCTGTAAAGTTATTGGAATATTTTATAAATGCGGCATAAACACGTCAAAACATTCCCTCTTGGTGCTCACTTAATTGTTAAGCATTTTGGTTATTCACATCATGGTATTTATGTGGGTAAGGGTCGTGTTATTCATTATTCAGGTTTTGCTCATCTCTTTAAAAAACATCCGATCGAAATTACATCTCTGCAAAAATTTGCACATGGCAAAAAAATTACGATTCGGCATTATAGCACCCCCAAATATTCAGGTCGTGCTGTCGTAAGACGAATGCGCTCTCGAATGCATGAAAATAACTATCATCTCATTATTAATAATTGTGAACACTTATGTTCTTGGGCGATCACGGGCATCGAAAGTAGCCCACAAGTCATCAAAATGATGAATAGACTCACCACTATTGGTTATATCAGCTCACTCATGAGCTACTTAAATAGTCTTCTTTTAACTTTAGCAACCACCTGTTTTGCTTTGGTATTTTATATTAAGAAAAAGTTAAATGATCAGCGCAAACTGAAAGGCCCTGTGTATATCGCTTTACAGCAGCATCACAAAATAAAGCAAAAAAAAGCCCCGCTTAAGCAGGGTTTCGAGGAAAACAAAGTTTCAAATTAACCTTTCGGTTGAATTAAATATGCGCTTGAAAATCCAAATAGTCAAATATATATTTGAAATATAATGTTATTTTAGTTTTTATTTATAACTTATTAAATTATTATTAAATACTCACCTTTATCTAATCATATGAATTTAATCACAAAAATTAATTATTAACCTAAATTTGAATAAAAAAAAGCCTGAATCAATCAGGCTTTTTTTGATATTACCAAACTTTATTTTGCAGGCTTAAAACTGTCTTTTAAATCCAAAATACGGTTAAAGACAGGTTTTTCAACAGTATGATCAAATTGATCAGCGACAAAATAACCTTCACGTTCGAATTGGAATCGATCTTCAGGTTTCGCTTGAGCTAAAGCAGGCTCAATTACCGCTTGAACAATTTTTAGAGAATCTGGATTTAAATTCGCTAAGAAATCATCGTCCGCATCAGGTGCGGCTTCAGTAAATAGACGATCATAAATACGAACTTCAGCAGGAATCCCTTTATTTGCAGATACCCAATGAATAACACCTTTGACTTTACGACCTTCTGGATTCTTACCTAAAGTATGCGGATCGATAGAGCATTTCAGTTCAACAACTTCGCCATTTTCATCCTTAATCACTTCATCACATTTAATCACATAAGCATGACGTAAACGGACTTCACCACCAGGAATTAAGCGTTTAAACCCTTTAGGCGGCTCTTCCTCAAAATCTTTACGATCAATATACAATTCAGAAGTCAGTGGAATTACACGATCACCCATATCAACATTTGGATGGCGTGCGTGTGTTAAATCCATATCCTCTGGAAGGTTGGTCAATGTCACTTTAAGTGGATTCAATACCGCCATACCACGTGCAGCAGTATTTTCTAATGATTGTCGAATGCAGAATTCAAGCATTGCAACATCGACAATACCATCAGTTTTAGATACGCCCACACGCTTACAGAAATCACGTAAGCCTTCTGGAGTAAAGCCACGACGACGCATTCCCACGACTGTAGGCATACGTGGATCATTCCAACCATTGACGTAACCACCTTCGACCAGCTTACGTAATTTACGTTTTGAGGTGATGGTGTAATCAACATTCAAACGGCTTGATTCGTACTGGCGTGGAACTGCTGGAGAATTTACCTTAGCGACAACCCAATCATAGAACGGGCGATGGTCTTGGAATTCAAGCGTACATAACGAGTGCGTAATGCCTTCAATCGCATCAGACAAAGGATGAGCATAGTCATACATTGGATAGATTTTCCACGTATCGCCTGTTTGATGATGCTCAGAATGTAAAACACGGTAAAGAATTGGATCACGCATATGTACGTTCGGTGATGCCATATCAATCTTGGCACGAAGTACTGCTTGGCCTTCTCCAAGCTCACCATTACGCATTTGTTCAAAACGTGCTAAGTTTTCTTCAACCGTTGCATCACGTTGCGGAGAATTTTTACCTGGTTCTACAAAATTTCCACGATTCAGCTTAATTTCTTCAGGAGATTGCAAATCGACATATGCATCACCTTGTTTAATTAATTGAATCGCCCATTGATACAATTGATCAAAGTAACTTGATGCGTAGCGTGGTTCACCATTCCAGTCGAAACCGAGCCATTTAACATCGTTCGCAATACCATCTACATATTCTTGTTCTTCTGCATCTGGATTTGTATCGTCAAAACGAAGATTACATAAACCAGAAAATTCTTCTGCAATACCAAAATTCAGGCAAATCGCTTTAACATGTCCAATGTGTAAATAACCATTAGGCTCTGGTGGAAAGCGCGTCACGACTTTATCTGTACGCCCTGCTGCAAGATCTTCTGTAATTACTTGACGTACAAAGTCTAAGCCCGGTTGTTGTTCTTGCTGCGCAGCATCGACTGATGGATTGTTAGTCGTCGGGGTATTTGGCAGGGATGAAACAACATCATTCGGCTTCATAGTTGATAAATCACTTCTATAAGATAAAATAGGATAATTAAAACGCTATCTTCATATTATTAACAAAGAAAATAACGTTTTTGCTTGCCTTGTAGTTTACAGTTTGCTTATGCTTCTCTCAACCACAAACCCATGGCTTTTTGTCCATGATCAGGAGATTATAGAATGAGTTTTCCTCAAGTCGAATTAAACACCAATAAAGGACGTATTGTTCTAGAGCTTAACTCTGAAAAAGCACCTAAAACTGTTGCTAACTTTTTAGAGTACGTTCGTGATGGTTTTTATGATGGCGTAATTTTCCACCGTGTAATTGACGGTTTCATGATCCAAGGCGGTGGCATGGATGAAAACTTCAAAGAAAAAGCAACTCGCGATTCTATTGAAAATGAAGCTGACAACGGTTTAAGCAATGACGAAGGTACGATTGCTATGGCACGTACTCAAGCTCCTCACTCAGCATCTGCACAATTCTTCATTAACGTGAAAAACAATGCTTTCCTTAACCATACTGGTAAAACAGCTCAAGGCTGGGGTTATGCAGTATTTGGTAAAGTTGTAGAAGGTATGGACGTTGTTAATGAAATCAAAGGCGTTCGCACTGGTAACCGTGGCTACCACGCTGACGTTCCACTAGAAAACGTTGTGATCGAATCTGCTAAAATTATCTCTGAATAAAAAACCTACCCCTTAACTTATTAAGTTTTCAAGCACTGCTTTAAAACAAATATCATGTTCAAGGGATTGTTTCACCATCTAAAGTTGATGGGGATGTAGGCAAATAAGGAATATTAAGTGACCTATCTGTTTATTTCAGATTTACACCTGTCACCTGAACACCCTCGACTCGTTCGAGGGTTTTTAGATTTATTAGATCATTATCAAGACCAGCAAACCCAACTCTATATTTTAGGTGATTGGTTTAATGCATGGATTGGTGATGACTATACAGCTCCTTGGCTCGATGAAATCGTTGAACGCTTAAAAAGATTTACTGCTCAGGGAAATCAAGTTTTATTTTCTATCGGCAATCGTGATTTTGCGCTGAATCAAATTTTTTTAAATAAATTTGGTGGTCAGTTGCTACCAGAAATTTCTTATTTACAAATCAACGATGTCAATATTCGTCTCGAACATGGCGATGCCTTGTGTACAGACGATGTCGCCTATCAACGTTTTAAAAAAATAATCAGAAATCCACTCATCATTTGGATACTGCGGAATACCCCACTTTCTTTTCGTACTCAACTTGCAAATGGATTTAGAAAAAAAAGCCACGAATCAAAAGAATTTAAATCTTATGATGTCATGGATGTAAATCAAGATGCTGTCCACGATGCATTGAAAGAAGTTGATTTACTAATTCATGGTCATACGCATCGCCCTCAAATCCATATCTCTCAAGATAAAAGAAGAATTGTTTTAGGCGACTGGCGTTTGGATCAAGCTCAAATTTTGGAAATTAATCAATCGAAATTCTCTAAGCAGTCAATCAATGATCTGACACTGAAAACATGGTCTTATTAGTTCCTCTATTTTTATAATGATCTCATCAACCTTTAAATTGAAATTTCACTCAATGTTTGAATATTAATCAGTATGTTTTGCTTTAAGTTTTTTTGCATATGATAATAACGACTCAATTCAATTCGTGAGTTTGTCATGTCTAATTTCAGCAATATTACTGTTCAACACCATGAAGATGATAAAGTGTCATTATTAATCGATGGTAAAGCAATCTCTGAACGTTATGATGTACGGCTAGATGCCACAATTATTGATGAACTCAAAAATCTTGCTGATGGCGCCGCATTGACAATCTTTGAACAATTTATATTTTCCCATCAAGATCTCAACTTTGAGCATTCATATCAATATGTGACTAACATCGTAAACCATAATAACGATTACGAATTGATCACCCACCTTGTCTACAAAATTAAGGCCGCAGACCAAGCACCGATCGAACATAATATCAGCAAGAATGGTCAACCTATGACTGAAGAAGATGTGCGCGCATTTATCAACCAACAAATTGCAATGTCATTAGAAAAATATACTGATTTAAAATATGCCTATTGATTTAAAGACAAGTCAGATTTTTTCATATCATTTAGCATCAACTATAGAAAATATTTAAGTTCAGAGTCATTTAAAATTTTTAGATGAATATATTGTGAATAATCGGAGGATAATATGGATTTGTTAAACATCTCCCAATCTCGCTACACCACCAAAGCATACGATTCTTCAAAAAAGATCCCTCAAGAAAAGTTTGAAAAATTATTGGAATCTTTAAGGCTCGCACCTTCATCTATCAATATTCAACCGTGGCATTTCTTTGTCATCGAAACTGATGAAGCCAAACAGCGCATTGCTAAAGCACTGGTTGGTAAGTATGTTTATAATGCACCCAAAGTCCTTGAATCTTCACACACAATTCTGTTTTGTACGCATAAAGACATTACAGACTCTCATCTAGATCGATTATTAAATCAAGATGAAATCAGTGGTCGTTTTAAAGATGACCAAGCAAAACAAGCTCAAAAAGATACGCGCTTAGGCTATGTTGATTATTATCGCAACGAAAAAGGCGATATCCAGCGCTGGTCTGAAAATCAAACTTTTATTGCACTTGGGCAAACCTTATTTGCTGCAGGTTTAGAAGGTATCGATGCCACTCCAATTGGAGGATTCGATGAAAAAATTATCGCTGAAGAGTTAAATCTTGACGCAAAAGGCCTGATTCCATCAGTGCTATTGGCACTTGGTTATCGAAGTGAAAAAGATTTTAATGCCAAATTACCTAAATCTCGTTTGAATGCAGATCAAGTTTTCACTCGACTATAAATGTATTTGCCACAATAGTTTTCACGCTATTGTGGCTTTTCATTAAGCCGCTATTTTCTGTGAAATTTCTAAACTGATCATTGCAGCAGTTGCAGCTGACAGCGTCCAACCCAGATGCCCATGACCGGTATTATAAAAGACTCTCGGATGCTTCCCTTGTCTTACCACTGGCATCATATTCGGCATCATCGGTCTTAATCCAGCCCAAGGGACACAATGCTCAGTTGAAATATCAAAATTACGATTCACCCAATGAACCAAAGGTTGTATGCGATCCATACGGATGTCTCGGTTATAGCCATTAAATTCTGCAGTACCAGCAATTCTTAAACGATCTCGACCTAATCTCGACGTCACAATTTTTGCACTTTCATCCAATAAACTTACCCATGGTGCATGTTGTTGGCTATGTTCATCATTCAACTGAACTGTAATCGAGTACCCTTTCACTGGATAAACATTGACACGATCTCCAGCCTGTTGTGCTAAATGATAGCTTCCAACTCCACCACAAATGACCATTGCATCAGCTTGAATAAATCCATCGGGTATATCTCTACTTTTAGGATCACAAGCGCGATATTTAGCTGAAACTTGTTCTGTTGAATGATCCAGATTTAAATCTTCAACTTCTACACCGTATAAAAATTTCCCACCTTTATTCGCCACCACTTGGGCTAAATGCGTGGTGTATTTGTGTATATCTCCTGTGGCATCGTCAGGACAATAAAAACCACCGTAATATTCTCCCTTCAAACTTGGTTCAATACTGTGAATTTCTCCATTTGTAACAGCGTGACGCTCTAATCCACCTTTGCATAACAAATCATTCACTCTTATTGCGACATCATAATCCTGCTGATTATGATAAAAGTGCAAAATTCCACGCTTTTCCAAATCGAATTGAATATTTTCTTTCTGTGCAATTTCGAATAGCCGTTTTCTTGCCAATAATGCCAGCCTTACCGTTTCTTGTGTGTTGGCTTCGTAATGCTTGATATTACCCATAAATTCAATCAGCCAAGCGTATTTATGCAAATCAAAAGATGGGTTGAGTAATAATGGTGCATCTTTTTGGGTCATCCACTTGATACCCTTCAGTACCGTTGCTTTCTGATTCCACACCTCTGCATTACATGCAGAGAGTTGACCTCCATTCGCAAATGAAGTCTCCATTGCTGGGTATAAGTTTTTATCCAAAATCGTGACTTGATAACCAAGTTCTAACAATTCGTAGGCAGTGGTTATTCCTGTAATGCCAGCACCAATCACCATAATATGTGACATAAAAGCTCCTTGAAAATTTTATATTTTCAATGCCCCATCTGTCACGGTACCTGAGAGCTTCGGAAATCTTCATAACATATGATTATTTCCATCCCCTTCGGTGAGTCTAAACATCATTAGACTTCTCTCCAGATGATTGAGAATAATTACAGTCCTTTTGCCTGAGAGATTCCGGGGTCGTTGCTCCTTCGGCGGATCTACAGAAGACCTCTCTCCTGCAATATTCGTTTAATTCTTATTCAGCAATTAATATGCCATAGTTAATTTTTTTATACATCTACGAAAATCAATTTTAAAAAATATTTTTATACAAATGGATCACCAAGTTTAAGACAACAGCTAAGACAGGAATTTTTAGCTTGGGAAACGTTACAAAGATCATTGTTTAGCTCAAATTTTCTCTACCATCGATAAAAATTTAGTTATTACAAAAAAATGAGGAAATAAGTTAATTATTTTAGAGTTACTCTCTCAAATAGCATAGATCAACTTCCATCTACACTTTCATCTTCTTCAGCATAAAAGTGTAATGACTGATTAGAGCAATCATTGAAGCTCAAAGTTTCAATAGATGTGAGAGTAAGCAGAATGTGAGTTGAAAATTTGCTGTCAACCCTAGATGTTTTAGCGATGAGTATGTATAGACATTACAATGCCCATACCTGCAAGCGTTGCAATGACTGCCGTACCACCATAACTCATGAGTGGCAATGGATCACCCGTTACTGGAAGTATTCCACTCACCATTCCACTGTTCAAAAACACAAAGAAAAAGAAAGTTAAACCTGCCGCACCGGCATAAAGACGTCCAAAATTATGGAAGCTGTTCATGGAAATAATCAAACAACGAATAATGATCGCAGCAAAAATAACAAATAATACGAACACACCAAAAAAGCCAAATTCCTCTGCATAAGCAGACATAATAAAGTCTGTATGATGTTCGGGGAGATAACCTAAATGAGACTGTGTTCCTTCATTAAAACCTTTACCAAATAGTCCACCAGAACCAATCGCAATTTTAGACTGAATGATATTCCACCCTGCACCTAGCGGATCTGATTCAGGATCAAATAAAGTTAAAATTCGCTTTTTTTGGTATTCCTGTAGAAAGAAATTCCATAATAATGGTGCAACCACTGCAAACCCAGCGACCACAGCCCCAATCAAACGCCAAGAAATACCACTTAAAAAAATGACAAAAATTCCGGGAATAATTAATCCAATGTTTAAGTCAGGCTGTAATGCGACTAAAACAAAAGGAATCATCATCAGAAATAATGCAAAGAGAATATGCATAAATTTGGGTGGTAAAGTCCGCAGACTGAAAAACCAAGCCATCATGAGTGGCATCGTAAATTTCATAAATTCACTGGGCTGCACACTCCCTAATCCAGGAATAGAAATCCAGCGTTTTGCGCCTAAGCGGACATCACCAATTAGCAATACCAAAAGCAGAAGCACAATCGAAAATGCATACAGATAAGGACTGACAATTTGATAAACTTTTGGAGGAATTTGTGCACAAATAAACAGCAAAATAAAACCGATACCAAAACTGGTCGCCTGACGAATCACCATGCTTGAATCATGATTGGTTGCACTATAAACAACCATGAGTCCAAAAGCTGCGTTTAATATCAAAAAACCAAGTAACCATGGATCTAAATGTAATTTAGTCCAACGTGACGAATCATGTTTGATTGTTCGTCCATCTCTCAAGGCATGACGCAAAAAACGGTACTGTTGTGAAGGTATCATTGGCTGAATTGCATATTCTAAGTGGCGTTATTATAAGACAATGTTTTGGCTATTTAAGCAAAGTCCCAAACATAAAACTAAATTATTTCGAGTCAGACTGTGACTGAAGAATCAGACGAGCAAGTTCTAAATCTTCAGGATAAGTAATTTTAATATTATCAGATCGTCCAATCACCACATCTACTGGATGATGAGCATATTCAAGCGCACTCGCTTCATCCGTGATTGTGATCTTGTAAGTTAATGCATGTTCAATCGAGGTTTTTAGCAATTTAATGGTCGACAATTGTGGAGTTTGTGCTTGCCACAATGCACTTCGATCAACAGTTTTTTCAATGGCACTCGACTGATCTACTCTTTTTAAAGTATCACGTACAGGCGTTGCTAAAATTGCGCTATGCTTAGATTCGATAACATGGCGAATCAAAGATTCTAAATTACTCAAGCTCACACAAGGTCGAGCAGCATCATGCACAAACACCAGATCATTTTCATCTGCAATATTGGTTAAATAATTTAAACCATTAAGTACAGAATCAACCCTCTCCTGACCACCTAAGCAGAAATGAAGGATTTCTGATTTAGCAAATTGAAGTGTCTGAGCAAATTGGTCATGCTCTGAGATTGCCAACACATAGCCAGCAATAGGCAATTGAGCAATACGTTCTACAGTATGCTCAAGTACAGTTTTATTCTGGATAATTTGATATTGCTTTAACGCTGATTTGGAAAATCGACTACCAGAACCTGCTGCCGGAATAATAGCCCATAATTTACGGTTGTTCAGATTCAGGTTGTCTAGACTCATTGGTTCTTAAATCTACGTTAGCATTTGGGTCGATGTAAATCGGCTTGTAATTCGTACTAATTGTACTCATTTGAATAAACGTTTCATGAGGCTTAATTAAGCCAAGATCTAAACGTGCATGTTCTTCAATCGCCTCTACACCATTTTTTAGATCATATACTTCAGCAGCCAGAATACGATTACGCTCTTTTAACTCTTCATTTGTTTCAGCTTGTTGATTCATTTGCTGAAGTAGCGCCTGATGAGGGAAATATCCTCCTTCACCGAGCCAAAAGCGATATTGAAAGATGGCAATTAAAATTATTGCCACCAGCAAAATAACTTTACTTGAAGTAGTTTTAAAGACGTCTAACATTATATTTGAGGCTTAGTTAACATCATGAAATTAGAGCACTAATATACCCTAAAACAAAGAAAGGTAGTATGTGTAACTGTGTTAAATATGCAAATGTTAAACAAATTCACATTGATTGATTTCTTTTAAAAATATGTACTGTTAAATATCAAAAGTTATTGAATATTCTAGAGTCATTATATTTACACTTTTTATTTCATAGCTTAATAACAAAAAAAACCACTCTTTACAGAGTGGTTTTTTGAAATTCAAAATAATCTAAACGATTAATTTAAACCTTTAAACTCAGCTTTACCGCGGTAAATAGCATTCGTTAATTCTTCAATACGAAGTAATTGGTTGTATTTCGCTACACGGTCAGAACGGCAAAGTGAGCCAGTTTTGATTTGACCAGCACCAGTACCTACTGCAAGATCCGCAATTGTAGAATCTTCAGTTTCGCCAGAACGGTGAGAAATCACTGTAGAGTAACCATTTGCTTTAGCAAGATAGATCGCATCTAAAGTCTCAGTCAACGTACCGATTTGGTTATACTTAATCAGGATAGAGTTACCAACTTTTTCGTTGATACCACGTTGAAGGATTTTAGGATTTGTAACAAACAAATCATCACCAACCAATTGAATCTTGTCGCCAAGAATCGAAGTTAGGTAAGACCAACCTTCCCAATCAGATTCATCTAAACCATCTTCAATAGAGATAATTGGATATTGGTTTACAAGACCTGCAAGGTAGTCAGAGAATTGGTTGTTTGTGAATGCTTTATTGCCTTCACCAGCAAGGATGTACTGACCATCTTTGTAGAATTCTGAAGATGCACAGTCAAGCGCAAGCATAATGTCAGAACCTGCTTTGTAGCCAGTTTTTTCAATTGCTTCAAGAATAACTGTAATTGCTTCTTCGTTTGAACGTAAGTTCGGCGCGAAACCACCTTCATCACCAACAGCAGTATTTAAACCTTGTTTCTTTAAAACTGATTTTAAAGAATGGAAGATTTCTGCGCCTGCACGAAGTGCTTCAGAGAATGAAGTGAAGCCAACTGGCTCAATCATGAACTCTTGGATATCAACGTTGTTGTCCGCATGTGAACCACCGTTTAAGATGTTCATCATTGGAACAGGCATTGTTAAAATGCTGTTGTTACGAAGGTCTGCGATGTATTGGAAAAGAGGAATTTTCTTTTCGTCAGCAGCAGCACGCGCAGCAGCCAAAGACACTGCCAAAGTTGCGTTCGCACCTAATTTTTCTTTGTTTTCAGTTCCGTCTAAAGCGATCATCGTATTATCGATGTCTTTTTGTTCGAATACTGATTTACCCACTAACGCGTCACGGATTAACGTGTTTACGTTGTTCACAGCAGTTTTAACACCTTTACCTAAATAACGTGCTTTATCGCCATCACGAAGTTCTAAAGCTTCACGAGAACCAGTTGAAGCACCAGATGGTGCACATGCACGGCCAACTACGCCAGATGCTAAGATAACGTCTGCTTCGATGGTTGGGTTACCACGAGAGTCCAAAATTTCACGTGCACGAATGTCAACGATTTGGCTCATGAACAATTCCTCAGTTGATTAATAAAACGATGCGTCTAACGCTGCATCAGTGTGTATCTAATTTTTTGAAACCTTTAACCAAGGTATCCAATTCTTTAAGCTGAGCTAAGAATGGCTCAAGTTGAGACATTCGAAGAGCGCAAGGTCCATCACATTTTGCTTTTTCTGGATCAGGATGTCCTTCCAGAAAAAGACCTGCTAGACCTGTCGCCATACCCGCACGCGCTAATGTCGTAATTTGTGCGCGACGACCACCTGCTGAATCTGCACGACCACCCGGGGTTTGAAGTGCATGTGTCACATCAAAGAAGACCGGCACATTCATTTCTTTCATGATGTCGAAACCAAGCATATCGACAACCAAGTTGTTGTAACCAAATGCTGAGCCACGCTCACATAAAATTAGCTTGTCATTCCCTGCTTCCAAACACTTATGCAAGATATGACGCATTTCATGCGGTGCTAAGAATTGCGCTTTTTTGATATTGATAATGGCTTGAGTTTTTGCCATTGCCTCAACAAGATCTGTTTGACGGCTGAGGAAAGCAGGTAATTGAATGATGTCAGCCACTTCAGCCACAGGTGCTGCTTGATATGGTTCATGAACATCTGTAATGATGGGTACATTAAAATGTTTTTTAATGTCAGCTAACCACTCAATTCCTTTTTCAAGACCAGGTCCGCGGAAAGAATTTAAGCTCGAACGATTTGCTTTATCAAAGCTTGCTTTGAAAACATATGGAATATCCAAACGTTTGCAAATATCAACATAAGTTTCTGCAATTTCAAAAGCTAAATCTTTTGATTCAAGTACATTCATTCCGCCGAATAATACAAATGGCAAATGATTTGCCATTTGTATATCGCCTAAACGTACAATTTCTTGTGCTTTTAATTGTGACATTTAAACTTCCTAGTTATGTCCTAAGACATTCATTATTTCGATTTTTGATACTGTTTTTTAGCAGCATCAATAAAACCAGCAAATAATGGATGACCATCACGTGGAGAACTTGTAAATTCCGGGTGGAATTGTACAGCAATAAACCAAGGATGTTGAGGAATTTCAACAGTTTCAACTAAACGTTGGATTGGTGAATAACCAGAAATTTTCATACCTTTTTCTTCTAAAGTAGGAATATAACGATTATTCATTTCGTAACGATGGCGATGACGTTCAATAATTTCTACTGAACCATACACTTCTGCAGTTTTAGTGCCTTCAACCAATTCTGATTTTTGAGCGCCAAGACGCATTGTTCCACCAAGATCAGAATCTACAGAACGTTGTTGTACTTCACCACGTTCGTCTAACCATTCCGTAATCAAACCAATTAAAGGCGATTTAGTTGAACGGTTAAATTCAGTTGAAGTTGCATCTACGATACCAGCAACATTACGTGCGTATTCAATGACCGCAAGTTGCATACCCAAGCAAATACCAAGGAATGGAATTCCATTCTCACGTGCGAATTTAATCGCTTGCATCTTACCTTCAGTACCGCGCTCGCCAAAACCACCAGGAACTAAGATTGCGTCAGCATCTTTCAACACTTCCGCTACATCTTGGCTTTCTAGTTCTTCGGCATTGACATAATCAATTTGAACTTTAACGCGGTTTTGGATACCTGCATGTAAGAGTGCTTCGTTTACAGATTTATAAGCATCTGGAAGTTCAACATATTTACCCACCATGGCAACACGAACAGTGTACTCAGGATTTAATAGTGCTTCTACGACATTATCCCAATCTGAAAGATCGGCTTCTGGTAAATCGTTATAACCAAAACGCTCGCAAATTAAATCATCAACGTCTTGTTCATAGAACGTACGTGGAATTTCGTAAATTGTGCGTGCATCTTTACACACCACAACTGCACGAGCTTCTACGTTCGTGAACAACGCAATTTTACGCTTTGTATCAGCATCAACATCGTGTTCAGTACGACAGATCAAAATATCTGGTTGAATACCGATTGAGAGTAATTCTTTCACCGAGTGCTGAGTTGGTTTTGTTTTCAACTCTGCAGCTGACTTGATATATGGCAACAACGTTAAATGCATCAGCATTGTGCGTTTGTGACCAAGTTCAACCATTAACTGACGAACAGATTCCATGAATGGGAGAGATTCAATGTCACCTACTGTACCGCCAATCTCAACAATAGCAACGTCATAGCCTTCGCCAGCGCGAAGAACACGTTCTTTAATATTGTCTGTAATGTGTGGAATAACTTGAACTGTTCCACCAAGGTAATCACCGCGACGCTCTTTATTTAAAACGTCTTGGTACACGCGACCAGATGTAAAGTTATTAAGCTTGGTCATTTTCGCACGACGCAAGAAACGTTCGTAATAACCCAAGTCTAAGTCAGTTTCCGCACCATCCTCTGTGACAAAAACTTCACCATGTTGGAACGGGCTCATCGTCCCTGGATCGACATTAATGTATGGATCCATTTTCACCATGGTTACTTTTAATCCACGGGCTTCTAAAAGTGCAGCAACTGAAGCAGCTGAAATACCTTTACCTAGTGATGAAACAACACCACCAGTAACGAAAATAAAATGGGTCATTGGGTTTCTCGTACAATCGAGCCTAAATCGGCCTGCAATGTTGCGCAATTTTACTTTACTCTGTACCTATAAAGCAAAGTCAATCCGCATCAATTCAAAGAACAATAAACAATTGGTTATTCTATCATCATTTCCAATAAAGATTCACGCACACTTTCAGTGATTTTCATCTGTTAATTTGCTGTTATACTACGTTAGTCGATCTAGCTAGTTTGTTTTGAGCAACTATGAATAAAAAACTTTTAATCTCTGGTGCAATCTTATCTGCACTCCTCGTTACTGCATGTGTAAAAAAAGAAGCGCCTAAGGAAGAAGAACAGGAACAAACTGTTGAAACAACTGAACAGGCAGAACAAATTGAGAACATTGAGATTTCTGAACCAGAAATCGAACCTGAGCCACCAACTCAAGTTGAAATTGAGCATCAGGAAACAAACAATACGTCAGCGACTATTCGTCGTGAATACCGCGATGCTCCTGCACAAACGAATCCTGCCCCAGCACCAGCTGTTGAAAATGTAGAACGCCCTACACCTTCTCCAAGTGCATCAACAGGTGGTTCTCAATCTGAAGATGATGCTGTTGCCGCTGCTATTGCTGCTGCTACCCCTGCTTTAGAAAACTAATTTTCGAATTTAAAAAAACCGAGTGACAAGACTCGGTTTTTTTATGTCAACATGAATGAAAGTCAAATTGTTATTCATTTATAAAAAACAAAAATTGTCAGGCTTTCTCTAATTCTAAAAAAAATTCTGCAATTAATTTGTGTGCCCAAGATTCTGGATTTTTATTACCTTCATAGAAACAGCAATGGCTTCCTTTTTTTGTGGTCACTACTGCCATGTTCGGCATATGTTGAATCACTTCTTTATAAGGCTCTAAATTGCGGATATGGCATACTGGATCGTCTTCCGAATTTAAAATCATCAACGGCACTCTAATCTTCTCAAAGACATAGATGGGATTTGTCGCTTTACAATATGCGTCATAATTTTCAAATCCAGCGAACTGATAATATTTTTTTTCAAAATCAAATAAATCTTTAGCAACACTCAGTTGCTTAAAACTTTCTAAATTTCGCCAATGTTGCTCATATGGTTTTAAAAAATGTGCATTTAACTTTTTTGCCATCAAACGGCTATAAAAAGGATGAACATTTGAAAAACCAGTTTCCGTATTGTATCCAGGACAAAGTGCGAAAGCCGCTTGAATCGGTGTGGAACTTTCTTCCTCCCCTAAATATCTGACCAATAATCCAGTTCCTGCTGAAGACCCAACTGCATACAATTTAGAATATGGCAAGCGCTGTTGAATATGTTCAATCTGCTCTCTTAGATCTTGCGTGTTTCCAAAAAGATTAATTTTAGGAACTGAAAGTGGTAGACCTGCATGCCCTCGTCTTAAACACAATGCGATACGCCAACCAGTTACTTGATGTAAGTCTCTGACCAATTCTCTCATACTGGCTGGACTTCCAGTAATGGTATGTAGCACTAAAATAGTAGGTGTTTCCGCAGGCAGATGCATACCATACCAAGCAATACCCGTCGTTCCCCCATCAGACATTGTTAACTGTTCAATGAAGTCATACTCTAATTTTACGGTTTTCTTTCGAATTTTATCAAAATACACCAAGTGAGCATGCGTATTCGAGAGCCACGGCGTTGGTGTATATTTATAATGCAAACGTTTCAAGTTTGAAATCACATGCGCTAACTCACCTTGCGGATTAAAATAGATTGAAGGTATAGCTGCACCAGTAAAATAATCAAATTGGGTTTGAGTGAATTCCTGCACCCACTTGAAACGCTGATTAAGATTCATACAGACTCCGAATTTACTTACTCCAATTCATAAGCCAAAAACATGCCTAATTTATTTTGGTAGAAATTGAGCCATACGTTGGCCCATTTGCAACGCCAAAGCTTCTAAGCCACTTTTAGGCCGAATCATCACCTCAAAGTCAATAATTTGACCTTGCTCATTAAACTGGATCATATCAATCCCTTTTAATGTTTTTTCACCCACATTTGCGGAAAATTCAAGCACAACACTGAGCCCATCTGCTGTGTAGAACTCACGGTGATAACGAAAATTTTCAAAGATCTCAATCACATTGGTCAAAATAAAAGTAACAACTTGTTGCCTGGATAAGGCTTAAATGCGACGGGTGATTTAAATACGACTTCTTCAGACAAAAGCTCATTCAATAGACTTAAATCATGCGTTTCAAGCATGTGGTGCCAACGTTGAATAGATTTTTGTGTGGTTTCGAGTGTCATTTTTATGTCCTTTTTGTGTATCAGTTCAACCTTTTAGAAGAAAAGGGAGAATACTGCGTCAAGGAGAGGTCTCATTTAATTAAGTACCCTCTCCAAATCCTCTTCTTGCACTTTCATCTATAATATAAGAGAGAAATTTTATGGCTTAAATCTTGACAGCCAATTCAGCACCTTGACGAATCGCACGTTTTGCATCTAGCTCACCCGCTTCTTTCGCCCCACCAATTAAATGAACTTTTTTACCTGCCTGCTCAAGTTGATCAAACATAGCCGTATATGACTCTTGACCTGCACAAATCACCACATGATCCACGTTTAAGACGGTAGTTTGATCATTGATTGTGATATGTAAACCTTGGTCATCAATCTTGTTATACGTTGCACCTGGAATCATTTTTACATCGCGATTTTTTAATCCAGTACGATGAATCCAACCCGTCGTTTTACCCAAGCCTGCACCAACTGAAGTGGCTTTACGTTGTAATAAGTAGATTTCACGTGATGGCTGTTCTACTTGAGCAGGTTTTAAACCTCCTACATTAGAATATGATGTATCAATTCCCCATTCATCATAAAATTTTTGAGGATTCAAGCTTCCACTTTCCCCCTCATGGGTTAGATACTCAGCAGTATCAAAACCAATACCACCAGCACCAATAATCGCAACACGCTGTCCGACTGGTTTTTTCTCTCTTAAAACTTCGATATAAGACAACACTTTTGGATGATCAATTCCTTCAATATCTAAATGTCGAGGTGTCACACCTGTAGCGACTACAATTTCATCAAACTGATCTGTATTGAGCTCTTCAAAAGTTGCAGTATGGTTAAGTTTTAATTGAATTAAAGGCTGCAACTCAATTTTTCGCTTAAAGTAACGCAATGTCTCATAAAACTCCTCCTTTCCTGGAATCGTTTTTGCAATATTAAATTGCCCCCCAATTTGATCGGCTGCTTCAAAAATGGTGACCTGATGACCACGGTCAGCTGCATAAGTAGCAAAACTCAATCCTGCAGGACCTGCACCAATGACAGCAATTTTTTTAGGCGTATGGGTTTCTTTAAAAATGAGTTCAGTTTCATGGCATGCACGTGGATTAACCAAGCATGACGCAATTCTGAGTGAAAAAATATGATCCAAACACGCTTGGTTACAGCCAATACACGTGTTGATTTCGTCACTTCTACCCTGTTCAGCTTTTAGTACAAATTCTGCATCTGCAAGCATTGGGCGAGCCATAGAAATCATATCTGCATGACCTGAAGCTAACACGTGTTCAGCCATTTCAGGGGTATTGATACGATTTGAGGTAATCAATGGAATATTAACTTCACCTTTTAGCTTTTCTGTCACCCATGTAAATGCTGCTCGAGGTACTTTCGTTGCAATCGTGGGTATACGCGCTTCATGCCAACCAATCCCTGTGTTAATGATAGTCGCTCCGGCTTTCTCAATTTCTTTTGCAAGATGGATGACCTCCTCAAGCGTTGAACCGCCCTCAACCAAGTCGAGCATCGAAAGTCTATAAATGATAATAAAGTTTTCACCCACCTCTGCACGGGTACGTTTTACAATTTCAATCGGCAAACGAATGCGGTTTTCATAACTCCCACCCCATTCGTCATCACGGTGATTGGTACGTGCTGCGATAAATTCATTGATGAGGTAACCTTCAGACCCCATAATCTCAACACCATCATAACCTGCATATTGAGCCAGCTTTGCACAGTTAGCAAAATCATCAATGGTTTGATGAACTTCAGCCGAGCTTAAAGCATGAGGTTTAACTGGATTAATTGGTGCCTGAATTGCTGATGGTGCAACGTTTTCAGGCTGATATGAATATCGACCAGTATGCAAAATCTGCATTGCAATCTTACCGCCAGCATCATGTACTGCTTGTGTAATGATTTTATGTTTCTCAGCTTCAGCAATCGAGTCTAATTTTGACCCTCCCGCAAAAGTCACACCAGCATCGTTGGGTGAAATTCCCCCCGTCACGATAAGACCGACCTGTCCTTGAGCACGCTCAGCATAAAATGCGGCCATACGTTCATAGCCACCTTCAACCTCTTCTAAACCTACGTGCATTGAACCCATCAATACACGATTTTTTAAAGTGGTAAAACCTAAATCTAGTGGTGCAAGTAAGTTTGGATAATTTGACATTCTGACCTCATGGCTCGCGTTTGCTTGCTATTATTGTGTGTTTCATGCAACTTGTTGCATAAATATATATTCTAATTTTGCTTTTTATGCAACATGTTGCATAATTAAGTTGATTCAACATTTTACGATATATGATTTATGTCTTTAGCACATGTTTTGTTGACCAGTCTCATTGAAAAACCAAGTACAGGTATTGAACTTGCACGTCGCTTTGACCGTTCTATGGGATTCTTTTGGAATGCAACTCACCAACAAATCTATCGTGAACTCAATGCTATGCAAAAAAAAGGTTGGATTTCGACTATTGATGAAGGTGATCCCAACTCGAGAAAGAAAAAATATAAAGTTGATGCTCTAGGTCGAACTGAACTTGCCAATTGGATGGTACAGCATAGTGAGCCTGCCCAACTCAGAGAAGAATTGATGGTGCGTTTAAGAGCTGAAGCACAACTAGGTGGTAATAATGTGCTGACAGAATTGGAGTCTCATTTAGAAATTCATAAAAATAAGTTAAAAATATACCAAGCGATTTACGACAAAGATTTTGCCAATAAAAATAATGATGATCGTACACTCTATATTCATAAAATGATTCTTCAATTAGGCATTGAATTAGAGCAAGGTTGGATCAGTTGGTTAGAACGTGTAATTCCACAATTGAAAAGAATGAATACAAAATAAAGGATATATCTATGCCATTTTATACCATGCAAGATGACGAAAAATTATATGTTCGTGAAATAGGTCAAGGTGAACCTGTTTTGGTGCTATCTGGTTTAGGAATGCAAAGTTGGCAATGGATTCCTTTTTTTGCATTTAATTTAAAGAAATATAAATTTATTATTCCTGACTGGCGTGGTTTTGGTGGGTCTAAGCATTGTAAAATTCCAGATGCTGATGCTATTTCAAGTCACTGGAACGATATTCAGGCATTGATCAGTCAACGCCCTAGACAACAATATAAAGTGATTGCTTATTCTATGGGGGCAACTACTGCCATGCATGGTATGCAATATGGTCAATTTGCTGATCAAATCCAAGCATACTTGCATATTGATCAAACCCCTAAAATACCTTCTGATGAAACTTGGAGTTTCGGGCTATTGGGCGATCGCTATCCAGAGTTCAAAAAGCTACTCATCGAACTTTCTTCTTTTTTACATCAACATGAAAATTATCAAAACCTGAGTGAATTACCTACTCACTTAAGCCGCGAATTAGTCGAGCTTTGGGTTAAATTTTTATCTTTACAAGATAATCATCAATTGAGCGCTAAAATTTTTAAAACAACACTCAATCAACCGAAAATTCAAAAGTTAATCCTCCCTATGCAACGTCTCGACTATATGCGTTGGTACATTGACAACTATCTAAACCATAAAGAAGATTACAGAGCCGCGATCTCAAAGTTAGAATGTCCAGCAACTTTTTTTATGGGCGCTAAATCCGCACTCTATCCAGCGCAAGGGCAAAAGCTCATTGCTGAATCGGTTAAAAATCATCGTATCGTACTGTTTGAGCGCTCAGGGCATACGCCTTTGATCAATGAACCCATTAAATTCGCACAAGAAATTTCTAAATTTCTGAATCAAACTATATAAGCTCTAATGAATATTTGAATATTAAGTTGATCCAGACGTCATACGTGGGCATAAAATCAATAGGATGGAGATTGGATGAATCAGTCTAAAACAAAGCTTGTGATTTTTTCGGGTGCTGGTATGAGTGCCGAAAGTGGTATCAATACATTTCGAGATAGCGATGGACTTTGGGAAAACCATCGCATAGAGGATGTCGCAACGCCCGAAGCTTGGCGTAACAATCCTGTTTTAGTACAGCGCTTTTACAATGAACGGCGAAAAAAAATTTTAGCATCTGAACCTAATGCAGCACATCTTGCGATTGCAGCACTTGAACAACATTATGATGTACATGTGATCACGCAGAATATTGATGACTTACATGAACGCGCTGGAAGCAAAAAAGTACTACATCTTCATGGAAATATAAGACTGGCCAAAACCTCAGGGCCAGATGCTCAATTCACAGACAAATTTTACACAATTGAAGGTACTGAACTGGATATTTCTCGTGACTTCTGTGACGCTGGATATCCGCTTCGTCCACATGTCGTATGGTTTGGTGAATCCGTTCCCGCTTTTGAAGAAGCAGAAGTGATTTGCCAGCAAGCTGAAATCTTTGTTGTGATTGGAACAAGCTTAGCTGTTTATCCTGTTGCAAGCTTAGTACACAGTATTTCACCAAGCTGTGATGCGTATTATATCGACCCTAAAGCCGATCTCGGCCGTGTGCCACAACACTATACATGTATCTCAAAATCAGCAACCGAAGGAATGCAAGATTTGGCTAAACTTCTTTCTTCAGTTCAGCCAAATTGAGGCATGGGCTTATTTGAGTTTATCAAAATAAGGTTTTAACCATCGATATAACAAGAAGCCAATTAAGACAATCAAATACAAAGGCCAAATCATTAATAAAAACACCAAAAGATCGAGCACAAATTGTCAGCCATATTTGATGCTATTCCAAGCACGCTGAATAAAGTGATCACCATTTAATCGCGCCACTGCATCAATATCAATATCAACCCTTTCTCGGACCAGTGTTGGTTGATTCAGTTGTAAACTGATCGTACTGAATTTAACACGGTCTTGAACTTCGAGTTGAGTGAGCCGTGTGATTTCATTCAAATGAGCTGGTCGTGCTTGACTTGAAATAGTCTGTTCTTGATTCATTTTTTCTTGAAGAAGCTTCAATTCAAAACGTTGTGCACTATAGCGTTGCTGATTCAGAAAAAACATTAAAGGTAAAAGTTGATTAACAACATGTGGGGCACGCTCACTCGGTACACGTAGCACCATAAAAGATATAGGTTCAACTTTTTCAAATACTTTTACTTTACCTTCTGAAATATTCTGACGTTTAAGATCAACCACATTGAAATCAATATCTTTTCTTTCAATAAATCCGCCTGCTTCAAGGGTTATTTTTTCAATCTCTAAACTGCTTTTCACCACATCTTTAACGGTAAAGTTAACTTGCTCCTCTCGAACCATACGACGAGTAAGTTCAACCGGATTAACATCTTGATTTAATATGACCTCAGGTTTTTGCTCCTGGACGGGCAAAGTATTTGGTTCAGCCGCTTCTTGCATATCAACTTGCGTATCAGCAGTATTTTCTTGAACTGCTTCAGCAGAGCGTTCCTCTATTTTTTTGAACAGGATGCCAGCAACATCGAACACAGCAGCGTGCTTATTACTATTCTTTTCATTCATTTTCTCTAAATTATAATTTTGTATTGATGGCTCGTAATTTTAATTATTATAAACATTCAATTAAGAAATTATACTTAAAAGTTTCAATGAAAATGGCATACCTCATTGAATGAAATATGCCATCAATTTATATTCAATTGACTTTCAGATTCTACCTACTCTATTAACTTACTTTGTCCATGTTCATATCATCGACAACATGACCCGCGATCTCAGACACTAAATTTTCAAAAGAGAAAATTTGATTTAACTGCTCTTTCGTCAAAAGATTCTGCTCAATGACAACTTGCTGAATGGTTTTATTTTCTGCAAGACAAACCTTCCCAATTTCATCACATTTGGCATGACCTAGAATCGGATCTAATAATGTGACGATACCAACACTTCGCATCACTGCATCGTAACAAGTCTGTTCATTTGCAGTAATACCTTGAATACACTTGTTTTCAAGTGTTTGCATTGCTTGAATTAATAAATTGGTTGATTCATTCATGGTCAGTGCAATTACAGGTTCCATGACATTTAATTGTAATTGTCCCGCTTCAGCTGCCATGGTCACTGTCAAATCATTACCAATGACTTTAAAAGCAATTTGATTCACTACTTCAGGAATAACTGGATTGATTTTCGCAGGCATAATGGATGAGCCAGCTTGTAATTCAGGTAATCTAATTTCAGCTAATCCCGTACGAGGTCCTGAACTTAATAAGCGCAGGTCATTACAAATTTTTGAGAGCTTGACGGCTAAACGCTTTAAAGTACTTGATAGAATAATAAATACGCCACAATCACTGGTGGCTTCAACATAGTCTTCAGCACCTTGTAATTTCAATCCAGTAATTTGAGAAAGCGTTTGAACCACTTCTAGTGCATATCCATGAGGTGTGTTCACACCCGTTCCAATCGCAGTCGCACCCAAATTTATTTCTAGCAGTAAATGACGCATCTTTTGGATGAGGCGATAGTCTTCTTTTAATAGCGTCGCAAATGCACGAAACTCTTGTCCGAGTGTCATGGGTACAGCATCTTGGAGTTGAGTTCGCCCCATTTTAATTACGTGTTGAAATTCAGATGCTTTGATCTCAATAGCAGCGATTAATGAGCGAACTTGAGACAATAAATCTTCTAAACTGTAATATGTTGCTAGTCTCAATGCAGTTGGATAAACATCATTGGTCGATTGCGATTTATTCACATGGTCGTTTGGATGAATTACATCATATTGACCTTTAGGCAAGCCGAGATGCTCGAGTGCAAGGTTAGCCACCACTTCATTACTATTCATATTAATAGAAGTTCCAGCCCCACCCTGATAAATATCAATTGGAAATGATGATTTCCAACTTTCAGGCTGCTCAATCAGTTGATCACAAGCCCATTGAATCGCTTGGCTGACATCTTGACTTAATTTGGAAAATTTTAAATTTGTCTGTGCTGATGCTTTTTTTACCTGTGCCAATGCACGAATAAAATGTATGTTTTCACCTATTTGTTGATGCGAAATCTGAAAATTCTCCATCGCACGCAGGGTATGAATCCCATAGTAACGATCGAAAGGAACCGCTTTTTCACCGAGCAGATCATGCTCTATTCTTGTTTTATCAAATTGAACCGTAGACACTTTTATTACTCAACAATAATGCACCATTATCGTGCAATATCGATAATAGGCTTCATGCTTATTTTCACTATTGATTTAATACTTCTTTATGCAATAAAAAATTACAACTTCGCTGTTTAAGTGACAAATGTAACTTTATGTTAAAAATAATCATTTATAGAATTGTTTTAAACCTCAAAGTAAACTTTTTTGAAAAAATAGTCTTTGTAACCAAAATTACATTCAGTTTCACTAAACAACTATAAATCTCACTCAAATGTAACAGAGCGTAATTTTCAAAACGTGCTTGAATCAGCTCCTCGAATAATTCGATTAAAAATTCATCTCGGAAAGATGGTCATTTAGGACAGACAAAGGATGGCATAGCAATGAGCCAATTAAATCCTACGCTAATCACATTTATTTTTTATATTGTGGCGATGCTTGGCATTGGGCTTTATGCCTACAAAGCCACGAATAATTTTGATGATTATATTTTAGGTGGTCGGAGTTTAGGCAGTGTCGTCACTGCATTATCCGCAGGTGCATCAGATATGAGTGGCTGGTTACTCATGGGCCTACCTGGTGCAATTTATCTCTCAGGTTTATCCGAAGCTTGGATTGCCATTGGTTTAATTATCGGTGCTTGGTTGAACTGGCTGTTGGTCGCGGGTCGTCTACGTGTTCATACCGAAATACAACATAACGCATTGACTCTCCCCGACTATTTCACCAGCCGCTTTGGTGATCGGAAAAAAGTTCTTCGTATCATCTCAGCTTTTGTAATTTTGATTTTCTTTGCAATTTATTGTGCCTCTGGCATGGTCGCAGGTGCACGTTTATTTGAAAGCCTATTTGGTTGGGATTACAACACAGCCCTATGGATTGGAGCAGTGGCAACGATTAGTTATGTCTGTATTGGCGGTTTCTTAGCCATCAGTTGGACAGATACATTCCAAGCAGGCTTGATGATCTTTGCGCTTTTACTTGCTCCAGTAATGACTTATTTAGCCATTGGTGAAAATGCTCAGCAAGTTAGTGTCATTGTGGAATCCGCACGCCCATTAGCGAATAATTTACTTTCAGATCTCAGCACTGTAGCAATTTTATCTTCAATGGCATGGGGACTTGGCTACTTTGGTCAACCACATATTCTTGTGCGCTTTATGGCAGCAGATTCCGTGAAGTCTATTCCAGCAGCACGTCGAATTGGAATGACATGGATGATTCTATGTCTTGGTGGTGCAGTCGCTGTCGGTTATTTCGGAATCGCTTACTTTGATACGTTTCCTCAACTCAGTGCTGCAGTCAATGCAAATCCTGAAACTGTTTTTATGGAATTAACTAAAATTTTATTTAATCCATGGGTTGCAGGAGTGATTCTTGCAGCGATTCTTGCTGCAGTAATGAGTACCCTAAGCTGCCAACTATTGGTATGCTCTACCACGCTTACAGAAGACTTATACAAAGCATTTATTCGTAAATCTGCCTCACAAACCGAGCTGGTTTGGGTAGGTCGTTTGATGGTATTAATCGTTGCGATTATGGCGATCTTCCTTGCAATGAATCCGAACAGCAAGGTACTCGGTTTAGTTGCTTATGCGTGGGCTGGCTTTGGTGCAGCATTTGGACCACTGATTATCCTTTCTCTCTTCTGGAAGCGAATGACCATCAATGGTGCATTGGCAGGTATGATTGTTGGTGCTGTTACCGTCATTGTATGGAAAAACACCATGGCTGATACTGGCGTCTACGAAATCATTCCTGGCTTTATTTTATCTTGGGTGAGTATTATGGTGGTGAGTTTATTAGGCCGCCCGCCAGCGCAAGATGTGACTGACCGTTTTGATGAAGCTCAACAGAAATATGAAATTGAAATGCAAGAAATCAAAAATGGAAGGTAATGAGAAATAAAAAATTAAGGGGCTTATAGCCCCTTTCTTATACATTTACTTTTTAAATGTTTGCTTAAGTTGCACTTGCGAAGATTCCTTAATAACTTCCATCACTGGATAGCTACGGGTTTCTTTGATGCCAGGCAGTTGCCATAAAACCTGTCCAGAGATCTTACGAAACTCTTCCATGTTGGCGCAACGAATTTTAACTACAAAATCAAACCCACCGCTGATCATGTGACATTCAACAATTTCAGGGTAACTTCTGACTGCATCAGAAAATTCTTCTAATACATTTGGAGTTGTTTTATCTAATAAAATTTCGACAAATACCACAAAACTTCGATTCAGCAGATCTGGATTTAACTTGGCTTCATAACCTGTAATATATCCATCTTTGGTTAGTTTTTGTACTCGAGCAAGCGCTGCTGTGGGAGAAAGATTGACCATTTCAGCAAGTTTTATATTTGATAGACGCCCATCTTTTTGCAAGATATCTAAAATTTTTAAATCTGTACGATCCAAGGTCATCATTTGAGTCTGCATGCGAATTATTCTCTAAATTTAACTCTAATTATAGTGAGTTATGCACCATATTTTCTGTAATTATAAATTAAATAAACCTTAAAGATAAATCTATTTCATTGTCACAGGACGCTGGCGTATATCTCATGGAACAACTTAGCTCACCCCTTTCTCGCCCAATAGACATTCAAGACATTACTGAATTTAAAGATAAATCAGATCTAGAATTAGAAATAAATCGTGCATGGCGCCGTGATGAATCTGAATGTGTCGAAACACTTCTCGAACAGACCGAGATTGATCAAGAAATTTCAGACAAAATTTATCAATTAGCCTTCAATTTAGCGCATTCATTACGTGAACGTAAAGGGTCAGCGGGCAAAGCAGGCATTGTACAGGGTTTATTACAAGAATTTTCATTATCTTCACAAGAAGGTATTGCGCTCATGTGTTTAGCTGAAGCGCTGTTACGTATCCCTGATAAAGCAACACGTGACTTATTGATCAAAGACAAAATCAACCAAGGCAATTGGAAAGATCATTTAGGTCAAAGCAGCCTAATGTTTGTAAACGCGGCAGCATGGGGCTTAATGTTAACTGGTAAGTTAATGGAAACACCTAAAGCAAATAGTCTATCTGGTCTTCTCACAGGCATCTTGGCACGAAGTGGTCGTGGCATTATTCGCAAAGCCGTTGATGTTGCTATGCGTATGATGGGTGAACAGTTTGTGACAGGTGAAACCATTGATGAGGCGTTAAATAATGCCGAACGATTAGAAGAACAAGGCTTCCGTTACTCATATGATATGTTAGGTGAAGCAGCACTTACAGATCATGATGCGGAGCGCTATTATCAAGATTATACAAATGCGATTCATGCGATTGGTAAGGCATCGTCTGACAAAGATGTTTACGAAGGCCCCGGTATCTCAATCAAACTTTCAGCACTTCATTCACGTTATCAACGCTCGCAAATTGACCGTGTACACGATGAGCTTTATCACAAAGTCTTTAATCTAGCGGTTCTAGCGAAACAATATGATATTGGTCTAAATATCGATGCTGAAGAAACTGATCGGCTGGAAATTTCATTGGAACTTCTTGAACGCTTATGTTTCGAACCAAAATTGAATGGCTGGAAAGGCATTGGATTTGTGATTCAAGCTTATCAAAAAAGATGTTTTTACGTGGTCGATTACATCATTGATTTAGCTAAGCGTAGTCAAAAACGTTTAATGGTTCGTTTAGTCAAAGGCGCCTATTGGGACAGTGAAATTAAGAAAGCACAAGTTGAAGGCATGACCGATTATCCTGTCTTTACTCGAAAAGTGCACACAGATTTATCTTATATTGCATGTGCTCGCAAACTTTTAGCCGAACCAGACTTTATTTATCCACAATTCGCAACACATAATGCACAAACCTTAGCCACTATTTATCATTTGGCAAATCCTGAACAATATTATAAGGGACAATACGAATTCCAATGTTTACATGGCATGGGTGAACCACTTTATGAACAAGTCGTCGGTT
Source organism: Acinetobacter sp. ANC_7512 (assembly GCF_056779935.1). Lineage (NCBI taxonomy): Bacteria > Pseudomonadati > Pseudomonadota > Gammaproteobacteria > Moraxellales > Moraxellaceae > Acinetobacter > Acinetobacter sp. ANC_7512. Next base: position 289,685 of record NZ_JBWYIX010000001.1, on the reverse strand, counting down.
CTAAAGCAGATGATAAACTTGGCGTACCTTGCCGAATTTATGCACCTGTCGGAAATCATGAAACCCTTTTGGCTTATTTGGTTAGACGATTGCTTGAAAATGGGGCAAACACGTCTTTTGTAAATCGTATTGCTGATAAAACACTCAAAATTGATGACTTGATTGAAAATCCACATCAAACCATTGATGTCACAAGTCGAATCGAAGGCAAAGTTGGATTAAAGCACCCTGCTATTCCATACCCGAAACATTTATATGCTGATCATCGCCCTAACTCTCTTGGAATTGATCTTGCAAATGACCAAGACCTTGAACATTTGAATCATACTTATCAACAATGGTCTAAAGTTCAAATTAAAGCCACCCCAATGGGTCTGAGATTAGATGAATCCGTACACGATACAGAGTCAATTGCAATTCTCAATCCTGCAAACCATCAAGATATTGTCGGTGAAGTGACGGAAACTCATGCCATGCAAGTGGAAATGGCGTTAGTTAATGCGACTGAAGCACAGCAGGATTGGCAAAATTTAGATAAAGATCAACGTGCAGAATATTTAATTACCGCATCCAATGTGATGGAGTCTCGACTTGAAGAGCTGATGGTTCTGCTCAGTCGTGAAAGCGGTAAAACATTTGCCAATGCGATTGCTGAAGTACGCGAAGCAGTAGATTTCTTACGCTACTACGCAGCACAAGTGAAAGATCTAGAACACAAAGCCGTTATTCAACCCTTAGGTACAGTACTGTGTATTAGTCCTTGGAACTTCCCATTGGCAATTTTTACAGGTCAAATCGCGGCGGCACTTGTAACAGGGAATACTGTAATCGCCAAACCAGCGGAGCAGACCCCTTTAATTGCCTCAATTGCAGTTCAGATCCTTTGGGAATCTGGCGTACCACAATCTGTCTTACAGCTCTTGCCAGGACGTGGTGAAACAGTGGGTGCACAACTCAGTAGTGATCATCGTATTCAAGGTATTATGTTTACAGGGTCAACTGAGGTTGCGAAAATTTTGCAGAAAACCGTTGCAAAACGACTGAATCAATTTGGTCAATCAATACCTCTCATTGCAGAAACCGGCGGTCAAAATGCCATGATCGTAGATTCTTCTGCCCTGACTGAACAAGTGGTATTAGATGTTGTCAGCTCAGCATTTGATAGTGCAGGTCAGCGTTGTTCAGCACTGCGAATTTTATGTGTTCAAGAAGATAATGCGCATACCGTGATCAAAATGCTCAAAGGTGCAATGAAGCAATTGCGTGTCGGTATTCCAAGTTTATTAAAAACTGATATCGGACCTGTAATTGATCGAGAAGCAAAACAATCCATTGATCAACATATCAATAAAATGAAATCTTTGGGCTATCCCGTTCAACAACTCATGTTGGATGAAGATGACTCTCATCTCAAGCAAGGGACATTTGTTAAACCGACTTTGGTTGAGTTACCACATTTAGATGATCTTGAACGTGAAGTTTTTGGTCCAGTACTGCATGTCATTACTTATAAATATGGCGAACTTGATCGACTTATTGATCAAATCAATGCCAAAGGCTATGGTTTGACTATGGGCTTACACACGCGTATCGATGAAACCATACAAACCGTAATTTCAAAAGCAGAAGTTGGAAATCTCTATATTAACCGCAACATTGTAGGTGCTGTTGTCGGTGTACAACCCTTCGGTGGAGAAGGTTTATCTGGTACAGGTCCCAAAGCTGGTGGACCGATGTATATTTATCGGTTAATGCATGAATGTACACATAAAAAAATTGAACAACCTTATGCAACGAGCAAAGGCGTTGAATTGACTGAACATCAAAACTTATTGAATCAATATAAAGATTGGGTCAATAAGTCATTTCCTCATTATCAAATGAAGGTGTTGCAACCAAGTTGTGTCGGACATAGCTATGAATTACAAGGACCAACAGGTGAAAGCAATCAATATGTTGTGTTACCGAGACATCGTGTTTTAAGCTTGGCAGATCAAGAAATAGATCAGATTCATCAACTTCATGCCATTCTCACGGTTGGCTCTCAGCCAACTGTTCTAGGTGAGAATACGTTTGTTTTAAAATACTTACAGTCTATGCCTAAAGAGGTCGCTCAACGTATCGCCATTATTGCTGATATTGAGACAGGTAGTTTTGATGCAATTCTACATCATGGCACCAAAAATCAACTGTTAAAATTGCAAGATAAAGTGGCTCAGCGACAAGGTCCGATCATCGGAATAACACATCTAGAGCCTGGTAATTATGACATTCCTTTAGAACGCTTCTTTATTGAACGTGCAATTAGTATTAATACCGCAGCTGCAGGTGGTAATGCGAGTCTAATGACCATGCAAGCTTGATTCTGTTGAGTCAAAAAAACCAGTGCATTGCACTGGTTTTTTATTTGTGATTTAAACAGCAAGCATACTATTTAAAGTTTCAGATACATTTTTAGATTTCACGATAGGTTTCAATGCTTCGAGTTTCGCTTTGACTTCGGCTTGTTGAGGATGGGCTAACGTGTACCAACGTGATAAAAGTTGTAACAAACGTGAGCCTACAATCGGATTCTTTTCGTCCAAATATTGAGCCAACTGAATAATGTGATCTACCCCAAAACTCCAAGTATTCACAGGGTTTGAATTTAAACCACCAGTTACAGCACGGATTCGATTAGGTACTTTAAGATCGTAATCAGCATGTGATGTCAGTTTTTGAATCGTCTCTGCTGTCGCTTTCGGATGAGCTGCTTGGATCATAAACCACTGATCCATTGATAGAGCCTCATCTTTAAAACGCGCATAGAAATCTTCTAAAATTTCAGCAGCTTGTGGTGCATCATTCCACACCAACACTTTTAAAGCACCTAAACGTTCAGACATATTACGTGTTTGACGATACTGTTGCTCAGCTAAGTCAAATGCAGCTTCATCTCCTTGACGCGCAATAAAAGAAAGCATGATGTTCTTTAAAGCACGTGTACCCATAGCTTGGGAAAAATCTGACTGTGTTGCTGGATCTAATGATAAATAAGTCTCTTTAGCAAAATCACCTAAACGGCGAGACAAAGTATCTAATAGAGCGTTACGCTTTTCATAGATCGCTGTCGGTTGATAATCGTAGTCAATACGGCTACCCAAATAACCTTCACTCGGAACATCAAATAAACGTGAAGCTAACAGCGGATCTTGCTGAATTACTCTAGGTAGCGTTTTTAACATCGCTTCAATATATATGTCAGCAGATTGGTCATTTAATAAGATGCGCTCAAGCAATGTTTGCGTCGCTTGCCACTGATTAAAGCCATTGGTTTCGTACTGTAATAAGAACGCAAGCTGTTCATCAGTATAATTAAACTCTAAATTCACGGGTGCAGAGAAATTTCGTAATAGTGAAATTACAGGCACCTTCGCGACGTTTTTAAACTCGATCGTTGCTTCATCAGTCGTGAATAAGTAAACACCATCTTTGACTTGATCTTCAACTAAAGCTGAGCATTCAAGTTTAAGTTGCTCACCAGTGTGTTCATCAAACAAAGCCAAAGCGACAGGAATTGGAACCGCTTTTAAGTTTGGATATTTTGGATGTGGTTTTAAACTTTGCTTAAAGTTTAAACGATAAGTTTTCTGCTCAGCATCATACTCACCTTTGGCTTCAAGCTTAGGTGTACCCGGTTGGTTATACCAAGTTAAAAATCCTGATAAATCCACACCAGAACCTGCTGATAATGCAGCAACCCAATCTTCCACAGTCACAGCTTGACCATCATGGCGACGGAAATACTCATCCGTTCCTTTACGGAATTTTTCTTTACCTAATAAAGTCGCCATCATTCGGTTAATTTCTGCACCTTTTTCATACACAGTCGCTGTATAGAAGTTATTAATTTCTACGAAATGATCTGGACGTGGAGGATGAGACAATGGGCCTGAATCCTCAGGGAATTGATGCGCTTTAAGCACTGCCACATCATCAATTCGTTGAACAGCAGCAGACTGCAAATCCTCAGAAAAAGACTGATCACGGAAAACGGTTAAACCTTCTTTCAGACAAAGTTGGAACCAGTCTCTGCAAGTAATACGATTACCCGTCCAGTTATGGAAATATTCATGAGCGATAACAGATTGAACACGCATAATCGCAGCATCAGTCGTGTATTCTTCATCAGCTAAAACACATGATGTGTTAAAAATATTAAGCCCTTTGTTTTCCATTGCACCCATATTGAATGCACTGGTCGCGACAATCATATAATTGTCTAAATCATAAGGTAATCCATAGTGCTCTTCATCCCAACGCATAGAATGTTTAAGTGCTTCCATGGCAATATGGCACTTAGGAATATCTTTTTCTTCAGCATAAATTTCTAGAGCTACATCACGACCTTCAGAAGTGACGTAACGATCTTTTAAAACCGCTAAGTCTCCAATGACACATGCAAAGAGATAGGCTGGTTTCTTGGTTGGATCTTGCCAAATAGTATAATGACGTCCTTCGCCTACTTCACCCGCTTCAATTAAATTACCATTCGCCAGTAGGACTGGAAATTTCTTATCCGCTTCGACACGTGTTGTGAAAACAGACAGCACATCTGGACGGTCTGGATAGAACGTAATTTTACGAAAGCCTTCTGGTTCGTTCTGTGTAACAAACAGATCAGATGCTGCTTGGTATAAACCTTCAAGTTGTGTGTTTGATTCAGGATGAATTTCAACGACTGTAACGATGCATGCATCATCAGGTGCATCTTTAATCACTAACTGTTCATCATCTAGATGATATTGCGAAGAATCTAACTCTTGACCATTCAGTGTAATTGACTTCAACTCAAGCTCACGACCAAGCAAAACCAAATCACCTTCAGTCTGACGTTGCATTTTTAGTGTGCCTGTCACCATCGTATGATCGTCATAGACTTGAATATTTAAATCAATCGAATCCACGACAAATGCTGGCTTCTGATAATCTTTCAAAAAAATCGTTTGATCTGCTTCGATCACTGGATTTGCCGCGATATTCATAACTCGTCCTATAAGCTGTTCTTTACAGCGATTATGCTTTTATGTGAAGTCAATTGATCATAGGTCAAAATTGACGAATTGTCTGTGTTTGACGCTCTATTTAATATGGGTCTATTCATGTTTTTTTCAATTTAATTTATTTGTAGTAACAACAGTTTGCTTCTTTATTACCCGTTTCAAATATCTTGTCTAAGTACGATAGAAATGTAACAAAAATTCACTTCTTTATTTTCAAGCATAATTATTGCTTCAGTTTAAGAGCGGTAATCATCAAAAAACTTATAAATCATAAATGAGGTGAAATATGCTCATCAGGGACCACATAGTCAGAGTAGAAAACATCAAAACCATGCAGATGATGGATGCTGCTAAAATTGATCATCGCGTGATTACAGCATTTTTAACCAGCGAGGGAATGCCTATTGAAACATCAGAAGTCACAGCTGTATTGAAAAACTATGATGCACTCGGAATCAAGAGATTATCTCAAAAGAAATCTCAGGTACTGATCCAAGCTAAAATGCAACATTTTTCCGATTCAGAGCTTCCTTGCCCTTTAACCTATTAAACCCTCCATTCAAGTCGATCTAACATTTGAGGAAATGATTTTCCGGTTCGATCTATTCATATCTTTCACATAAGCAGGCATTCACCTGCTTATTTTATTGATCGCAACACCAGTCAAATTTGTTTTCAATCCTGACTCAATCAAGCGATGCTGAACAATCGTGTGTATAATTCTTTTATCTTGAAATTAAAGTGCTGCTATGTTGCAAATTCTCCAAAAAAATGCTGATGAAAGTAGTTTCTGTCCACTTTGTCAGGCCAGTATGTACTTTATTGAAGCAGAAGAATTTGATAAAGAAATCCTATTCCATCAATGCTCTCACTGCCACCATCAAGTCTTTCAAGATGAAAACCGCAACTGTCATTGTGAGCGTTGCACAGCAAAACGAAAGAAAATGATGCAGGAAACTCGCATTCAAGAACAACGTAAAATTGCATCGAAGAATAAAGACATACAAGAACTCGATTTGCATCAACTGAGCTTTATGCACAAGTTGTTTTTACTCTCAATATTAGATCAACAAGTCCATGAGCACACCCAACATCAAGAATTCATTGATTGGGAAAATATTAAATATCACACCATTACCCCAAGTTATTTATTTCAAAATTATTTGATGAAACAACTTTTGAAAGACAATATTCTTGTCCCACGTGACTTTTCGAGTGAACTCAGTCAATACTATATTAATGTCCGTCTTGACGGCTATTCTGAGCCGAGCTTGTTTAGTATTACTCAAGCATTACGTCAGCTCTTTTATGAAAATCTGAGCCAAGGTGTACCATTTAAAAATAGTGATGAAGTGAAAAGTGCACTCTACACTCTGTTGTACCAAGAAATTATTCAATTTGCGCAATACTACTGTCGTACTTGGGGCGTTCAAATTGCTGGAAATCAGAGTTTTCAAACCTTTTGTTTTAGATTATTAGACTCTCTCGCTGTGGGTCAAATCTATTATTTAGTTCAAACTGCGCTTGAATATTTGCACCATCAGAAAGCACTCCAAGCCCGTAATGAAAATTTTATCAATACCAACCTTTTAAAAAAGACCTTACAGCAATATCGTGAACGTTCTTTAGCTGAAAAATGGGAAACCTCAACACTGCCAAGGCTACCTAACTTGCCTTTAAGTAAAATGAGCGAAATCTTATTTTTTCATTTTCTAGGCTATGATGAATCAATCTTTTTTCAACCTGTTTGGCGATCGTGGAGTAAAATCGAGCCACGTTTAAATTTCTACTCACAAAAACGTTGTATGAATTGTGGCTCGAATGAACTTTCTGTGGATTATGACGCAGATGACTATGTCAGTTTAATTTGTCGTAATTGTAATCACCAAGACCACTATTTTACACGCTAGCGAACGACTATGAATCATCCAGAAAACTTGATAGCAAATGCTCCAAAAGATATTGTGGTTCAAACCCAAGAGATGCTTAAACAGGTCATTGAAGCATGGCATCTGTTAAAAACCACTCAACCTTTAGTGCATTGTATGACCAATCAGGTTGCTGCCAACTATGTCGCAAATGTACTGTTAGCTGCTGGTGCCTCACCTGCCATGATTGATAATCCTTTTGAAGCTGAAAGTTTCGTGAGTATTAGTCAAGCTTTAAGTATCAATTTAGGGACTCCTCATACAGAACAAGTTGCCGCAATGAAAATTGCCACAGAAACTGCTCACAAAAAAAATATACCTTGGGTATTAGATCCTGTTGGCTATAGTGCTGTTTTGCCATGGCGTACTGAAATTACAAATGATTTATTGCGGTTTAAACCCACCATTATCCGAGGTAATGCTTCAGAAATTGGGAGCTTAGCAGGACAACAAAATCAATCTAAGGGTGTAGACAGTACCCTCGATAGCGCTGCCGTAGTAGAACAGGCAAAAACTTTATTAGATTACTCTGAATGTATCGCAATTTCTGGCGAATCTGATTTTATTCTTTCTAAGTCTTATGGATGTATGGTTAAGATTAATGGAGGTTCACATTTACAGCCAAAAGTTACCGCTACAGGATGCGCCTTAGGTGCATTAATTGCTGCTTATGCTGGCGTAACAAACCCAACCATTGCATGTATTGCTGCCCATGTACACTTTGCCATCGCAGGTAAGCTCGCTTATACGCAGGCTCAAACTGTCGGAAGTTTTAATGTCGCTTTCATCGATGAACTCTATAGCTATTCGGCTGAAAAAATTCAAAACAGTGCAGATATCGAAATACTGACTTTTGCTGCATAACGATAGGCTGAAGATCACTTCAGCCTTTTTAGTCTTACTTCTGAACTCTACCTTTACGATAATGCTCTTTTGGCATTTCCGCTAACTCAATGATCAATTGAACCGTTAAGCCTTGAGTATGATAACCATTAAAGCTATGAAGATACTCATTTAAGCGATCTGAAATAAGATTCTTTTGCTCTTCATTACGCCCCGTCATGATCCCTAAACGAACATGAATATAGGCTTGAGGCTCTTCGCCAAAACCAATCAGGAAATCACTATTAGCACGAATACGTGATTTGATATCAGAAGGATGCCCCACTAGACCTGTATCAAATAAAGCGTGGTTTAAGCCTAAAAGTAACGCTTGCGCATCTAAATTTTGGATATTATCCGAATACTCAACGATCATCTGTGGCATCTTAATTCCCTTTGCTTGTGTGTTAAAAAATCAATTTCAAATGCGTAACTCATTATTCAATGAATAATAAGGCTAATCTCACTTGGTCATAGCCCATACGCGGATTGGTATTTTCCACGATCGGACGCAACTTGATCGCACCATCTTCACCGAAATGTTCAGGACTCTGTCTTTTAAGTAATTTTTTATAGATTTTACGTACTTGTTCAACGACTTCATCCCCAGGATGAGCAACCGAGATATCTAACCCCTGCTCACGATGGAGTTTGCCTAAGTGGTTAATAATGGTTGCTGGCGTTAAACCACGCTCAACCGCAATATCCTGAATTTCATAACCATTTTCAAAGAGTTCGCGAGTTTCATCGAGAGTCGCGGTGGCATAATTGGCTTTGCCTGCATTTTTGGCAATTTTTTTCTCATTACGACTAATCTCAAGCTCATTGAGTGTGCCACCACAGTGCCGAATAAATGCCTTATGTTGCGCTTCTAAATCAGCATCACCAAAATGCGCTTCTGCTTCATCAGAGAGTTCTTGAAATCTTCTGTCGGCTTTAATTGCTAAACTGTCTAATTCTAATGCTTGCTCATTGAAGCCGAGCAACCTCAGACCATCAATAGATTTCAAACGAGATAAGGCGACATAGCCCTGACCCTTTTCAAAGGTATTCGCCAAATTGATTTCCGCCGCCGATAAAGTCATCCCTTGAGACTTATGAATAGTAATCGCCCAAGCTAACCGCAAAGGAACTTGGGAAAAACTCGCGATTGTCTTTCCTGCATCATTATCAACAGACCAGGTTTCAGGTTCGACCACCAGAACAGTGCCGTCTGTTAATTTCACTTTAGGTAATACCCCGTGATCATCTACTTCTTCAAAGCCAATGACTTCACCAAGGCTGCCATTGATATAACCCACATCAAAATTGTTTTTTACAAACATGACTTTGGCATGTTTCTTTAAGGTCAATTCTTCTGGTGCACGAACGGAAGATTTTAATGTCTCGATTAATTTTTCATTACCATCCATTTGTGCACAAAATTGATGACCATCCCCATCAATCTCATTTAAATGACGATAATTAATGGCATCAACATCCATATTATGGGTATACAAACGTGTAAATGTTTCACCAATATCTTGCTCACGCGTTTGTTGTAAAGCTTGAATATGCTCAGCTTGAATATTTTGCGCACGGATTGCATTCAAAATATCATTTAAGACTGAGTCATCTTGTCGATGTTGTTCGGTTAAATAACAAACACGAAATTTCGCCTCTACCCAAGCTTGGGACATAAAACAGAATTTATCTCGATTTTTTTCGTCATTGCGTCCGACTGGTGGTAACTGGAAGAAATCTCCAGCGGCAATCACCTGTATGCCACCAAATGCTTCATCAGACTCTTTAAAAAACTTGAGCACTTGATTAACTAAATTAAGCTGCTTCGCATGTAGCATCGAAATTTCATCAATGATCAACACCTGCGCATTTTCTAAATGCTCTTTAAGATATTTACGCTCTTTCATGCGCTTTAGATCATCATCTGATAAAAAATCTTTGATCCCGATCCCCGCCCACGTATGAATGGTCATCCCATTCATGTGTGTGGCTGCAATGCCTGTAGATGCGGTAATGGCGACTGAAACTTTTCGTGCCTTAAGATAATTAATATATTGATTAAGCGTATACGTTTTTCCTGCACCTGCAGAACCTGTCAAAAAGACATTTTCTCCTGCTTTCATTAACTTCAGTGCAGTTTCTTGTTTCATATGTGCTTAACCTAATTTGAACGCTCATAGCCTAACGACATTTCATCAAAAAGTTAAGCCAAAAATCAGCCTTGTGATCATGTTAACGCTTGAATACGTCAATTTAAGGCGCATCAGCTGTTGATTTGTTCAGGATCCCCAAAATTCCAAATCAACATTTCATTGACTTGATGTACAAACTCTTTAGCCTCCCTCACAACCTTAAGATCAGCAACTTCGTTATTGGGCAAACGCAGTTGGTCAAAATGAAGCTGATCGAATTTAAAAAAACAACCGAGTGTCAAATGCTGTGAGGGATCATGTAAATTTGACATATGGAACGCCACATATTCACCATCAATAATTCTTTGGGTATAAGATAAAGCCAGACAATGTTTATAATTTACAGACTCTTGAATAATTTGCTCTAATTCATTCAACTCCACAAATTTCCAATTCTCTGTATACATGACTGCTTGAGGTGATACTCGTTTCCAATGACTTTCAGCATGTCTCAATTTCAAAGTCGTCAATGTATCCACATAATGTAAATGCTGATGCCAACGTATTGCTTGCTGATACCATGCGGGCCATGTCATATTTTTCGAAATAGTTCTATCTTGTTGGAAAAAATCAATGAGATAATCTGCGACATAAGAGTCAAAAATACTATTGCTTCGGTTATATTGAGAGTTTGGATGTTTAAAGCGCTGCCTAAACTCATCTAGATTGATATGATACTGCTGCATCAAGAAATGAAAATGCGTTTGATGTTGTGTTGAGGGCTCAATAAATTTGATGATTTCATCAGGTAGATCTTTAACTAAGTCATTTAAAAACAACATATAAGACTGCATCACTTGAGAAATACGTTTAAAGACATATTTCACTGAACTCAATCCTTGCTGATCCAATGACCATAACAAGTCCAACCATTCATTAAGATATAAAATAGAAGCCGTGAGTGGCAGTGATTTTTTTAAATCTTGAGCATTTTGTGCCTCATTCAATGCATATGAATGATGCTCAGCAGATAGTTCAAACCATGATTGTTGCTGTGAAATACGTAAACACTCAGAAATAAATAAACGACCGATAACCTGTTCAAAATATTGAATCGAGAGTTGTATGACATGCGGATGTACTTTAGAGCAATCCACAAAACTTAAAGCGGTGACAGCCAATCGAATATTTGGATCTTTTAAATTTTCACTTACCCAGTCGATGACAAGATAATCTTGTTTAAATAACCAATTCACTGCTCTTTTGTGTATAAACAGTGGCGACTGTTGCGCTATATCTTCTACCCAATACTGCACATCTTTATTTAAAAAATTTTGTTTATTGAAAATATCTTGATACTGCCAATACCCTCGTTTGATCCAACGTGTAAAACCTAATAAATGCGGTGTTTGCTCGTTATGCTGTTTGAGTAAATTGAAATCAGGCTCTAAGTCTACCAATTGAGATAAGCTAAATTGTTCTTCGAAAGAAATTTGTGCCATACGATATAACCGTTTTGGCAACATTAATTCTGCTGAAGTGCTTAACCGATCGTATACTGGAATCAATTTTTGCACTGCAAGAAAATTATCTCCTATGACTGAATTGACCAAACACAGATGTTTAAAATTTAGTTCAACTTCCAGAGGTATTTGAGCACCAAATCGACTGAAATTCAGCAAATGAGGTTCATCATAATACTCACTTTGTATCATGATTCGATCTAACTGCATCGCTTGCTGATCGGTCAAATTATAGAGGCACTGTTCAACACGATTTTCTCCATCGACCCATTTAAAGACTTCTTCAACCAGCATTTGACGAAATAACTGCACTTTCGTTTTTAAATATAAAGAATGATGTGAGGCCTTATGATTAAAGATAAAACTAAAATCATTGAACATAAAATCCGCAATTTTTTGAATCTCGACATTTGAGTGGGATGTATAAAATTGAATTTTATAATCATCGATACACTCAACTGTGAGCAGTCCATCTGCGATCACTAAGCTATTATTTTCCTGATCAATTACGAATAAATTTTCAGGCGTAATCGTCCATAGATATAACCACTGATCCTGAAATACGGCTTTGAGTGTATCGCAATGATCAATTAATGCCTGTGCAGTATATTGATGACGTTGCTTTGGATTTTGCGGAGGACACGCCAGCATACAGTTTGCCTAAATAAGAAAGACTGGAAGAATTTTAAAAATAACAACGATATAACTATATTATTCTATCTTAAAATGAGTTGTGCTATTCAGATTCTGTAACTTTTGTATGAGTCAGATAAGCAGTTCGTATCATGCAACAATTATATGAAAATTTCTTGAAAGTGCGTTTGACTCACTGCTCTGACTGTATTAAAACAATCTCATACTAAGAACTTTAGAGACAATAATGAAAACAGTGGTGATTACAGGTGCAAATACAGGAATTGGATTAGCGACAGCAAAAAAATTTGTTGAAGATGGTCATCATGTCGTACTTGCCTGTCGTAATTTGGATAAAGCTCAGAAAGCTAAAGCAGAAATCAGCACCAAAGGTCATGGTCAAATTGATATTGTAGAATTAGATTTAAATGATTTAAATCAAGTCAAATCTGCAGCACAAACTTTAAAAGAAAAATATTCACAGATTGATATTTTGGTCAACAATGCAGGTCTAATGACGCCTAAATTAGAAGAAACGGCTAATGGTTTTGAAAAACAAATAGGCGTCAATTATCTAGGACATTTTGTGTGGACAATACAATTGTTACCTTTACTTCAAAACGCGCCTTCAGGCCGTATCATTCATCTTGCATCCATGATGCATGTTCTGGGTAAAATTGACACACATCAATTTAAATTTCATTCTGTTAAAAAATATAACGGTGTACTCAGCTATGGAAATAGTAAATTAGCAAATTTACTATTTAGTCATGCCTTAGCTGAAAAGCTCAAAGGCACATCTATCACCAGTAATGCAATTCATCCAGGTGGTGTGGATTCCGAAATTTATCGCGAGCTTCCTAACTATCAATATCGCGCTTTAAAATTGTTCTTAATCTCACCCAACAAACCAGCAAATCTTATTCATCAAATTGCGTTATCACCTGAATGGTCTAAGAAAACAGGTCAATACAAAAGTTTGCAAACACCAGCTTTTCAATCTGCACATGCGAAAAATCGTAGTTTAGCTCAGCGATTGTTTAACGAGACAGAACAACTTTTAAAAGAATATTTATAGTCAATATAAAAAATTTTGAATCAGGGAATGAATCAATAGATGATCGAAAAAATGAGTGCTGAGACCACGCTACAATACCAACCCGACATTTTAGGTGAAAAATTTGAGCAACATATTTTCAAATTTTCGCCTGATTATGATGGTGAGGTTATTGCAACATTAGTACGTCGTCCATCAGATATTCCATCAACTAAAGCTGTGCTGTATATCCATGGCTTTATTGATTATTTCTTTCAACAAGAAATGGCGAAAAAATTTAATGCCCAAGGTTTTCAGTTTTACGCCATTGACCTTAGAAAATACGGTAGATCACTACTTCCGCATCAAAAACCTTATTTTGTGAAAGACCTAACCGAATATGATGAAGATATTCATGCCGCATTGAATACAATTCAAAGTGACGGAAATGAATCGGTATTATTATGCGGTCATTCTACAGGCGGTTTAACTGCCACTTATTTTTCAATTCGACACCCTGATCATCCATTGATTAAAGCAATCTGGGCCAACAGCCCATTTTATGATTTCAATATGAATGTATTAAAAAAGAAATATGCGCTTCCAATGATTGCAAAATTAGCTCAGCAATTTCCGTTGATGCAATTACCAAGTGAATTAAATAAGTTTTACGTGAAGAGTTTGCACGAAAATTTGAACGGTGAATGGAGTTTTGATCTCAAGCTTAAACCTAAAACCTACACCAAAGTGTATTTGAGTTTTATTGGTGCTGTTGTGAAAGCACAACAGAAAATTCAATCTGGTCCTAAAATTTCAGTTCCGCTCCTTGTTATGCACTCAAGTCGCACGACCAATCCGAAGAAATACAATATTGATGTTCAGACCTCTGATGTGATTTTAGATGTAAAAACCATCGAAAAATATGCAAAAGGATTACAAGGTGATGTCACTGTAATGACAATTAAAGATGGCCTGCATGATTTGGTTCTTTCAAAAAAACTGGTTCGTCAGCAAGTGTATGACCAACTCTTTGCTTGGCTTTCTTCAAAAAATCTATAAATTCAGTTTATCTAAGACCTCATTTTACTGGTCTTGATTGTTAATGTGTATTGATCAAGCTGAATGGACTTTCTCTTGGTCATACAATATTTCTATTCTTCAACGTTTCCATCTCTTCACAGACCTTTGCGACCAATCTCCTTTTCACCCATTTGAAATATTATTTCTTGCTTTCTGTTTCTTGTTTTGAGCCATGGAGAAATTGGGTTGGTATTTGGTAGGTACACATCTTCTCAAGCGTGTCCAATACTGCAAACACGGTAAATATCGCCGAACACAACAATAAATGGTAAAAGGAATCTCACCATGGCTTTTAAAAATATTGCAGACCAAACAAACGGGTTTTATATCCCTTGTGTTTCACTTTTCGGACCAGGTAGTGCTAAAGAAGTTGGAAGCAAAGCTCAAAATTTGGGCGCTAAAAAAGCACTGATTGTGACTGATGCAGGTTTATACAAATTTGGTGTCGCAGATATCATCGCTGGCTATTTAAAAGAAGCGCAAGTGGAGAGCTACATATTTGCAGGTGCTGAGCCTAATCCGACTGATATTAATGTTCACGATGGTGTGGAAGCCTACAATAATAATGCTTGTGATTTTATTATTTCTTTAGGTGGTGGCTCTTCACATGATTGTGCTAAAGGTATTGGTTTAGTGACTGCAGGTGGTGGGCACATTCGCGACTATGAAGGAATCGATAAAAGTACCGTTCCGATGACACCTCTTATTGCAATCAACACAACTGCAGGAACTGCTTCGGAAATGACGCGTTTCTGTATTATTACCAATACAGAAACTCATGTAAAAATGGCAATCGTCGATTGGCGTTGCACTCCACTCATTGCCATAGATGATCCTAAACTGATGATCGCAAAACCTGCAGCATTGACAGCTGCAACAGGTATGGATGCGCTTACTCATGCAGTCGAAGCCTATGTTTCAACAGCAGCAAATCCAATTACAGATGCCTGTGCTGAAAAAGCCATCAGCATGATCAGTCAATGGCTGAGTCCTGCGGTTGCTAATGGTGAGAATATTGAAGCACGTGATGCAATGAGTTATGCACAATATTTGGCAGGCATGGCATTTAATAACGCCTCTTTAGGTTATGTACATGCCATGGCTCACCAATTAGGCGGTTTTTATAATCTTCCGCATGGTGTATGTAACGCGATTTTACTCCCTCATGTCTGTGAGTTCAACTTAATTGCCTGCCCTGATCGTTATGCCAAAATAGCTGAATTAATGGGTGTAAATATTGAAGGATTAACCATTAATGAAGCTGCATATGCAGCAATTGATGCGATCAAAATCCTCTCTCAGTCCATTGGCATTCCAACAGGATTAAAAGAGCTTTCGGTTAAGGAGGAAGATTTAGAAGTGATGGCTCAAAATGCACAAAAAGATGCCTGCATGCTCACTAACCCACGTAAAGCAGATCTCCAACAAGTTATCAATATTTTTAAAGCTGCAATGTAAACTTTTGATTTGCTAGATCTAAAAGAGAATCTGGATATACTTCAGATTCTCTTTTTTATTCTTTGATTCTCAATCGAATTCAATACTGCATTACATCAGGAATGGCGGCGTTAAATTTTTGTAGGTATAAAAAATGAGAGTAAAGGTTGTTAACAATATGAAAAAGATGCTTTAGGCTGTTGTGTTTTACTTTAATTTGACTCAATTATGATAGTGCTGTAAAAGTTGTTGCGTTGAATGATCTTGCGGTGATAACTCCATTAAACGCTCCATTGCATCAACTGCGTCAGGATTTCGTGCAATGTATTTTAAAAGCACTTCGACATCAGAATAGTTAAAAATTGCTTCACTCAAACGCGAATCTAGACAATTTCGCCAAGAACATAAGAATGGGCTTTCAGTTTTTGCGAGCATTACACCATTGACCTGCTGTAAAGCTTTATCAACAAATCCAACGTCTAAAGCATTTTCGATTTGGAGGAAATCAGCTTCAATATGCGCCAGTAATTTATAGGGTCTTGAGCCTAACATTCCACCCAATAAATCTCGAAGCTGGGACATTTCAGCTTTTAAAGTTCCCATGCTTACCTTTCGCTCCCCATACAAAGCTTGATGAAGCGAATCTAAGCTAAGCCCTTGAGGACATAATGCCAATATTGTCAAAATTTCAATCTGTCTAGGGGTAACCACCAAGGTACGTCCGTTAAATATGACTTGAGGAATTCCAAAGGTACGAATAAATAAATGTTGGCGTTGATAATTCAGTAATGCTGATTGTATTAAAGATGCACAACGTTCTGCTGCGAGTAGTCCAAAACTATTGTGATGATCCCATGTCGTTGATAAATCTAATACACCAATGAGTTGCTTCGAAAATGGATCAACAATTGGCGCTGCATAGCACACCCAATCATGAATAGACTCCATATAGTGTTCATTTGAAAACACACAACTTGATTTTTCAGTTTTCAAGGTTAATGCTAAAGCATTGGTTCCAACCATTTCCTCCCGCCATTGACCTCCTTCAATAAAGTGAACACGTTCTGCAGCCTTACGCATTTGTTGACTAGCTTCCGTCCAAATAATGGTGCTGTTGATATCGCCTACCGCAAGTACCATAGATGATTGTTGTGCAACATGTTTTAACTCTTGTTCACATATTTTCAATGCTTGATTTAGGCTGTTACTTTCAACAGTACTCGTTGTGATCAACGGCGCTACCATTCGCTCTTTCGGAATTTCTGCCAACTTCGATCTTTGCCAAGACTTTAAAATATGCTGACCAAGTTGTTTCGCCTGTACAGTTGAAAGACTGATTTTCTCTCTAAGTGTTTCTATTTGTTGTCTTTGCTTGATAAGAGTCTGCATTGAGTTCATTCCTTATTATCTCAACATTTCCCAATATGCATATGTTGTACTTATTATAGTTATAGTATTTGTTGATCAGTTGTAAACCTTCATCATTCCAACCTTTTTCCAACCTTATTGTGGTTATGTTAACTCATCAATAATAGAAGATATCTAATACCAAAGACGAAGATATTTTCCATAACTTTACAGCACAACCAAAGGATGGACACTATGCGCTACGCTGATCCCAATCAACCAGATTCTAAAGTTCAATTTAAAGCACAATACGAAAATTTCATTGGTGGGAAATGGGTTCCTCCAGTAAAAGGTGAGTATTTTGATAATCTTTCTCCCGTAGATGGGAAAGTCTTTACTCGAGTTCCCCGCTCTTCAGTCGAGGATATTGAACTTGCTTTGGACGCAGCTCATGCCGCTAAAACTGAATGGAACAAAACGTCTGCAACAACTCGCTCTAACATTTTATTAAAAATAGCAGATCGCTTAGAAGAGAATCTAGAATTACTTGCTGTGGCAGAAACATGGGACAATGGTAAACCTATCCGTGAAACCTTAGCTGCAGATATTCCACTGTGTATTGACCATTTCCGCTATTTTGCTGGCTGTATCCGCGCACAAGAAGGTGGTATTTCAGAAATTGATGAAGATACTATCGCCTACCATTTTCATGAGCCATTGGGTGTCGTTGGACAGATTATTCCTTGGAACTTTCCGATTTTAATGGCGGCGTGGAAACTTGCGCCTGCATTAGCAGCGGGGAACTGTATTGTCTTAAAACCAGCTGAGCAAACTCCTGTCAGTATTCTAGTTTTAGTTGAACTGATACAAGATATTTTACCACCAGGTGTGCTGAATATCGTCAATGGTTATGGTGTTGAAGTAGGACGCCCTCTTGCCACAAATCCACGTATTTCAAAAATTGCATTTACCGGCTCAACTGCAGTCGGTCAATTAATTATGCAATATGCCACCGAAAATATTATTCCAGTGACATTAGAACTGGGTGGCAAATCTCCAAATATTTTCTTCGAAGACATTATGGATAAGGATGATGAATATCTAGATAAAGCGCTTGAAGGTTTTGCCATGTTTGCGCTGAATCAGGGAGAAATCTGTACTTGTCCATCACGTGCTTTAGTCCAGGAAAGTATTGCAGATAAATTCTTAGAGATGGCTGTAGAGCGCGTGAAGCGAATTAAAACGGGACATCCACTTGATACAGAAACCATGATTGGTGCTCAAGCCTCGCAAGAGCAACAAGATAAAATTTTAGGTTGTATTGCGACAGGTCGTGAAGAAGGTGCTCAAATTCTTACAGGTGGTCAAGCACGTGAAGAAATTGGACAAGGTTTTTATATTGAGCCGACGATTTTCAAAGGCAATAACAGCATGAAAACATTCCAAGAAGAAATTTTTGGACCAGTTTTGGCTGTGACAACATTTAAAGATTTCGACGATGCTATCAAAATTGCCAATGACACCATTTATGGATTAGGTGCTGGTGTTTGGTCACGATCAGCGCATACTTCATATCGTGCAGGACGTGCAATTCAATCAGGTCGAGTCTGGACAAATTGCTACCATATCTACCCTGCTCATGCTGCTTTTGGTGGTTATAAAAAATCAGGGATTGGTCGTGAAAATCATAAAATGATGCTGGATCATTACCAACAAACTAAAAATTTATTGGTGAGTTACTCAACTAAACCAATGGGTTTCTTCTAAAACAAAAGCTAAAGAAGCGGCTGATTGCCGCTTCTTTTCTGCTACAGGAGCTTAATGGATTAGCTGGCTTGTAGACTTTTCATATCAATCACAAAACGATATTTCACATCACTTTGAAGCATTCGCTCAAATGCCTCATTAATATTTTGCATATCAATGACTTCAACATCTGACACGATATTGTGCTGACCACAAAAATCAAGTAGTTCTTGAGTTTCTTGAATCCCACCAATCACCGATCCAGCGATTGATTTTCTTCCCATAATCATGGGCACGGAATTGCTGCTAAATTCTCCGAGATAGCCTACCAATACCAGTGTCCCACTCAATGCAAGTGTCGGAATATAAGGCTTTAAATCATGATCATAAGGCACAGTATCAATAATTAAATCAAACTGATTTTTCACTGATTTCATTTGTGTTGGATCTGTTGATAACACGACATGATCTGCACCTAAATCACGTGCATCCTGTTCTTTATTTGCTGATCGTGTAAATAAAGTCACTTCTGCACCAAGTGCATGAGCAAGTTTAATCGCCATATGACCTAAACCACCGAGTCCAACAACAGCCACTTTAGAGCCTTCACCGACATTCCAATGTTTTAATGGCGACCACGTCGTGATCCCAGCACATAAGATGGGTGCAATGGATTGTGTATCTAAATTTTCAGGTACTTTCAATACAAAATCTTGGCTCGCAATGATCGTTTGTGCGTAGCCACCATAAGTAGGTGTTTGATCATGACGATCTAAACTACCATACGTTTGTGTATTGCCAGCTTCACAATATTGCTCCAAACCTTGGTGACAAGCAGAACAAGTACGACATGAATCTACCATACACCCGATTCCGACCAGATCTCCAACCTTAAACTTCGTTACCGATGCTCCGATGCTTTTTACGCGACCAATTACTTCATGACCAGGTACAATTGGGTAACGACTAAAACCCCAATCATTACGCGCTTGATGTAAGTCAGAATGACATACACCGCAGTATTCAATATCAATAATGACATCATCGGGGCGAGCTTGACGTTGCTGAAACGTATATGGAACCAATGGACTTTTAGAATCAAGCGCTGCGTAAGCTAAAACATTATGGGTCATCGTGACTCCCTCAAGCTGTTAATTTCGTACTCTCTTATTCGTTATATCACATCAATATTTTTAATAAATTTAGCTGAGTCTCAATTTAATTTCTTTTTCACTTATTTTTGTAATTCGCGCTCTACAAAATGCAAGCGATCTTGCCCCCAGTACATATTTTCCCGCAAAAAAAATGTAGGTGCTCCGAATACCCCTCGTTGTACGGCATTGTTTGTTTCATCAATCAATTTTTGTTTTACCACCGGATCTTGGCTTAAATCCAAAAGTTGCTGACCGTCGATTGCATCACCTTGAAATAAATTTATCAGAACTTCTGGATCGGCTAAATTCAAGGGCTTTCTAAACATCGCATCGAAAAGCTTGGTCAAAATCACTTCAAAATATTCATCATGATAGATTTTGACTCCCGTTAATATACGCATTAAAGTCAATGTATTCATTGGAAAATATGGATTCATCTGCATCGGGATCTGATAATAATCTGACCAACGACTTAAGTCTTGCATTGAATAGATCCCTTTAGCAGTCACCTCAATTGGACTCTTGTTACCAGTCGATTTAAAAATTCCACCCAATAAAATCGGTGTGTACTCAATCTCTGCATTATATTTTTTGGTGATTTCTTGTAGCTTGTAAAAAGCCAAATAACTAAATGGGCTGCCAAGGTCGAAATAAAATTCAACTTTTTGTTGTTGTTTAGTCATGTCTTATCCTTATTAAATATGATTACCACTGTTCAGACCATGGACGCAAATCCAATTCATGTGTCCAAGCATCTCGTGGTTGATGAGCAATATGCCAATAGTTATCAGCTATATGTTGAGGATTCAAAATACCGTCATGCTGTTTTTTTTCATACAAATGAGGGAAAGTATCTTTAATAAAATCAGTATCAATCGCCCCATCAATAATGACGTGCGCAACATGAATATGATGAGGCCCTAACTCTTTCGCCATACTTTGGGCTAAGGCTCTTAACGCATGTTTAGCGCCAGCAAAAGCGCTGAAGTATGATGAACCACGAATACTTGCTGTTGCACCAGTAAAAATGATAGTGCCGCGCTGCCTTGCGACCATCCGTTTAGCGACTTCACGACCATTTAAAAAAGCACTAAAACAAGCCATTTCCCAGATTTTAAAATATTTACGTGCTGTTTCTTCTAGAATGCTACACGGCACATTTGCTCCAATATTAAAGACCAATACTTCAATCTGACCAATGTCACGTTCAATTGTGTCAATCAGTTGAATCACTTGATCCTCTTTTCTTGCATCTGAAGCAAATCCATAAGCTTGACCACCGTGTGCTTCAATCTCTCGGATGACAGGTCCAAGCTTGTCTGCATTGCGTCGAGTCATACAAGCAGTATATCCACCTCGTGCAAAGCGTTTTGCGATCTCACTGCCTGTGGCATCTCCTGCACCAATGATCAGTGCGACCTTGTTATGTGTTGATTTTTCTTCTGAATAATTAATTTTTGACTGCTGATCGTTCATCATCTCTCCATTAAATAACGATCGTTATTATAACGATCACTATGTTATAGTTTTGAGGCACAGTCAATGGTTATTGAATATTCAATATGAGATATAAAGCAGGATACAAAGAAGAAAAACGTCGCGAAATTTTAAAAACCAGTGGTGAACTCGCAAAAAAACAAGGTTTTAACAATACTGGGGTTGATGGTTTTATGCACGCTGCAAATATGACCAGCGGTGCTTTCTATTCTCACTTTTCTTCAAAAAACGACTTATTTAAAGCCTTAATCGAATCTGAAATCGGAGCAAGTATTCAACAGTGGGAAATGAATCCTCATCAAGATCCAGAATCTTGGTTAGATTTTGAAATGAACCGATATCTTTCTCTATTACACGTTCAACACCCAGAAAAAGGCTGTGTTTTACCCTCACTTGCTGCTGAAGTTTCACGCGCTGATGCTGACATTAAACAATGTTTTGAAAAAGAACTTCAGCGTGGTTACAAACTATTTGCGCAGCATGCTCCAGAACCTGATTTCGCTTGGGCCATACTCTGTCAAATGGTGGGCTCCGTACTATTAGCGCGTGGAGTTCAAGATGAACGCTTAAAAAAAGATATTCTCAATTCTAGTCTAGCGATGCTTAAGAAATTATTAAAAAAAGAGATTGCGAAATAAATCGTTTTATATTGTTTTATGGACGAAACCTTAGTTCCAAAAGTTCTATACTATAATCTCCTCATCATTCTTTTAAGAACGTCACATCATGAGAAAGCTTCCTGAAACAGTATATGCAATACAGCATTTAGCCTTTGAAGATCTAGGTTCTTTTGAGGAGACACTATATCAACTGGGTTATCGGGTCAGATATTTTGATGCAGGTGTGGATGATCTTTCAGTAGCCTTAAAGTACGAAGGTCTGACCATTATTTTGGGTGGACCGATTGGTGTTTATGAGACAGAAGATTACCCTTTCCTACAAACAGAAATAGACTTACTTAAAGAAAGATTAAAACTCCAACGCCCTACGCTTGGCATCTGTCTAGGTGCTCAACTCATTTCAAAAGCCTTGGGCGGTGCAGTATATGCTGGCCATACTAAAGAAATTGGCTGGAGTACGGTAGATATTATAAATGAGCAAGACAACGTTCTAAATTCTTTAAATGGTGTGCCAGTTTTGCATTGGCATGGTGATACCTTTGATCTTCCCGCGCAATCGAAACTTCTGGCGAGCACTCAAATTTATAAAAATCAGGCTTTTCAAGTTGGATCTAATATTTTAGCACTCCAGTTCCATCCTGAAGTGACCTCAGATAGTTTAGAGAAATGGTTGATTGGTCATACTTGCGAATTGCGTAAAGCGGGTATAGATATTACTCAATTACGTGCAGATAACCATCGTTATGCTGAAAAACTTGAATCTGTGGCAGGTTCAATCTTAAGCCGTTTTATTGAACAGATTAAATGATTTTGATTTGATTGCCTTCAACCCAACTGTAGATCAGGATATTGGATTGTGCTATACCTAAATTCAATATCCAAAAATTATAATGAAGATATAAATGTCACCACTGTTCAGTTTAGCCATCATTCATTTCTTTGCACTTATTAGTCCTGGACCAGATTTTTTATTTGTCACGCAAAGTGCGGTTCGACAGTCTCGCATACATGCACTTTTTGCAGCATTAGGAATTTCTCTTAGTATTTTAGTTTGGGCAATTTGTGCTATGAGTGGATTACACTATCTATTCCAAAAAATGGCTTGGCTCCAAACAATTATGATGATTTTAGGAGGGGTTTATCTCATTTATTTAGGCATTCAACTCTTTAAATCAGGGCTAACGAAATTAGAACCTGCTTCAGCTTACGTTACAAAAGGCATAGTCAAGAAAAAATACAGTTCTTTACTGATTCAAGGCTTTCTCACCAATATGGCAAATCCTAAAGCATTAGTTTACTTCAGTAGTGTTTTCGCGCTTGCGATGAATAGTGATGCAACTCTGATACAGCAGAGTTCACTGTTAATGTTAATTTTTGTTGAAAGCTTGATTTGGTTTGCGATAGTTGCTTTTATTTTTTCTGCTAAACAAGTAAACACAATATATCAAAAAATCAGCAAGAAGATTGATCTTATAACAGGTAGTATTTTTATCAGTTTTGGATGTTTCTTAATTTTTAATCGTGATTAAAAAAGCACCCGTAGGTGCTTTCTAAAATGTACTGTTTTTGAAGAATATTATTTCTTATCAGTTGCGACTGAAGCTTCAGTCGTAATATTCACCGTGATTTTGTCGCCTACATTAGGCACATATGCTCCAACACCGAATGCAGAACGGTCAAATGAAGTCGTTGCATTGAAACCAATAGACTGCGCTTTCGTCATAGGATGTTCAGCTTGTTTATTCAAAACAGCATCTAGTACGACAGGCTTAGTAACATTTTTAATCGTTAGATCACCTGTGATCTTATACTTGTTCTTACCATTTGGTTGTACTTTAGTACTTTTAAAAGTGATATTCGGATATTTTTCAGCATCAAAGAAATCTGGTTTCAATAAATGTTCATCTAATGCTTTGACATTTGTATTGATACTTGAAAGTGGAATTGTGACATTCACCGCTGAATTCGCAGGCTTTTCATTGTCTACTTTGATCGTTCCTTGGATATCGCTAAAATTACCTGATGGTGTAGAAAAGCCAAAATGATCCCAAGTAAATACTGTCGCTGTATGAGTTGGATCAATTTTATATTCAACTGGTTTAGCAAATGAAACTGTTGCTACAGAAAGCACTACGGCACTTAACGCTATTGTTTTAAAGTTCATCAATTTTTCCTCAAATTTTTTAAAACATTTATGAAATGGATAGTGAATAATGTATAGCATTCTGAAATTCTTGCATCAGTACAGATAGAACAGTTTGTTGCAAGATTAGAACGCACCTTAAGAAGGTGTCACTTTTATCAAATCAATTTGATCAGATTATGACTATCACTTGTGTATAGATCATGTTTTTCATCTTTAAGCTTTCTCCTAATAAGCAGTTAACATCAACACATATCTTAAATATGAGATTAAATTAAACATTTATACAATATACTAATATTTTGTCTCATATATAATACTAAAATTACCACTTTGAACTGGAGAATAATGATGAGTGAACAACAACAAGCGATTGATAAAGCGCTTAAAACTAAAGCACCTAAAGATGTCGTATTGGCTTTTTTATATAATACTGATAAATCAAGAGTAGCGATTGCTTCAGAAAAGTTAGTGGCTAAAGATGCCATTTATACTTCGCTAAATTTTAATAATCCTGAACTTAAACAAATTGAACCTTGGGCTGGTACTTCTACAGGTCGTGATGTCTACATTTATACTTTTTCTAATGTCGGAACTTATTGGACGATCGATGATTTTCAAATCACAGATATTTTAGCTGAAGATGAAACAGTGGCTGTATTCGGTCAATTTACTTATACATCTGTTTACGCTAAGCGCACTTTTACTTCACCTTTTTCAATTAAAGCAATAGTTAAAGATGGCTTAATCACGTATTTCCAGTTTATGGAAGATACTTATGCTTCAGCAGCATCTTTCAGAGTAAGTGGTGAATGGACAATTCAACAAAATGCTGATCCAAAATTAAATTTTACCGTGTCAGAAACTACGGCTAATTAACTGTAAAATAATAAAAATAGGCTATTAAAAAAGCCTCATAGGAGGCTTTTTTATGACTGTTAAAGCTTTTCAATCAGAATACGATCAATCTGTTTTAATCCTGAAGTTTTTTCACGATTTTTTCGACGTACTTTAATGATTTTCTCTTCTGCCATATCTTGTAGCAATAACTCTACTGCTACCATCGCTTCAAGTGGTAAGTCTTCACCAATCCACTTTTGCTCACCCGCATCCATTAAAGTAATTTCATCACTAATTTGCTCATACAAACTCATTGCGCTACTCACTTCCAATCTGAAATCTAGGGAATGAATGTATCTATATAGATACATAAAAATAAAAAGACGCCCCACAGTTGGGACGCCTTTTAAAACACTTAATTCTAAGAATTAAGCAGTAATTTCTTTCACTGCTGCGACAACTGCTTCAGTCGTAATACCAAAGTGTTGGAACAAATCTTTCGCTGGTGCAGATTCACCATACGTAGTCATACCAATCACACGACCATCAAGACCTACAAATTTCCACCAGTAGTCAACATGCGCCGCTTCAACCGCTACACGCGCACGGATATTAGATGGAAGAACTGCCTCACGGTAAGCAGCATCTTGCTTAACAAATTCTTCAGCACATGGCATAGACACAACACGCACACCTTCAAGCTGTGCATAAGCTTCCATTGCCAATGCAACTTCCGAACCTGTTGCAATGATAATCGCTTTCAATTCGCCTTTTTCTTCAGCCAATACATAACCACCTTTCGCAACATCAGCAATTTGTGCTTCTGTGCGTGTTTGGAATGCTAAGTTTTGACGAGAGAAGATCAACGCAGTTGGACCTTCAGAACGTGTTAACGCAGATTTCCAAGAAATTGCTGCTTCAACTGTGTCACATGGGCGCCATGTGTTGAGGTTTGGTGTACCACGTAAAGATGCGATTTGTTCAATTGGTTGATGTGTTGGACCATCTTCACCCAAACCAATAGAATCATGTGTGTAAACATGAATCACACGTTGTTTCATCAATGCAGACATACGTACTGCGTTACGTGCATATTCCATAAACATGAGGAATGTTGCTACGTAAGGAATGAACCCACCGTGAAGTGCAACACCGTTTGCGATTGCAGTCATACCGAACTCACGTACGCCATAGTGTACGTAGTTACCTGCAGCATTGTCTTGAACGCCTTGTGCGCCTTTCCAAAGTGTTAAGTTAGAACCTGCTAAGTCAGCAGAACCACCTAAGATTTCAGACAGCATTGGGGCAAATGCTTGGATTGCATTTTGGCTTGCTTTACGTGTTGCGATGGTTTCAGCTTTTGCGTTTACTTCAGCAATATACGCATCGGCTTTTGCAACGAAGTCAGCAGGTAATTCACCGCTTAAGCGACGTTTAAGATCAGCCGCTTCAGTTGGATATTTTGCTTCATATTGTGCAAATACTTCGTTCCAAGCTGATTCAGCTTGCTGACCTTTTTCTTTCGCGTCCCATGCAGCATAAACGTCAGCAGGAATTTCGAATGGACCTTCAGTCCAACCCAACGCTTCACGTGTTAATGCGATTTCGTCGTTACCCAGTGGTGCACCATGGCAATCTTCTTTACCTTGTTTGTTTGGTGAACCTAAACCAATAATCGTTTTACAGATAATGATTGTTGGTTTCTTCGTTTCAGCTTTAGCTTCTAAAGTTGCCGCACGTAATGCATCTGCATCGTGACCATCAACTTTCAATACTTGCCAGCCATAAGCTAAGAAGCGTTGTTCTGTATCGTCAGAGAACCAACCTTCTACTTCACCATCAATTGAAATACCATTGTCGTCATAGTAAGCAATTAATTTACCTAGACCCAAAGTACCTGCCAATGAACATGCTTCATGAGAAACACCTTCCATTAAACAGCCGTCACCTAAGAAACAGTAAGTGAAATGATCAACGACTTTAATGTCTTCTTTGTTGAATTGCGCTGCTAAGGTTTTTTCAGCCAAAGCAAAACCGACAGCATTCGCGATACCCTGCCCTAATGGACCAGTAGTTGTTTCGATACCAGGTGCATAACCTAATTCTGGGTGACCCGGTGTTTTTGAGTGCAATTGACGGAATGCTTTTAAATCTTCAATTGAAAGATCATAGCCAGTCAAATGTAATAATGCATATTGAAGCATTGAGCCATGACCATTTGATAATACAAAACGGTCGCGGTTAGCCCACTGAGGGTTTGTCGGATTGTGATTTAAGAATTCACGCCATACAACATCAGCAATATCAGCCATCCCCATTGGTGCACCTGGATGTCCAGAATTTGCTTTTTGCACAGCATCCATTGCAAGTACACGAATTGCGTTAGCAATGCGACGTTCATTCAGCGGGGTTGTCATAGATCAGTGTCCGATAAATTAAAGATGGGAAATGAATAAAATTCAAAAACTGGGTGTATTGTCTTAAAAAAATCAAACAGCGTAAAGCCCAGAAACGTATATTTCAGCCCTAAAGCGAAAAAATTCATACAATGCGAGTCGGTTTTACCAATATTCAATTCAATCCAATATTTTTTAGTCGCTTGGCCTTTTTTTAAAGTACTGATGTTGAATCATATATTCATATTCTTTCGTACCCACTTAAGCTGTTTTTTATTTCAGCTCAGTCTTAAAAAGAATAAGTCTTATACAAAAGTTTTCACTTATCAATTTAACAGATGATGATATCAATTAAAAAAACACAAAAATGACATAAATTCATGCTTTTTAGTCAGGTTAAGCTAGTCCTTAACGTTAAGTCGATGTACCATATTGCGTCTTTAGAAATAACTGTGATAGGACTTATGCGCGAGTACGCTGTATTTACTTCAGAATCTGTAAGCGAAGGCCATCCAGATAAAATGGCTGACCAAATCAGTGATGCTATTTTGGATGCAATCTTAAAAGAAGACCCATATGCGCGGGTTGCTTGTGAAACGCTTGTAAAAACAGGTGCTGTTGTTCTTGCAGGTGAAATCACAACAACTGCAAATGTAGACTTTGAAGCAATTGTACGCCAAACCGTAAATGGCATTGGATACCATCATTCTAATTTAGGTTTCGATGGTTCAACTTGTGCTGTTATCAACATGATTGGCAAACAATCTCCTGAAATTGCTCAAGGTGTAGATCGTCAAAAACCTGAAGATCAAGGTGCTGGCGATCAGGGCTTAATGTTTGGCTACGCAAGTCGCGAAACAGATGTTTTAATGCCTGCTCCTATTTCGTATGCGCACCGTCTTATGGAAAAACAAGCAGAACTTCGTCGTAACGGAAGTCTGCCATGGTTACGTCCAGATGCGAAAAGCCAAGTGACTTTTGCATATGAAAATGGCGTACCTGTTCGTTTAGATGCGGTCGTATTATCGACTCAACACGATCCTGAGATTTCACAGACTGATTTAAAAGAAGCTGTCATTGAAGAAATCGTGAAAAAAGTGATTCCAGCAGATATGTTCCATGCGGATACCAAATTCCATATCAACCCTACGGGTATGTTTGTGATTGGTGGTCCAGTCGGTGACTGTGGTTTAACAGGTCGTAAAATCATTGTAGATACATATGGTGGTATGGCTCGTCACGGTGGCGGTGCTTTCTCTGGTAAAGATCCATCTAAAGTAGACCGCTCTGCTGCTTATGCTGGTCGATATGTTGCAAAAAATATTGTTGCCGCTGGTTTAGCCGATAAATGTGAAATTCAAGTGTCTTATGCGATTGGTGTTGCTGAACCAACATCTATCTCAATCAATACATTCAATACTGCTAAGGTTTCTGAAGAATTGATTATTGCATTGGTACGTGAGCATTTCGATTTACGTCCATATGGAATTACACGTATGTTGAATCTCATTCAACCGATGTATAAGCAAACTGCTGCATATGGTCACTTTGGTCGTGAAGGTTCTGATACTGCATTCACTTGGGAAAAGACAGACAAGGTTGAAGCGCTTAAAGCATCAGCTGGTTTGTAATTTCCAAATAAAAAAGCCCACATTGATGTGGGCTTTTTTATAGATTCAATTTGCTTTATCACTTTGATGAAGCGTGTCCAAAAACGACTGCTTCACAGGGACATTTTGGTTATCTTGTAAATATAAATGGGCCACTTTAAACACAATGGCTGCGGCTAAACACGCAATGATACAAAATATCCAAAAACCATAAGGTGTTCTGATATTTTGTGATCCGCATTCAGAACACACTTTGTCTGTCGAAGCAACCACCTTGTCGCAACACGCACAATGATACTGATACAGCATACTCATCCTCCCGATTTGACTGTCTTTTTATTTTTATCTACATCACCTTAGAGGCTAATATTTATACTATATAAGCCTTCACCAATAATCAACCTCATGATGTAGCTATAAAACAGCAACCATCTATGTCTTCATTCAATATCTTGTATTATCAGATATCTATATGAATTTTTTTTGACAACCTGCTCTATCATTCTTTTTTCTTCTAGATATTATGCATATTTTATTCACACACTCGCCCATCAAATCTGCATAGAAATCATAAATTGAAGTAAAATAATCGTAGTGAAAAATGATGATATGACTATGGTTCAATTAATTAAGAAAGGCGGCTTGAGAGAAAGAGCAAACAGAAGTCGCTCTTATCAAGGTTCTGAAAATACTGAAGCAACTTTGCGACCAAGACGTTATCAGCAAGACACGCTTGTTCTGACTCAAACAGAAGAGTTAGATCAGGATTCAGTTAAGCAAAATAAGCGCATCGATCCACAACCAGACTGCAAAGATCAAAAATAGACCACCCGATGCCATATCTATGTAATGCCCTGAACGCTGGTAGAGCTGTTTAATTTTAGGGCGCGCTAAAACGACCATCAAAAACGTAAAGGTTAAAAACGTTTGAATCGGAATAATGACTGCAAGTTGTATTTTCAACATCTCTGGTGCTGAAGCGGTTAAAGCAAGTGAAAATACACTACTAAAATAAATCAGTGTTTTAGGATTGGATAGGTTTGTAAACAACCCCATCAGAAAGTATTTTTCAGCTTTTAAAGGTAACTGATTTTCATCAATTGCATCAAGTTTGAAAGACTTATAGGTTTGCCAACCACCCTTTAGCATCGCCCAGCCCATTTTTGCCAAAAATAAACCACCGACTAACATTAAGACTTGTTGAATCCATGGGAACTGGGCAATCAAAAGCGCAAAACCTGATAAGGTTAAAATCACCCAAAATAAAATTCCAATAGAAATACCTAAAATAACTTTCAACGTATTTGCGATTGTGGTTGACGCTGCGCATTTGGCAATCAACAAAATATCAGGTCCAGGACTCAATTGAGCAACAAGATGTAGGACACAGATGGTAAGTAATAGAGACATAAATCAAAAATGAATTAAAATTGTTTGAATTATACTGTTTTTTAGAAAAATCGAGATACAAAAATAAAAAAACCAGACATTAAGTCTGGTTTTGAACATGCGCAATCTACTTTTGATTAACGTCTTTCATTTCAATTTTCTTTGCTTCAGGTGTAATTTCTCTCGCTTCACCATCAATAATAGTAGAGTCATTTGAACCACGACCATGCTGCTGATTCTGCATTTCTTGCATTTGGCGCATTAAATCTGCAAATGGATTCTGACCATTTGCTTGACCACCCATGCCGCCCATATCTCCCATCATACCACCCATCATTTTTTCCATCATGGCTTGCTGACGCTTCATCATGGTTTTCATCATCACCGCTTTAAATGCTGTTTGAACAGGTGGAATTAGAATAAGTAAGGCGAATAGATCGGAAATTAACCCCGGAATCAAAAGGAAAATACCCGCAATAATTTTAGGTAAGTTATTGGTCAAATTCGGATCAGCACTCATATGACCTTGTTGCATTTGCTGCATCTGTGGCATTAAACCTGATGCATGAGAACGAACCATATTTAAACCAATAAAGAATGCAGCAATAAACCAGAAGAATACATACCACATACTTCCGACTAGATCACCCACACCGACCCATACGAAGATTTCAAGGACTATACCGATTAAAACAATAAGAGCTAATTTCATGAAATGTAATCTAATCTCAAAAATTTAAATATAGGGTCGTAATCATCTGCTCAATCTGTATCAAGCTTTTTTCATACGCTTATGTAACAATATGGGCATTATTTTATTTTTAAAGTCATGGAATGTCATTAATTATCGGAATTGATCCTGGTTCACGTCTAACAGGTTACGGTATTATTCAAAAAGAGGGGCAAAAACTCACTTTTGTTGATGCTGGAACAATTCGCACTGAAACACCTGACATGCCTGAGCGTCTAAAACGAATTTTTTCAGGCATTGAAAGAATCGTTAAATTTCATGGTCCTACTGAAGCTGCTGTTGAACAGGTTTTTATGGCGGTCAATCCTGACTCTGCCTTAAAACTTGGTCAAGCACGCGGTGCAGCTATAGCGGCATTGGTCAATTTAGATCTACAAGTGGCTGAATATACTGCGCGTCAAATTAAACAATCTGTTGTTGGCTATGGCGCTGCTGATAAAGAACAGGTTCAAATGATGGTCATGCGCATACTTAATTTAAATATTAAACCACAAGCCGATGCTGCAGATGCACTTGCCGCAGCAATTTGCCATGCACATGCCTCTGGCAGTATGAGTAAATTGGCCGTCTTAAATGCTTTAGGTGGAATGGCACGTGGACGAAGCCGCAGCAGTAGTCGTCGACGTTAAAAGTCTCTCGACACTCAATGCACTTATTGGCGAATTTTAAAGCTATCGAAATCACGCTCTTTGATGTCAATTAAGTCTTCATAGAAGATTTGCTTAACTTTACTATTATGAGGCCCTGCCATGGCCAGTTTGATCATGTCATTGACATCTTGATATGTACCAACAATGACAGCTTCCACATCCCCATTATCCATATTTTTAACGTAACCAGTTAAATGCAACTTTAAGGCTTGTTCCATAAACCAGCGACGAAATCCGACCCCTTGAACAAGACCTTGTATGGTTAATTTTAAATATCGCATATCTATCCCTGAATTTTATTTTAGATTTACTATTTGATAAATCGCTTGAGCCATATTCTGAGCTAACAAACCACGTTCACCCTGTTGAGCCAATACATCACCTGCCACGGCATGTAAGTTAACAATTTCATGAAGCTGGATGGAATTAGACAATTGTCCTTTAAGACTAGCAATCATTCCTGCAAGAATATCCCCCATTCCACCTGTACCCATTCCTGGATTACCCTGGGTGCAAATCCAAATGGTTTGCTGCGTGTCAATTGTTAAACTTCCTGCACCTTTTAAAACCCATTCACCAGCATACAGTGTTTGTAATCGTTTAATTGTTTTGATGCGGTCATGCTCAACTTCCGCCACGCTAGAGTGTAAAAGTTTTGCAGCCTCACCAGGATGTGGCGTTGCGTAAGTTCTCTCATTGAGTCGAATGGGCTTTTCAGATAAGAACCACAATGCATCAGCATCGAGTACAGTCGGTTTGTTCGTAGAGGACAGAATACTCATCCAGTGATCATATTGCTCAGCTGCCCAATCATCACGTCCCAACCCCATCCCAAAACAAATCGAATCGACTTGCTGTAGCAAATTTTTTCGTTGTGATGGATCGAAACGATTAATATCCTGCACCATTACATTGGGAGATCGTGACAAAATTGCTGAATGATGTTTAGCATCACACACGATCGTGACTTTACCCGCCCCAGCGGCAAATGCAGCTTCAGCCGCCATAATCACCGCCCCTCCCATTTGTGCATGACCGCCAATCACGAGCACATGCCCATACGTCCCTTTATGTCCTGTAGAGTGTCGTCGCGGCAAAATTGTTTTGACTGGGCTTAATCGGGCCACAGGTTTTAAATCTGAGTCACATGGTAAAATGGGAATGAGTTTTAGATGTCCTATAAAATCCTGTGCACACCCTACAAACTGCCCTATCTTATATGCGAGTGCGGTAAGCGTATGCTGAGCATGAATAGCCATTGGTAATGGTTGACCTGTATTTGCATCTAAACCGCTCGGCATATCAATCGCAATTTTAACGCCATCTTGCTCATTAATATGATGGATAATTCTCTGCCAGTCTTCACTTAAAGTACGATTAATTCCAATTCCAAACAATGCATCAATATAGACATCATAACCCTTACAATGGTTCAGATCGGTGAACTGCTTTAATGGTACGGATTGACTCATTTTATAAGCACTCTGTAAGGAGTCAGCCGAGTGATGATCGACTTGTGAAAAAGAAAAAATATCGATTTCTAGATTTTGGTTAAATGAACAATGTTGTGATAAAGAGTGCTGTGCTAAATAGTACGCAATAAGATAACCATCCCCAGCATTATTTCCTTTACCACAGCATACTGCGATACGGATCTTCTTTTTTTCAATACCTTGAAGAATTGTGATGATTTCTTGTGCCATCATCCAAGCAACTTGCTGCATAAGACCAAAAGCACTATTTTGATCGTCAAACCAGCGCTGTTCCCAAGCTTGAATCGCACTGCTGTGATAAACTTGTTGTTGCATCATCGTTCCTTTTTTTATTTATGACTCAATCTCTCTCATCTATACCAGCTCGTATTCCAACACAGCAATTTGATCCTCATGCGCTTAAAGCTTGGATTAAATCTCAAGCATTGGAACTGGGCTTCGCTGATTGTGTCATTGCCCGACCTGATGCTCAAGATGAATTGCCTCGATTAAAAGCATATTTAGATCAAGGATTTCATGGTGACATGAAGTTCCTCGAAGAAAATTTGGAAAAACGTGCTAATCCAACACTGTTGGTTCCCCATACAAAAAGCATTATCTGCGTCAGAATGAATTATTTGGTTGAACGACCTCAACCTCGAACAGTACCAGATTTCCCCAATTCTGCCGTTATTGCGCGATATGCACGCGGACGGGATTACCACAAAACCATGCGCGGTAAATTAAAAACACTTTCAAACCTTATTCGTGAAAAAGTCGGCCCATTTGAATCAAGACCTTTCGCCGATTCAGCCCC
The DNA here is from genome assembly GCF_056779935.1 of Acinetobacter sp. ANC_7512. Classification (NCBI taxonomy): domain Bacteria; kingdom Pseudomonadati; phylum Pseudomonadota; class Gammaproteobacteria; order Moraxellales; family Moraxellaceae; genus Acinetobacter; species Acinetobacter sp. ANC_7512. The sequence goes on along the minus strand of NZ_JBWYIX010000001.1, from coordinate 255,557 downwards.
TATTTTTGAAAAATCACTCGCTGAATCTGCAGGTATGGGTTGGACAGGTAAACATACCCTGCTCATCCACAAAAAATCGGGCTCCTTTTTTGTACTCGGTGAACTGTTTAGTTCCCTTGAATTACCCTTTGACGAGCCTGCCAGTTCACATTGCGGCACATGTACAACATGTATTGATATTTGTCCAACGCAGGCGATTGTAGCGCCATATCAATTAGATGCCCGTAAATGTATTGCCTATCTGACCATTGAATACCAAGGGGTGATTCCTGAAGAACTACGCCGTGGCATAGGTAATCGCGTATTTGGATGTGATGATTGCCAGCTGATTTGTCCTTGGAATAGTTTCGCACAAACTACAACGGTTGCTGATTTCCATCCCCGTCATGGGCTGGATCGTCTTTCTTTAATTGAATTATGGCAATGGGACGAAGCAACATTCTTAGCCAACACAGAAGGCAGTCCACTGCGTAGAACAGGCTATGAAAGCTTTATGCGGAATATTGCGATTGGAATCGGGAATGCACCGTATCATCCAAACAATATTGAGCAATTGATACTAAAAAGAAATCAGTCTAGTGAGATTGTGCAAATCCATATTGACTGGGCAGTACAAGAACAACAATCAAAAAGAAATAATTAATTGTACTTTTCCAAGATGACTTGACAGCGCAAAAACACCGTTTTGAGCATGATCTGAAATTTTAAGCACACGTTAGCAACAAGTTCTCAGCATCAAGTTCCCAAAAAATAATTTTGCGGCGAAAAATGCATAAAAATAGTTAAGTTTGTAACTAAATCAACAATGATTAATTTCTATTGAGTTGGCGAATTTGATAATTTTTTTGAGTCATTATTGTCATATTTTACGATTTTGCATTATTAAAATTACAGTATGATCAAATAAGTAGCTTTTTAATTGATGGATAAATTATGCAAGTACGCAATGATTGGACGCGTGAAGAAATACAAAAACTCTATGAACAACCCTTCATGGACTTAGTTTTCGAAGCACAACGCGTGCATCGTCAATACTTTGATGCAAATACCATTCAGGTCAGCACATTACTATCAATCAAAACGGGTAAATGTCCTGAAGATTGTAAATACTGTTCTCAATCTGCACGTTATGATTCCAAACTTGAGGCCGAAAAAAGAATTGCTGTTGAAAAAGTAATTAATGAAGCCAAAGAAGCTCTCGCTTCTGGATCATCTCGTTTTTGTATGGGTGCTGCATGGCGAAATCCTCATGAACGCGATATGCCTTATGTACTTGAAATGGTACGTGAGGTAAAGGCCCTAGGACTTGAAACTTGTATGACCTTAGGGATGCTCAATCAATCACAAGCGGAACGTTTAAAAGAAGCAGGTTTAGATTATTACAATCACAATTTAGATACCTCTCGTGAGTACTATCCAAATGTGATTACCACACGCACTTATGATGATCGTTTAAATACTTTAGACTTTGTACGCCAAGCAGGCATGAAAGTGTGTAGTGGTGGAATTGTTGGCTTAGGTGAAGATACTCAAGATCGTATTGGTCTATTACATGAACTTGCGACCTTAGCTATTCATCCAGAATCGGTACCAATCAACATGCTTGTACCGATCGAAGGCACACCCTTAGCAGACGTTGAAAAACTCGATGTGACTGAATGGATTCGCACGATTGCCGTAGCGCGCATTATCATGCCAAAAAGTTATATAAGACTTTCAGCGGGTCGTGAATCTCTTTCTGATTCTGATCAAGCTTTAGCGTTTATGGCAGGTGCTAACTCTTTGTTCTCAGGTGAAAAGCTTTTAACGACACCTAATGCTGGTGAAGGCAAAGATAAGCAGTTATTCGATAAGTTAGGTCTAAAAGCCGAAAAAGCGAAGCCGACTGTATCAGAGCTGACTATAGATGCAATGGCAAGTTAATTTATAAGATTCGCTCAATCAAAAACCGAAGCTTTGCTTCGGTTTTTTATGATGTGATCAATATGCCATAACTGGCATTAAGATACTGTCCTGGCTTAATTTCATCTGTTCCATTGGCATGGTGTACCGTTATTTTTTGACTGAATGCATCAAACTCAAAGCGATCATAACTATCTTGGTGGTGCATCAACCAATAAATCGTATCTATGACATGATCATCACAAATATAAGTATTCGATTTAAAATCTTTACTCATTTAATTTAAATCCTTTTTTCAATCACAACATTATTATATCTCAATTCATTTTATTGAATATCATTTTCTTTATTTAAGATAATATCTAATTTTTTATTAATCCAATATATTATATTTACATATCACAATAAATCGATTTTCACCCATCTTATAAGCGCTATTATTTTATTTTAATTTAAAATAAAGACTGAGTATTATGAATATCGTTAATTTAAAAACTCAAACTGCATTGCAACACCGCCCCAGCGCACTGACCACACAAATTAATGCTGTATGGGGACAAGGACCTTCTTCACGTTATGAAAATCTCGCCTCGTTATTCAGACCTACATTTGAAAAAATCAAAGCTTCGCGATCAGAACGCGAAAAAAAGCGAATTTTAGCTTTTGAACAGATTCAATGGTTAAAAGACATCGGTTTTACGAAACTTCGCTTACCCAGTTCGCAAGGGGGATTTGATGCAACGATTCCAGAATTATTTAATCTATTAATCGAACTTGCCGAAGCTGATGCAAATTTACCGCAGGCACTTCGCGTACATTTTGGCTTTGTGGAAGATTTACTGCTCAGCCGCGACCCACAGTTTAAATCTATATGGCTTCCTAGAGTGGCTCAAGGTCAAATTATTGGAAGCGCATGGTCTGAAGGTGGAAATGAGTCCATTCATGAATTTAAAACGAGACTTTCCAAAGATGCTGAGGGACGCACGATATTGAATGGACAAAAATTTTATACCACAGGAAGCTTGTATGCAGACTGGATTGATGTGGGTATTACTGATTTGTATGGAGAATCAGCCAGTATTCTAATCCCTCGACATGCTGAAGGTGTTGAGATTGTGGATGACTGGAATGGTTTTGGTCAAATTCTTACAGCAAGTGGTACTACTAAGTTCACTGATGTTGTTGTGAATCAACAAGATGTCATCGGAGACCAACAGCGCTTTAAATATTCAGCAGCATTCTATCAACTGATTCAATTGGCAATTATTTCAGGGCTTACAAGAGCAGCAAGCTATGAAGTATCAGCTGAGGTTTATAAACGTGAAAGAAATTATACGCATGCCAATGCTTCCTTCGTCCGTAATGATGCTCAAATCCTACAAGTGGTGGGTCAAATTCGTGGTGTCGCGTACACCACTGCAGCAATTATTGGAAAAAATGCACAGGCTATACAACGTGCTTTTGAAGCTGGGTTGAATGATAATGAACAACTCGAAGCAGATCAAAATGCCATAGCAGAATTAGAGGTTGCTCAATCTCAAACCATTATCACCACACTTGCATTAAATGCTTCGACCATCATTTTTGATGCTCTAGGAGCATCAGCCACTGATAAAAACTTAGCTTTAGATCGTTTCTGGCGAAATATTCGTACGCTCGCATCACACAACCCAAGAATTTATAAAGATCGAATTGTCGGAGACTTTAGCGTAAATGGTGCATTGCCCCCTTATCAATGGCGTATCGGTAAAGTTGATGAATCAGGGCTTCTGCAAACAGATAAGGCTTCTTGAGCTCGCTTTAAATCGTTAAGACACTATTCTTTAGTGTTTTTTTAAAGTGATCTACCTAAATCGCTTAGGCTATTAGACTCTTATTTAAGAACCTAGTAAAAAGGTCCTTAACAGGACCTTCTTAGCAGCATCATCGAAATTACATCAATTAAGCCACTTGAGCTTTCAAGTGTTTCGCCAAAGGACTATTACCAATTTGCCATACAAATGGCAATTCAGTTTGATTCACGACAAAAGCACCCACCACTTTCTCCTTATAAATAATCGGATTATGTGAGGATACAACTCTTGCATTACGCCAGAAACGATCTAACTGCTTCGATGAAGCGCTGGCTGAAGCACCCAAACTATTGAATAGTTTAGTTGTTAAATCAAGTACAAGATCTGAAATGACTACCTGCCCTTGAGCAGATTCTAGTTCCGCAATTTGGTTAATCTCATGATCTTTTTCAGATGAAGCATTAAAGTGACTTAAATATGCATCATCCAGTGCTGCAGCTGTTTTTAAAGTAATGGCTTGACTGGCAAATGCTTGGGAAGATGCCTTACCAATCACTTGTAGAATCTGAGCATCATCACGGACAAGATCAGCATTCCCGTGGCTAAAGATTCGAGTACGCTTACGCACTTCCTCACTAAAGGTCTCAACCGCAGAAAATGCGATGCCGGTCAGTGTTGCTAGATGTACAACTTGATAAAAAGCTGTTTGATATTTAAAACGCTGATCAAACGGGTAAATATGATCTCGTTCAATCGACACTTTGTTGATTTTTAGAGTCCCACTTCCCGTTGTTTTTTGACCAAATCCATCCCAATCATCATGTACTTTAATTCCATTAGCTTTAGTTGAGACCGCTGCAATCACATGCTGATCAGTGGTTTCATCATAGGCAAAAAGATCAATCCAATCGGCAAAAATAGTACCTGTAGAATAGAACTTTTCTCCTGAAACTTCATATTCGCCTTGTTGATTTTGTTTCACTCGGGTAATGACGTCGCCTATCTCAACATTACCGACCTCTGTCCAAGCGTTTCCTGCGATTTCACCATTTACAAATCGCTTAAACCAAAACGCTTGTGATTGATCTTTATGCGCCACTAAACGGTCTTCGACAAATGCAAAATGTCCACGTAAAGCTTGCACAATATTTGAATCCGCTGTCGCCAACTCGATTAAGATTTGGAAAAGTTGCTGTTGGGTAAAACCTGCACCGCCATATTTTATTGGTACACGTAATGCACCAAAACCTACATCGTTTAACCATTTAATTTGTTCATGAGGCAAATCACGATCGGTTTCTCGTTGAACGGCCCCTTCTGCAATCCGCTTAAAAATCGGTCGAAACTTTGCTGCAACCTCTTCATAGTTGGCACCAAGTGAAAGTTCTTCATTCTGATTTAATATAGTCATAATAAATTTCTCCTTAGCTCCATGGATGACGTGGTGGTGGGACATCATTTAGAAAATAATTTCCTACAATGTTGTATTTCCAACGCACGGGATCATGCAAAGTGTGTGTTCTGGCATTGCGCCAATAACGATCTAAATTTAATTCTGATAAGGTCGAACGCGTGCCAGAAAGCTCAAATAATTTATTCGCTGCTAAAATCGCAATGTCAGTCGTTAAGACTTTTGCTTCAGCCACGAGCAATGTTGCTTCATTAATATGATCTTCGGTCGGTTCAGCAAGTGCTAAATCAATCGCTAATCCTGCCAAATCTAGAACGGCTTCAGCAGCACGCAGCTTAATTTTCAATTCACCAATATTGGCAATGGTATATGGATCTGAACTTGCTTTATCTAAACCTGAATCAATCCATGGACGTGCAAAGTTACGCACATAATGAATCGTTTCTTGAATCGCACCACGTGCAATCCCAGCATCTACAGCAGCTTGAATAAATTGAGAAATTGCTCCAGCTGCTGTCGGTCTTACAAAAGCTTGATAAATTGGAACGATATATTTTGCATCTACTTTAACGTTGTTTAATTCGACTGATCCACTGACCGTTGTACGCTGACCAAACCCACTCCAATCATTGGTAATTTTTACACCTTCTGTCCCTTGTGGCACGATTGCAGCAAATGGTTTTCCTTCAGCATCAATCGCAACAACTGGAATGCGGTGTGCCAATAAAGCTCCAGTTGCAAAGAATTTTTGTCCATTCACAATCCCATTGCCAGAAGCATCAAATTTTATTTTTGTGGTGAGATCGGCAACCGTCTTAGACCCTTTTTCTGAGAAAGCATTCCCCAAACGCTCTCCACCCAGTACTGCTTTAAAAAAGAATTGTTTTTGTTCTTCGGTGGCATCTAAACGGATATGCTCTAGAAACACCCAATGATTTTGTGCGATTTGACCTAGTGATGGATCAGCGCTAGAAATGGTTTTAACAACTTCAGCGAGAGTCTTGTAGCTCGCTCCTGCACCGCCATATTGCTTTGGAATGTTAATTGCCCAAAGCCCTGATTGAGAGTACTTGTTAATTTCACTCAAAGGTAAACGGCGTTCATGATCACGAATGGAGGCTTCCTTTGCAAAATCTTCAGCGAGCTGTTGTGCGATTTGAATCGCTTCTTGATCTGTCTTAATCACATGCGCTGGCTGATGAATTTGGTAGAATTCTTTTGAAATTTCAGCTTCATGCAATTTTATATCTATTTGTGCGGTCATTTTATTCTCTTCAAAAAAATTGAATAAAATTAAATTAGCACTAATTATTTTAATTTTTTATACGATTATTTTATTTACTAATCTGATTTCAAATATAATCAAATCATTTATTTTTTTATTATGTATATTGCAGTTTTTCTCATTAAATAATAAGTATGATATTTCATATAATCAGAATATAAACATTTAATTATTTTATATTTTCATTATGAATAAACATATACGATTTAATGCTTTTGAAATGAATTGCATTGCACATCAGTCCCCAGGCTTATGGCGTCATCCGCTCGATCGCTCTACAGAATATAAAGATTTGGAATATTGGACTGATTTAGCAAAAATATTAGAAAAAGGTATTTTTGACGGTATTTTTCTTGCAGATGTTTTGGGTATTTATGATGTGTATCATCAATCGGCTCAACATGCTTTAAATGGTGCTGTTCAAGTTCCTGTGAATGATCCAATTCAGATTGTTCCAGCAATGGCAGCAGTCACCCAACATTTAGGCTTTGGTGTAACCACCTCTATTTCATTCGAACATCCTTATCCCTTCGCACGACGTATGAGCACATTGGATCATCTCACCAAAGGTCGCGCGGGTTGGAATATTGTGACTTCATATTTAGAAAGCGGATCTAAAAACTTAGGTTTAAAAACCCAAGTGAGTCACGACAATCGTTATGATATTGCAGACGAGTATCTGGAAGTTTTATATAAACTTTGGGAAGGTTCTTGGGAAAATGATGCGGTACGACGCGACAAAGCCGCTGGTATTTTTGCGGATCACACCAAAGTTCATCCAATCCAACATGAAGGTAAATATTTTAGCGTGCCAGGTATTCATATCTGTGAACCTTCTCCGCAACGCACACCTGTATTATACCAAGCTGGTGCATCAAAGCGTGGACAGAAATTTGCCAGTCAAAATGCAGAGTGCGTATTTATATCTGCACCAACGAAAGTTGCTGTAAAAAAGTTAGCACAAGGAATTCGTCAGAATCTTATTGAGGAAGGTAAAGATCCAAACGCAGTTTTAATTTATACAATGCTTGCGATTGTGGTCGATGAAACTGATGAAAAAGCACAGGCTAAATTTGCAGAGTATCAATCTTACGGAAGTTATGATGGTGGATTAACACTCGCTTCAGGGTGGTCTGGTGTAGATTTTTCACAATTCAAAGCTACAGACCAGGTTGAATATATTCATACCAATGCCATTCAGTCTATGTTGCAATCTTACGTAGAAGCAGATCCAGATAAAGTTTGGACCATTGAAGAAATTGCAAAATGGACCAGTGTAGGTGGAAACGGCCCCGTGATTGTCGGCTCACCAAGCACAGTAGCCGATCGTCTTCAAGAATGGGTGGATGAAACTGGCATTGATGGATTCAATTTGGCTTATATTTTGGCACATCAATCTTTTGAAGACGTGGTCGAATACGTCGTTCCTGAGTTACAACGTCGCGGTGTTTACCCTACAGAATATACCAAGGGGACACTGAGAGAAAAGTTGTTTGGTCATGGACCATTACTTCCAGATGATCATCGTGGTGCTCAATACCGTAAGTCATCAACGAATGGGCTGCACACTTCAACCCAAACCGCAACACTTGAATCTGTGTAGATCAATTTAAATTCTCTATATGTAAAAAAGCGCTTTTCGGGGCTTTTTTTAATGCTGATGTTCTAGTTCATGGTGATATGCATCATCTTCTATCTGCAAGGTCATTTCAGTAATATGGTGATCATGACTTAACATTTCAAAAGCCTGTTGATGTAAACGTTTAGGATCGACATTCGGTGCAACCAAATGAACTGTGAGCATGACTTTTTTGGATGTGATCGCCCAAACTTTGAGTTGGTGAATGTCCTTAACTCCTTCAAGCGATAATAAATCTGTACGGAGCTTTTCAATATCAATCTCATCAGGCACACCTTCAAGTAGGATATTTACACTTTGCTTGGCGAGAATCCAAGCACGTGGTAAGACCCAAAATCCGATCAGGACTGCGATAATCGTGTCAATAAGTACCCAGCCTGTAAAATAAATAATCACAGCACCGATGATCACACCTACAGAACCAAGTGCATCACTTAATACTTCTAGATATGCACCTTTGACATTGAGGCTATCTTTACTACTCGAAAAAAGAATCTTCATCGAAATTAAATTAATGATTAAGCCAATGACGGCGACTATCATCATTCCAACACTCTGAATTTCAGGAGGATTACTTAATCGATGAATCGCTTCTATCAAAATATAAATTGCAACGATAAATAACATCACCGCATTAAATAGAGCTGCCAAAATTTCAAATCGCTGGTAACCAAAAGTTCGCTTATTGTCTGCAGGCTTTTGACCAATCTTAATTGCAACCAACGCGATGGCTAGAGCAGCAGCATCAGTAAACATATGTGCAGCATCTGACAGCAAAGCTAAACTTTGAGTAATAAATGCAGCAACAACTTCAATAATTAAAAATGTCGTGGTTAAGGCTAAAGCAAAAGTTAGTTTCTTTGCGTTGTCTTTACTGACTTCCACATGACTGTGATCATGATTATGCGAACTACCCATTTTATACTCCTCATCAGAAGCCTCACTTAAAATAAAGTGAGGCTTCTGATTCATATACATAATGTTATTGTTTAATTTATTGTTCTGCTTTTGCTTGATTCATCCACCTATACAATACAGGTAAAAGTAGTAGCGTCAGTATGGTGGATGAAATAATTCCACCGATAACCACTGTCGCAAGCGGTCGCTGTACTTCAGCACCCGTACCCGTAGCAAGCGCCATTGGAACAAATCCTAAAGACGCCACAAAAGCAGTCATCAGCACAGGACGTAATCGCAACATTGCACCTTGCCAAATGGCATCTTTTAAACTGTATTCACTTCTTAGCTCCTTAATAAAGGTCAACATAACCAGTCCATTCAGAACAGCGACACCTGATAAAGCGATAAAACCAATACCCGCAGACATTGAGATGGGAATATCACGTAACCATAAAAATAAGACTCCCCCCGTGAGAGCAAAGGGTACGCCCGTGAATACCAATAAACTTTCTCTTATATTTTTGAATACAGCCATCAGCAGGATAAAAATCGTAATCAAAGCCAATGGAATCACGATAGTCATTCTAGCTTTGGCAGATGCCAAATTCTCAAACTGTCCACCATACTCAATCCAATAGCCACTCGGTAATGCATATGTCGTGAGGCTAGATTGCAACTCTTGGACAAATGAACCCAGATCTCGCCCTTCAACATTTGCCGTCACAATAATCCTACGCTTGCCATTTTCACGACTCACCTGATTCATACCATCAATATTTGAAACTGTAGCCACATCTGCCAGTCTTACTGTCCCACCATTGGGGAGTTGTATGGGTAATTGTGCAATCCCCATGACTGTCCGATCTTGATCAGTAAGTCGAATAACAAAATCAAAACGGCGGTCGCCTTGTAGAATTTCACCGACTTGTTGACCACCGATACTTGAAGCGACTAAATTTTGTATCTCACGAACCGAAAGACCATATTGCGCTGCTAAAGAACGATTTACGTCTATATTTAATAAGGGTAAACCTGAAGTCTGTTCTACTTTGACTGCGGTACTGCCACTGATTTTTTGCACAATCTTGGCAATTTTGGCAGCTTCATCGTTTAACACCTGCATATCATCGCCAAAAATTTTTATACCTATGTCACTGCGGACTCCAGAAATGAGCTCATTAAAACGCAATTCAATGGGTTGAGAAAATTCACTATTGTTGCCAGGCAAAGTCTCCAAAAAAGTTTCAATACGTGACCTTAAATCATCTAAGCTTTCTTTGGGATTCGGCCACTCTTGACGAGGTTTCAACATAATGAATCCATCTGAGATATTGGGTGGCATCACATCTGTCGCCACTTCAGCAGTACCCGTTCGTGCGAAAACATTTTTAATTTCTGGAAAATTTTGAAGCAAAAGTTTCTCAGTCATTTCCTGCATTCTTAATGATTCTTCTAAGCTGGTACTGGGTGAACGCATTTGTTGAATAGCAAAATCACCTTCGCTTAATTGCGGTGCGAATTCACTTCCTAGACGTGTCGCCAACAACCCTGTTAAAACCAAAATACTAACTGCGAGCGTTAACATGACCGTTCGATATAAATAAGTCATATCTAATGCTTTTAGATATTTTTTCTTTAACCATAACATCCATCTACTTTCAGTTTCTTTGACTTCACCTGTTACAAATAAAGCCACTGCAGCAGGAACAAAAGTAATGGATAAAATGATCGCAGCAATAAGAGCTAATACTACGGTGAGTGCCATAGGGTGAAACATTTTTGCTTCAACACCACTTAAAGCAAATATGGGCAAGTACACCACTAAAATAATCGTTTGACCAAAAATTAAAGGACGGCGCGCTTGACGAGCGGCAAGGAATACTTCTTTAAATCTCTCTGAACGTGTTAAAGGTCGTCTTAACTGTTCTTGGGCATGAGCTAATCGGCGAATACAGTTTTCGACAATTACCACTGCCCCATCTACAATAATTCCGAAATCTAGCGCACCTAAACTCATAAGGTTGGCACTAATCTTTTGCTGTGCCATACCTGATAATGTAAATAACATCGAAAGTGGAATCACGCATGCTGTAATTAAAGCTGCTCGAATATTTCCCAAGAAAATGAATAAAATCACAATCACCAAAATCGCCCCTTCGACTAAGTTCTTTTGAACTGTCTTAATGGCTTTCTCGACTAAGGTGGTACGATCGTAAACAGTTTCAATTTTTACGCCTTCGGGCAGTGTGGTTTGAATTTCTTGAATTTTTTGATCAACAGCTTGTGCAACACTACGGCTGTTTTCACCCATCATCATCATGGCGATGCCGAGTACGGTTTCTTCTCCGTTATAGGTCGCTCCGCCTGTTCTAAGATCATGTCCAATCGACACTGAAGCAATATCTGAAACACGGACAGGATTTCCATTTAAGGTAACCACCGTTGTATTTTCAATATCCTGTATCGTATTCAGTGTTCCAGGAACTCGTACTGTCAGTTGTTGACCTCCATCTTCAATAAATCCTGCTCCACGATTTTCATTGTTCTCAGTAAGAACTTGTTGAAGTTGCGTCAAACTGACTTGTAGTTGTTGCATACGATTCAAGTCTGGCGAAACAACATATGTTTTATTGAATCCTCCAATACTATTCACCTCAGCAACGCCTTTTACGCGTTGCAATTGTGGACGCACGATCCAATCTTGAATTTCGCGTAAATCCATTGCTGTGTATGAAGAACCATCAGGTTTTTTAGCCTTTGGCTCAGCTTTTAGTACCCATTGATAAATTTCACCCAGCCCCGTAGATACTGGAGACATGGTAGGTGCGATATCATCAGGTAATTCGGATTGAACCTCTTGCACACGCTGATTGATTTGTTGACGTGCCCAGTAAATATCTGTGCCATCTTTGAAGACAATAGTGACCTGAGATAAACCATACCTAGAGATCGAACGTGTTAATTCAAGATCTGGTATCCCCGCCATGGCATTTTCAATTGGATACGTAATGCGTTGCTCAACTTCGAGCGCAGTAAATCCATTAGCTTGGGTATTAATTTGAACCTGTGTATTGGTAATGTCTGGAACTGCATCAATTGGCAATTTTTGATAACTATAAACTCCAACAGCAATCCAAGCACAGGCAAACAGCATGATCCAAATCGCATGTTGAATTGAAAACTGAATAATTCGCTCAAATAGCCCTTCAGCCTCCGGCATGTCATGATTAGTGCCCATGGTCAGCTTCTCCTTTTTCTAACTCCGATTTCAGTAAGAAGCTGCCTTGATTGACATATTTTTGCCCCGCTTGAAGACCAGACTTAATTTCTGCCCATTGACCATCTGAAGACATTTCACCTACTTCAATGGGTTGTGCTTTAAAGTGGAGTTTTCCATTTTTTTGTTCTGTAACAATAAATATTGCTGATTTACCTTCGATTTGTTGCACTGCATTTTTTGCAACGCGTAATACATTGGATGCATCGGGACTTTGAAGTTCAACATTTACCATCAAATTTGGTCTTAACTCACTTGCCTTTCCTTGAACTTTAGCGCGAACAATCAAGCGACCAGTCTGCGCATCTGCTTGCGACGTTAACGATTGCACAACTGCTGTATACGTCTGACCTGATTGTAAAGATTTGAATTGAATATTTTGTTGTGCACCAATTTGATTACTCGCATCTGCAGGTAACACAAATTCCAGCCATAAATCTTTTAATTGTTCGATGATGAAAATCTGATCTGCAAGTTGCACATTTTCACCCACCACGATGTCTTTTTGGCTGATCACGCCCGAGATAGGCGAACGAATGGTAAAACGACCATTCGAACCTGCTGAAGCTCCCAAAGCTTGTAAACGTGCATTGGCACTTTGCACTGTGATTTGTGCTTGACGATATGCATTTTCAGCACGTTGCAAATCCTGTTTTGCAGAGATCCCCTGCGACCACATCCGTTGTTCACGTTGCAAATCTTGGCGTGCCAAATCTAAATTGGATTGTTCCATTCTTAAATTTGCTTGTTGGTCAATGAGCTCTGGGACACTTAATACTGCAAGTATTTGACCTTTACCTACTTCTTGTCCCAGTGCTACATTCACTTGTTCAACATGACCAGCAAAATTAGGGGAAATATGCGCTTGTTGATCTGTATTTACCATCAATTTTGCAGGCAAGTTTGTGTATCGCGGAATTGCACCTAATTGAGCTGATTCTATTTTTATACTATGTTCGACTAGCTGTTTAGATGTCAGTTCAATCTCACCTTCTTCTGCATGATCAGCTTCTGCGCCATTCGACGTTTCAGCTTGCTCTTCACTCTCAACAATTGCTGTTTTCTTATTATCTTTGAAAAAAATCCAAATCCCGATAACTACCGTCACCCCAATAATCAGGGCGATGAGGAATGCTTGGTTTATTTTTCCTTGTTGTATAGATCTCATTTTATTCTGCCCCTATATTGATGAAATTTTCTGACTGTGACACAGCCTCTTTGAGTAATTGGGTATAGGCATCCGAACGACTAATTTGTTCATAACTGGTACCAATACTTAATGCCTCAGCAGCAAGTGCGGTTTGCCATGCCTCTCTTAAGAGCTGAATTTGACTGAGCCGAATATTTTGTAATTGTGTCGTTGCTTGTTGCACCTCAGTGATTGAAAGTTTTCCATTTTTAAAACCGAGCAAAGAGCGCGTCTGTACTTTTTCAGACAAGCCTTTTTGTCTCAGTACAGCGTCATACTGTAGTTTTAAGCCACGCACCTGATGAAATGAGTTTGCAATCTCTAAAATTTGTTGTTTGAGTTCTCTTTGTTGTTGACGCTCAAGTAGAGATTGCTGACGTTGGGCAAGCGGAATTTGGTATTGCTGACGATTAAAAATATTGAACGGAATATCGACACCCACAGATAAACTAGTATCGTTTGTCTCATTGGGCGCTTTTGTTCGCGTCATCCCTACATTCAAATTTGGATTTGGTTTTGCTTTTACTTTAAGTTGCTCAATTCGTTGATTAGCCTGAACAACATTGAGTGCATAAAGCTTTTCTAAATAACCTGCAGAAATATAATTTTGAACATTCTGTTCAACTTGGTCAGGCCAATAAATCCGATTTGAATCAACCTTCACCTCTGCTTCAGTTTCTCCCCAGAGATTAGAAAGATTACGTTTTGCAATTTCCTTATTTAAAATGGCTTGCTGATAATTGCGTTCATTTTCTGCCGCTTCAATCTGCGCTCGTTCATACTCAACTAAGGCTATGCTTCCTGCCTGATATCGTTTTTTAGCGCTGTCTAAAGTTTCACGACTGACTTGCAGTTGAGACTTTTGAATTTGCGCTTCAGATTGCGAAATTAAAAACTGTGACCAAGCATACTTCACGATTAATTGGCTTTGTGCTTCCCACAACTTTTCTCGCAATTCATTTTGTTGCCCAGCCAAACGCGCTATATTTTTTTGAATCCGTCTTTGACCAAAAATGTCGATCGACTGACTAATACCTAGACTTAACTCTTGATCTTGATTCGAGCCAAAGCCATCTCGAGAGAGATTGATAGTCGGGTTTTGCCAAAGTCCACTTTGCTTGACTGCAAGTTCTGACATTTCTTGTCGTTGCTGCCAAATCTGTTCTGATTGTTGATATTGAGACACTTGAACCAGTGCTTGTTCAAGCGAATTGACTGTCATTGCTTGAGCATTTGCACCCAAACTAAGCGAACCTAAAACCAGCCATAATCGAATGGAATGTTTTAATTTAAAAGACATGTGAATTTCCCACTAATTTAAAAATAAGTGGTGGGAAATTTTTAGGCTACCCCACCAATAGCGGGGTTAATTCAGGAGGCGGAGGGATTTTACCTAAATGAGGCGATTGATAGGCATTAATCCAAAGAAAGTGATTTTGGTAAATCTTTTCGATGTGTTGTGACGAAGGCAAATTCTCGTTTACAGCAAGAATAAACTGAGACATTGACGGCAGATGATCTTGATGATCCAAAACATCGATTTGCGCTTTTTCTTCTAGCGTCACGCTTTGATCATCACCAAGCACGAAGCCTTTTTCAATTTGGGACTTCGGACTTTTATTTGAAAGATCAGCTTGGCAAAGTACAGGTTGATGATGACCAAAGTGAAAACTTTGTGTCGATGTTAAGTCGCTTTCATGAACACAAAAAGCCGCCGCCACATTCCAAAGGCTTTGGAACATGAACACACATGCTAAGAATGTCACAAATTTAGCCGATCTCATTTAAGCAGGCTCTCATCTTTTCTATCTGCATTTAAAACGTGATAGTGATCACCATCAAGTGAAGAGTTGTAATTCTCCATCATATTTTGATGATCGAAACCTTGATATTGAAAGAATGTACATAAGAAAAATGAATGAAAACTTAAAAATTTAGCGCTTTTAAAGCACGCTTCGAAAATGGCATCGATTTTGCAACCTAATCATACGAATTTTATTTTTTGTATTACTGAGGTGGCAACGATGAGCTATGTTGCACGAGAATTGAGTCAAAAGCATAAATTTTTGCTTGGTTTTGGATCGTTTTTAATTCCAATTTTAATCTGGTGTGCAGTGAGTTATTTGCCTTTTATTTGGCATCCCCAAGTTCAAATCACAGATTCTGGTAGCACAACATTTTTACAACTCGATAGCCGTGTCAGTAGAGAAGTTTATTATGCTGAAGCGCAATTGGCAGTCGATCAAGGACTGCCACCACCTCGGGGAATTTTGGTCAATCCCATTTACCTACCCGCACCAGATGAAGTCGCTACAGCCTTAGTGACCGCATTTACAACGCCACCCGCTCAAGCAAATGCACCATGGTTTCATGAAAGTTTATGGCACAGCATTAAACTGGTGTTTACCGCATTTTTTATTTCTTCTTTGATCGGGATTCCTTTGGGTATTCTTTGCGGTTTTTCTCATAAAATTTCTCAGTTAACTGAACCTTTTGTAGAGTTCTTTCGCTATCTGCCTGCACCAGCCTTTGGCGCTCTTGCTGTTGCGATTTTGGGCATTAATGACGCACCTAAAATTGCCATTATTGTGATTGGTACCTTGTTCCAACAAATTCTAATTATTGCCAATACCACCCGTCTGGTCGACCGCAGTCTTATTGAAGCTGGATTCACCTTAGGAACTAATAAAATCAAAAGTTTATTTTATGTGGTCATCCCTGCTGCACTCCCAGAAATTTATCGAAACCTTCGTGTACTTTTAGGTTGGGCTTGGACCTATTTAATCGTTGCAGAACTCATAGGAAGTACATCCGGTATCACGTGGTTCATCACTCAACAAGCTCGCTATCAAAACTTTGACAATGTTTTTGCCGCAATTTTGATTATCGGTTTGATTGGTCTGATTTGCGACGTGATTTTAATGAAACTTGGACAGCAATTATTTAAATGGAAAACGGGAGTTCGCTAATGTCTTCAGCACTTCAACCCTCAGATTTTGATGCCCGCGCTTACTTTGACAAAATTTACGCTCGTCCCGTCATTTTAGAAGCAAAAAATCTCACCCAGAAATTTAGCCACGGAAAAACTGAGCGCACCATTTTAAATGCTTTAGATTTAAAAATTCATAAACGTGAATTTATCTGTGTTATTGGTCCTTCAGGATGCGGTAAGTCTACCTTTAGCCGTATTGTGGCAGGTCTTGATCCATATACCAGTGGTGAATTACTGGTAGACGGTGAAACCATCACAGGACCGAGTCCAGAGCGTGGCATGGTTTTCCAAGGCTACACACTGTTTCCATGGAAAACGGTAAAAGAAAATGTCATGTTTGGTCCACTCATGCGAGGTGCCAGCAATGCTACAGCTGAGGCGCAAGCCCGCGAATGGATCAACATTATCGGACTTGAAAAATTTGAGCAGCAATACCCTCATGAACTTTCAGGAGGGATGAAACAACGCGTTGCCATCGCTCGCGCGCTCGTGAATCAGCCAAAAATTCTCTTAATGGATGAACCCTTTGGGGCTTTAGATCCTCATACGCGTCAAAAAATGCAAAAGCATCTGATCGATCTTTGGGCCAATATCGATATCACGATTATTTTTGTGACACACGATATGGACGAGGCGATTTTATTGGCCGATCGGATTGTGGCATTGAAGGCCAATCCTGGCGAAATTAAGGAAATCATTGAGGTTGATCTACCAAGACCACGTCAGCATGAATTGATGCTCACTGAAAAATTTAAATCTTTAAGACAACGCGTAGATGCTTTGGTACATGCTGAAGAAGATGAACTTGATCCAGCTCTCGCAGACTTACCTAAAATTCCTAGAATGACCAAGGTCAGTCATTCTAAATAAGGCGCTATATCCTGATCACACAAACGGTCAGGATAAAGCATGCAACATCAATCCTTTTGACCACACCATTTAAATGCAGCCTTGGATTAATCACGACTTCATTTCATCACGCTCAATTCTCCCATCTACCAATTGAATGGTTCGATCACATGTAGCGGATAATCGTGGATCATGGGTCACTAACAATACAGCACAATTTTGTTGCTCATTTACTTCACGAAACAGCTCAAAGACTTCGCTCGCTGTTTGACTGTCCAAATTACCTGTAGGTTCATCAGCAAGGAGTAAAGCAGGCTGAGTGATTAAAGCTCTGGCGATTGCGACACGTTGTTGTTGCCCACCAGAAAGTTGACTGGCTTTTCGTTGTGCAAATTGACTCAATCCTACCGCTTTTAACAAATCATGTGCCCGATCTAAAGCTTGCTGATTGGGTTTGCCATGCGCCAACATTAGAGGCATCAAAACATTCTCAATAACGGTGAACGCTTGAATCAAATGATGAAACTGAAAGACAAATCCTATGCTCTTCCCACGCAATTCCGTTCTTTGTTGATCTTCCATTTGACTGGTTGGTTGACCAAGTAAATAAATTTCACCACTGGTGGGTTGATCCAGTAACCCTAAAATATTTAATAACGTACTTTTACCTGAACCAGAAGGTCCAATTAATGCAGCAAAATCTTGACGATGTATCGCAAATTCAATCCCATGCAGCACTTCAATTTCATTGGGTTGTCCAATATTATAAGACTTTTTCAAAGCCTCTAAACGCAGTACTTCATCATGATTAGACATGACGGATTGCCTCCACAGGATCTAAACGCGCTGCACGACGGGCAGGAATCGCCGCTGCAATTAAACCGCTCAATGTTGCAAGTAATAAAGCGGATCCAATCAAATAAGGTGAAATTGGAATGTAGAATAACCCTGGGCCAAATTCATTAAATGACCAAACCAATACATAACTGGTCAGGATTCCAACAATAGAACCAAGTAAGCCGAAAATCGCACCTTGAATGAGAAAGATTATCAAAATCTGTTCTCGGCTCGCACCTGTCGCACGCAAGATTCCGATCTCACGTGTACGCTGTACCACTGTAATGGAGAGTACGCTGGCGATCGCAAATGCAACAGATATTCCAACAAATATAATTATCATATTGGTTGAAAGACTTTGCGCTGAAATCGCATTCATCAATTGCGCATTACTTTCAATCCAACTTTCAGCTTTTAATCCAGTGAGACGATGAATTTGAGTTGCGACCTGATCTGCGGAGAAAATATCAGAAATACGAAGATCAATAATGGTAACCCCACCCGGCAAACCCAATAAAGACTGTGCCCGTTTTAGATCGATATACATATAGCGTGAGTCTAGTTCTTTGACCCCGAGTTCAAAAATACCCGTTACATTCATGACGGCGTTAATATCTTGACCGTTATCAACGCGAATTTTACTGCCTACGCGCACACCAAGGTCTTTGGCCAACTCACTTCCGATGAGTACATCATCTGCTTTTAAACGAAGCTGACCAGTTTTTAGATACTCTTGCAAAGGTACAATACGTTGATAACGTGGTAAATCAATCCCCATAATCGCAACTGACTGAATCGCTTCCCCCCGTTTTACCAGTGCAGGTCCTGAAACCATGGGAGAAACGGCATTGAGCGTCTTGATATTGTCTAGATTTTCAAGAACTTCTTGCCAGTTATTGATCGACTTGAGTCTTTGAGCCCTTTGATCTTCATGGATGATGTGTGCTACGCCCTCAGGCACTTTAACGACGCGATTGACCTCATCTGGTGCATGTAAACTAATATGTGCCTGAGTGCCCAACGTACGCTCAATCAAATTAGACTGAAGCCCCTGAATTAATGCACTAATAAAGACAATAACGGCAACACCAATAGCAACACCGCCAATAATCATCAGTGTTTGACTGCGACCCTCGCGTAAAAACCCAACAGCGATGAGCCAATTGGTCCATAAACGCTTCATCTTCAAAGTGCTTGTACCTGCTTAGTTCTGACACGCTGATCCGCTTTTACTTGATCAGGCTTTATAACGACCTGATCATTGTGATCCAACCCTGATAAAATTTCAGTCATGGTGGTTCCACGCAACCCTAATTTTACAGATTGACGTTGGACCTTACCCTGTCTTATCACCATAACTTCAGCCTGCGTGGTTGAAGGGTCAATAAGCGCGTCATTGGCTATTACTTTGGTTTTATTTCGACGTGCTGTTTCGACATTCACTGAGACTGTCATATCTTGCTTCAAAAAATTGGGTACAGAGTTCACCGCCAATTTGACTTCAACCGTACCACGTTGAGGATCAATATTAGGTGCAATAAAGTTAACTTCAGCTGGAAATGCTTGCTCTGGATAAGCATCTGCAATCACTTCCGCTTTTTGACCTAATTTAAGATAAGGTAAATTTTGCTCATCCACCGCCACTTTAATTTGCGTTGGACTATCAACTGCGACTGTAAAGAGCACCTTTCCAGGTTGAATCGCATCCCCTTTTTCGACTTCACGCGTCAAGATCGTACCCGATACTTGTGCCCGAATTTCACTTTTTGCCAATTGGGCACGTAGCGCATTTAATCTTTCGCTTAAGGTTTTTTCTTCCACTTGACCTGGAGCAAGGCTTTGCGCCTTCAGTTTTGCCGCAGATAATTGATTTCTCGCTAAGCGTTCAGCTTCTAAGGCTTGTTCTTTTTCTTCGACAGAAAGCACTCCCGGTTCCGTTTGCTGACGACGTCTTGCTTCGCGACTGGCTTGTTGTAATTGGAATTCTGCCGTTTTCAATTCAACCTGCGCTTGTGGATAGCGAATTTTCCGCAATTCCTCTAGCGCAACTTCTGCTTCACGGACTTGTGCTTTTAAATCATCAGATTGAATAATTAACAGTACATCTCCTGCTGCTATTCGTTGACCTTCTTGCACGCGTCGCTCAATGACCACACCCGAAATTTCACTCCCAATTTCACTACGTGCTACATTTTCAGCACGACCTGAAGCAACCACTGTTTGAATCAGTGGTTTTTCTTCGATTAGGTAAGTTTCGACTACAGGACCTTGCCACCAACGGAAAATGAAATATATCCCACCCATCGAAATGAGCAGAATGAGAATCCACCATTTTCGTTGTTTTAAAATACGCAAAGCTTTATCTCCCAATAGGCCTACTTCGGTTTATATTGTCGAATACAGTAAGCTCTTAAAATATCTGGTGAGCGCTTGTGAAGATGCTTGGTATTCCGCCCCGCAACACGTTTACGCCACATTTCAAAACTACTTTTTTTTAAATGTTGTCGCATCAATCGAATAACTGCACTTTCGTTTAATCCGTATTCCAGCAGAATGGCTTCAAAGGGTGTCCGATCTTCCCATGCCATTTCAATGATTCTAGAAATATCAGCTGTTGTATACAACGCACATGATCCTTTTTTATACGCATTAAACTTCGATGTTAATTGTTCATTCGTGAAAAATATGTGATTTTTTGTTGATTTATAGACACTTCATACACGCTAATGCATTCATCGCATAAAACGATTGATTTTATAATTTTAATCCGTTTTCTAGTTTTTTCATTTTTATCTATTCTTAATCCATACAAGGTAGGCAACTCTGTTGCTCTACCGACCAATCATTCAGTCCAACTTTGTGCCCAGTGCAAGCCCCTCTGCACTGGGCTTTTTTTATTTAAATGACTCAACCAATTTTGGATAAATCAGTCCATCAATATCTAGTTTTACCGTATAAACTCCATTTTCAAGATTAAACTTATTGACATGATAAGTTGATCCATAAATAGAATCTAAAGTTGAAGAGCGTTTAAATACCTTTTGATTTGCCTCAAGATCCAAAAAATGTGTGCCTTGAATAAATTGTTCATATTGCTCAGGTTCAACACCAACACGCTTAGACATAATCATCAAAGCATCGTTTCTCGTCTCAGGGTCTTGAATAAATTTGACGGTTCGATCCCATACTTGTAGCACTTTTTTCCACTCTGCTTGATGCCTAGATAAATGCGTCATATTTACCGTCAACGTATCATAGATCAATCCTGGTTTATCTTGAGAACTATAGATGATTTTGGACCCAGCTACGCTTTTTAAAGCTTGATTTGCTACAGGTTGCCATACAGCGATAGCATCCACATCTGGGCTGCTAAACACTTGGGGTAATTCGTTGGTTGCTGCATTAATCAGTTTGATTTCATTGGCTGATATATTTTGATCTGAAAGTGCGGTATTCAATAAATTATGATCGACCAGCCCTTTTTCGACTGCAATCGTTTTACCCTTAAGATCTGCCACACTATGAATGCCCTCTTTTGCAAGAATGACATCATTCCCTGATGAATAATCAGTTGCTAAAATCATAATGCCCCGCGTTCCACCTGAGGCAATGACCAAATTATCCCCATGAGAAACAGAAACCGCATCCAATTGGTTTGCTGCAAAAGCATTCATAGAGGCTGAATAATCAAACCATTTAAACTCTACGTTTAATCCAGCTTCTTTAAACCACCCTTTCTCAATAGCAACTTGCCATGCCACCCATCCTGGCCAATCACTGTAACCAATACGAATCGGTTGCATTGATATTTCGGCTTGAGCATGTTGACTTGGTTCTGGAATTTTTGCGGTTTTATCACAACCCACGAATAACAGTGCAGTTCCAATGACTCCCCATACCATCGTTTTCATTGCACCACCTCACCAATACTCGTGCACTTAAATTTAGTATTGGTAAAATTTGAGGCTTGAATATAATCACCCCATCCACCAAAGTGACTGATATCAAGTGCATCTGCTAAAGCATGTTTTTCACATATAAAGCCTTTCACCCATGTTCCATCAATGAGTTGGACATTGCCAATACCAAGTGGTGCTGGGACTTCAGCAACAATGTCACCGAACAATGCTCTTGGTACATCCCACACTTCCACTTCAATAGAATGACCTGATGTATCTCGTTGTAGCCCCGGCTTAGGTGGCTGAGTATTTTTTAAAGCAAATAGTTTGTAATACGGCGCAGTACGCGTTTTTTTAACCAAGTTGGCTTGTCTGCTCGTTAACTGAAAATTCAGCGGCATGCCTGTGAGATGTGCTCCCACCACTGCCAATTTAACGGTGTGCTCAGATCCTATTGATTTATGAATTTGATAACCTTTCTCTGACGTTGCTAAATTTAATCCTGAAGTCGCTTGCCATTGCTGACCGAAGTGTGCCAAAGCTTGATCCATCCAAGCGCCAGCAATTAAGGTGATACCACTTGGCAAACCATCATCACGGATGACATTCGGAAGTGCCAATGCAGATAAATCAGCAAAATTAACAAAATTCGTATAAGCCCCCATATGCGAATTCTTTTGGATCGGATCTGCTTCAACATCTGCAATGCAATAAATCGTAGGAGCTGTTGGCACCATCAACGCATCATAATTTTCTAATTGAAGATTGATCTGCCTAGCCCATTCTGCACGCTGATACTCATCTTGCATCACATCCACAGCATTGAAGTGATCAGCTTGATCAATAATTTGCTTAATTACCGGATGACATTGCTCACGTCGAACTTTGTGTTCGACGGCATGCGTACGCTCCGCAACCCATGAGCGGTTATACAATGCAGCAGCCAATTGATTAAATACTGTGAAATCAATCTCTTCAACTTGAAATCCGAGCGATTTCATTCGAGCAATGGCTGTTTGAAATGCTTGCTCACTTTGAGTATCACCATAAAATTCTAAGTGATCTGGGATTGCAATCTTGCCCTTCGAAAATTGTGTCGGGACTGTTCTCGGATGCTGTCTTGAATAAGCATCGGTCGCATCATAACCTTGCATCAATTGCGCTACCGTCCAAGCATCATCCACTTGAGTTGCAAAGATTGAGATCACATCAATACTTCGACATGCAGGGATTAAACCCGTGGCTGAAAACCAGCCTTTGGTTGGTTTGAGTCCGACAATATTATTGAAACCCGCGGGAACTCTGCCAGAACCTGCTGTATCAGTACCGAGGGCGAATGGTACACACCCATTTGCTACTGCAACCGCTGAGCCAGAGCTTGATCCACCGCTAATATAATCCGGATTGAAACTGTTTTTTACAGCCCCAAAGGGTGAACGCACGCCAACCAATCCCGTGGCAAATTGATCTAGATTGGTCTTGCCCACCACGATTGCACCAGCAGATTTAAGCTTAGCCACTACGGTTGCATCTTGCATTGCTAAATAAGCAGCATCTGGACACGCCGCAGTGGTATAAAATCCAGCAACATCAATATTGTCTTTGACAGCAAATGGCACACCATATAACGGAAGATCAGCGATATCCTGATGGGCTAATGCATCAATCTGCGCCTGTATTTGCTCGGCACTGGCTATTGAAATCCAAGCGTGATCATCATTGGAGAATTCAGCAACATAACGCTTCAAATCATTCAGTTGAATAGTTTGATTTACATAAGCCTGTTGCCAATCTTGTATAGTCCATAATGTCTGCACGACGGTGCTCCTTATACGTGTTCCGAATTTTGAGGAATAGGTGGCATGACTGCATCCATCAGCTCTAAATGCCCCTTAATTACCCCTTTTAATGCTTTAAATTGCTCACTTATGGCTTTTAGGTCACTGCTGACCCCTTGCATCAACATCACCTGCATGACTTTGTCATCATCTAATTGGATATGTAGTGAACTAATCACCTGAGTCAAAAACTGTTGCTGTAAATCAATAAGTTGTGTTCTTAATGGCTTTAAACTGACGTCATACAATAAGGTTAAAGTACCGACCATGACTTCATTGCGGCTAACAAGGTCATTGATCAAATGGTGGTTAATCATGTCAACAATGGCTTGAGATCGGCTTTCATAATGTTGATCTACAATTTTTTGATCCATAGCCTGCAATGTATTTTCAGGTAAAGTGATGCTGATCCGCGCCAGCTTCTGTTTAGGCACGTTTGAGCTCCTTAGGTTTTTGAGATTGTTGTAGGTGTAAACCCGCACGGACACTCATCAGTTCAATGAAGAATTGAAGGATGGGATGCTTCGATTGTTTGGATTGATTTGTCATCATCTGCAGCACCTCTAGGTATTACAAAAAAAAGAATTGGTAATACTTAGTAAATGCAGAAAACGTGCCAAAACTTTTCTTGAGATATATAAAAGAGAGCTAGAAAAAAAGTCGTCGGAAAGATTCAAAAATGTGCATGAATCAAAATTGTGCACTTGATTTGTTCAATGTTCAGAAATGCAAAAAGACCGCCTTTCTGGAGATAGACGGTCAACTCGAATGGTTATTATTTTGTCTTCTTGTTCTAATGAAATACTTTACTGGATATCAGTGACGAACTCCTCACGTGGAATACGGAATTTCTTCAATCCAATTAACCAATCTTTTTCTGGGTTACGGCGACCTAGTGCCAATAGCACCACAGACTTTAAGCCTTTTTCTTTTAAACCTAATAATTCATCCAGACCATCTTTATCAAAACCTTCCATTGGCGTTGCATCTACACCTAACTCAGCTGCTGCCGCAATTGCCATACCAAAACCAATATGAGCCTGTTTTGCAGTATGGTGGTATTGCTGCTCTTCAGTAAACGTCGAGAACAGGTTCTTTAAGTTTTGCACCACATCCATGGTCGTATCTAAAGGTAAATGACGCTCACGATTCATTGCGTTATAGCGTTCATCAATACGCTCGTCTGGAATCGTATCCCAAGCCGTAAATACCAAAAGATGCGATGACTGGGTAATTTGCGGTTGATTCAATGCAACTGGTGAAATTTTCTCTTTAAGTTCTTGGTTGCTGATCGAGATAATATGGAACGGTTGTAAGCCCGCTGAGGTCGGTGCTAAACGCGCAGCTTCAAGAATTTGATCGACTAATTCTTGCGGTAGTTTTTCACCAGTCATTTGTTTGGTTGCATAACGCCACTGTAAAGCTTCTAATAATTTCATGTATTTACCTATAATGTTTAAATGTGAATATTTTTAATTCTTTAAGCGTATAAACTCGCCAACATTGATTTGAGTGGTTGGCTTGGACGACCTAAAAGTTGTTCTAAATCTTGGCTTTGAACTTCATACTGTCGATGTTTAATATCTACGACTGTGCCATGTGTGAGATAGATCAGAAATTCGGGCAAACCGATTCTTTTTAAGAACTGTTGATAGGCTTCTTCAGTGAGATCGTGATATTCCACTGGTATTGTTTTGAGTTGACTTAGCTCATCAGCGATATCTTGATAACTATAAGCTTGGCTGCCGACTAACTCATAGACCTTATTCTCATGATCATTTTGAATTAAGGTATTTGCTATTGCTTCTCCTAACTCTGCTCTTAGCACATAAGGCACTTTTCCCGCTCCTCCAGAGAGCTGGATGCCTGTATCGATGACCCTTTCACCAATAATTTGTGGAATCGCTTCTGCATACATGGTGTTGCGTAGGAGTGTATATTTCAGTCCGCTTGCTTTGAGGTAATCTTCAGTTTGAAAATGACTGATCATCAAATCCTTCACCGCTGAATTTTCAATATTTTGAATGGACAAACCTGTGTAATACACATGTCGAACACCTGCTTCACGCGCAGCATCGATAACATTCTTATGTTGTTCAAAGCGATTCATTTCCATCGTTGAAATAAGAAGTAGCTTGTCGACACCCTGAAAGGCTTTGATCAAACTTTCAGGGTGATTGAAATCTCCTTCACGGACTTCAATATGTTCGTTGACATAAGGTTTGGCTTTTTCTAAGTTTCTCGCCAATACAGCAAATTCATTGTTTTGTAGCTGTTGCTTTAATTGTTGCACTACACTTCGCCCTAAATGGCCAGTAGCACCAGTAACTAAAATCATTCAATAGCCTTGGATTATTTTTGCAATGATGTAATTTATAGGCGAGTTAAAAAACGAGATCACTATACTGTTGTATAGTGAATTTAGGATTTCATTTGATTAAATTTTATGACGAGATGGGAGGATAGATGGCTGATTTTATGAAAGAGAATGCTGAAACATTAAGCGAAGATGACCAATGTAATTTGATGTTTATTGTGGCGCTTAAAAATGCCATGAACGTCATTAATGGCAAGTGGAAACTTGCGATTGTTGCAACCATGATTAAACAGCCACGCCGTTTTAATGAGATTGAACGTTTGCTGCAAGGCATTACACCCAGAATGATTTCTAAAGAGCTCAAAGAACTTGAATTGAACAATGTTGTTGAAAAAATTGAGTCTCTTGATGAAACCACGGGTAAAACGACCTCAATGTATGATCTGACGCCATCAGGTCGGAGATTAGAAAAGTTGATGGTGCAAATGGCGGTTTGGGGACAAGAGCATAAAGAGAGTTTGAAATAATTATTTTTTTATAAATCGTATCACGGCTGTCTATAACTAAAACCAATACCACTATTTTTGAATCAATGACTTGATATACCAAGAAATCGCCTGCCGATTTCAATTACACTTTGTACAAATCGACCGATCCACTGAGCTTATTTTTCGGAATCTTGGGATTGTCTAAAATGGTTTCGAGCTTACGAATAAATTGTTCTGCAATTTGCGGATTGAGTTTATCGAACTTATTAAGCGCTGTTTTTGTGAACGCGAGCTCGTAGCTTGTCTAAAGTGAGCTTTATCGTTTTTGCCCTTTAGCTTTTTTTCTAATTCTATTAAATGCACATCTTCCGAAAGACAATCGTTCAAAATTATTTTTGCATTTTCTATAATTCGCTTTTGACTTTCAGGACTACGTTCCCTGATGAGGTCTTCAAGTTTTTTACCCATCATCGAATTCTATTTTGTTGAGAGATATCTGAAAAAATAGTGACAAAGCGTGAATGAATAATATTGTTCATATTGGAAATGTCCTAGATATGCAAATAACAGACAAATAATGACCAATTTAGAGACCTTTTAAAAGACCTGTTTCTCGGTCTTTTAAAATTTTACATTCCTGTTTTAATGTAATTATATTTTGGTTGCAGTCGTGAGATTAAATAGATTTCCAAAGCATTTGCAAGGTAAGCATAATCTTGTTCAAAACCAATAGTTACAATTGCCCCTGCTTCTTTTAGTCTTGCATCAATAGGCCCATAAATATTTTTAGATTTATCAATCCAACGACAATATTTCATAACTCTAGCACTTAATCCATTTCCACGATACAAACCACCACCCCGAGAAGTACCGACACCTATATAAGTAATTTCATCATCTTTGACAAAAGCATAAACCCCTTGTTTATCGTAATTCGGGATTTTTCGGAAGTCTTTGTGTATAGATGACCAACTAGGAGGTAAGCCCAATTTTTCTACATTCCAGTGATTTTGGAAGAAAATGTCTGTAAATGCTATTAAATTCTCAAAACGGGCTTTATGTGAAATCATTTTCTTATTGGAACTCCACCCAAATATTGAGGCAAAATATTGGTGACACCAACCATATCAAGAATAAAAATACTTTCGATAATAATCATAGTAGTTGGAATTAAATAGGGAAAACTAGAAAGCATTAATGCTTTGAAAATATAATATAATCTGACTAGACCTGTTATTTTAAACTCTTTTGGTCGCTCCAACATTACTTTTAGATAATCTAGTCGGATATGATTCTCTGAATCTTTAACTGCATCATTATATTTTTCTTGTATGTCACTAAAATTAGTTTGTGTTTGTGGTAATCCCCTGAGAGTTCTAATAATGTCTTTGACTTTGTCACCACAGTCGTTTAGGGCTATCGATCTAGCATCATATCTTGCTGTTGCATTAATTGTAGAATAAACCAGTACAGCAACAGCGAGAAAAACCTGCATCAAATTAAGAACTTTAGGATAAAAGTTCAGATGAATATCTGTGTTTTGAATGAGTGGTATTAATATAAGACCAAGTGATAAATATGTAGCAGTGAATAGAGAGAATGTATTTTGGAATCTCAGTCTTTCTGATGCTTTATACCTACAATTTGCAGTTGTTCGCATACTATCATGTAGCATTTCTCGAGCAGTGATATCTGCCTTAATTGTTTCAATAGGATATAAACTAAATATCCATTTTCCTGAACTCATGAAACTGTTGATAATCTTTTTTATACAAGGATGCCAACGTATACAATCCTCATTATTATTTGTCATATAATAAAGTTCATTTTTTGAAAAATATAAAAATATTTCAATTACTTATATTTGTCAATTTAAAAAACCGCCCTTACAGACGGTCTTATTATTTCAATCTCATCAAGCCACAGGCGCCAACATAAACAACACCTGCCCTGTTTTCACAGTTTGCCCTTTTTCAATGCTAATCGCTTCAACCTTCATACGTTCAGGCGCAATAATTGGAATCTCAATCTTCATCGCTTCAATCACGGCAAGCGTAGCGCCTTCTTCCACAATATCCCCTGACTGACATTCAATTTTCCAAATTGAACCCGGCATATGTGATTCCACCGCACAGCCCCCTTCAGGCACTTCCACGCCTTCACTATCATCCACAGTATCAAGGCTTTCAGACACGTATTCTGCAAGTCCTGCCTCATGCCAACGACGACGTTCTGCATCAAAGTTGGCTTGTTGCACAGACTTAAATGCCGAAATGGACTCTTGGTTTTCAGTTAAGAAGTCGTTGTACTCTTTTAAGTTTAATACGCCTTCTTCAATACGCAGTTTTAAGCGACCAGCTTTAAAGTCCTCACGCATCTGCATAAGTTCTTCTTCAGACACTTCATAGAATTTAACTTGGTCAAAGAAACGCAGTAACCACGGTTTGCCTTGCTCAAAGTCAGCATTTTTACGGTAGCGTGACCACATTTGCGTGGTACGACCAACAAACTGATAGCCCCCCGGACCTTCCATGCCATACACGCACATATAAGCACCACCAATGCCCACGGCATTTTCAGGGGTCCATGTACGTGCAGGGTTATATTTGGTCGTCACCAAACGCTGACGCGGATCAAGTGGTGTTGCGACAGGAGCACCGAGATAAACATCGCCCAAGCCCATCACCAAATAACTTGCGTCATACACCACATCTTTCACAGCTTGTTTATCTTTTAAGCCATTAATACGACGGATAAATTCGATATTGTCTGGACACCATGGTGCATCTGGACGCACGGTTTGCATATAACGTTCCGTTGCCAATTGCGTTTGCGAATCTTCCCACGCCAGTGGCAGATATACGGTACGCGATGGCACTTGCATCTCAGTCACATCAGGTAGTTCAGTTTCTGCCACTTGTAATAAACGCAGTAAATCAAGTTGATCGAGTTTTAATGAGTCAAAGTGAATTTGTAGCGAACGAATACCCGGTGTCAGATCAATAATGCCCTGAATATTTTGCTTTTGTACCCATTGCATCAAAGCATGAATACGGAAACGTAAGTTTAGATCCAGCACCAACTCGCCATATTCCACCAACATGTAGTTGTTGCCGGCAGGACGATACACCACATCAGGCGCACCATTTTCACCTTTTAAGGTATCGAGAACCGCATTTTTTAGAGTTGCGAGTTCAGGATAGAACGACTCATCAAATGCCACCGCTTCTGTATCTGAAGCTTCTAATTGCGCATGATATTTTTCATTTAAAAGTTTGGCTTGGTGATAGCTTACAGGGACAAATTTCACTTTGTCACCGGCTTTAAGCTGACCGAGTTTCCAAAGTTCTGAGTTAATCACCACAGCAGGACAAACGAAACCACCGAGACTTGGACCATCTGGACCGAGAATAATCGGCATATCACCGGTGAAGTCGATGGCACCAATGGCATAAGCATTGTCATGAATATTGGATGGATGCAGACCGGCTTCACCACCATCTTCACGTGCCCATTCGGGTTTTGGACCAATTAAACGGATACCAGTACGGCTTGAGTTAAAGTGAATCTCAAAGGTATTGGCAAAGAAAGTATCAATGTCATTTTTAGTAAAGAAATCTGGCGCACCATGTGGGCCGTACATCACCGCAATTTCCCATTCATGACTAAATGACGGTACTTGTTCAGGTGCAAGCGTTTTCACTTCATCGGAGCTAAATGCCGTAATTGGAAGCATATCGCCAATCAGTAAGTTACGCCCTGCATGACCGCCAAACTGACCTAAGGTAAAGGTTGCTTGTGAGCCGAGATATTCAGGTACATTCAAACCACCTTTGATACCGATATAAGTACGGCAACCTGTCGCGATTTTGCCACATTTTAAAATCTGACCTTTACGCACATTGACGGTTTGCCACATCGGTACAGCTTCGCCATCCAACGTCGACGGCATATCACCGCCGGCAAGTACGATTTGGCTGTCACAATGGAATTTTAAGGTTGGCCCTTGTAGGGTACATTCAAGCCCTGCAGTGTTATAGGCATTACCAAGCAACTGGTTTGCAACATTCAGTGATAATGGATCTATCGCACCTGAGGGTGGCACACCGACATCCCAATAGCCCAAACGCCCTGTGACATCTTGCACGGCGGTTTGAATGCCAGCTTGCAACACTTCAATCTTTTGGGTTTTCCATTCAAAAGTATTTAAGAAACGTGTGGTTTGTGTCCCTGCTTTAAACACATCACAGTCGATAATGTTTTGTAAATATTCAAGATTGGTTTCAATCCCTGCAACTGAAGTTTTCGCCAAAGTATCCGTCATGGCTTGAATCGCAGAAGCTCGATCATCTGCAGTGACAATGATTTTAGCAATCATCGGGTCATAGAATGACGATACATTCGAGCCTGTTTCGACCCATGTTTCATTTCGGGCATTAGCATCGAACTCAACATGTGTCAGTAAACCGGCACTTGGTTGGAAGTTTTTAATTGGGTCTTCAGCGTACAAACGCACTTGAATCGAATGACCTTTGGATTCGAGTTTTTCAGTTGGCGCAGTCCAATCACCGCTGGCCAATGTCACCATCCATTCCACCAAGTCCACACCAAAGATTTGCTCGGTCACGCCATGTTCCACTTGTAGACGAGTGTTTACCTCTAAGAAATAGAATGCTTGTGTGTCAGTATCCATCACAAATTCAACCGTACCGGCAGAACGGTAATTTACCGACTGCATCAGTTGAATGGCAACATTTTGGATGTAGGCACGTTGTTCATCATTGATATGCGGTGCCGGGGTTTCCTCAATCACTTTTTGGTTACGACGTTGTACCGAACAATCACGCTCACCGAGTGCAATCACTTGACCTTGACCATCACCAAAAATTTGCACTTCGATATGACGGGCATTTTGCACAAATTTCTCTAAGTACAATCCTGCATCTTTAAAGTTGGCTTGGGCTAAATAAGACACGGTTGCATAGGCATCTTTCAGCTCTGCTTCGTTCCAGACCAAGCGCATGCCGATCCCACCGCCACCTGCGGTACTTTTCAGCATCACAGGATAACCAATACGATCAGCCTCAAGCAGTGCTTCAGCTTCATCCGCCAATAACTGACTACCCGGAAGTAACGGTACATTGGCTTGAATCGCAAGTTCACGTGCCGTGTGTTTAAGACCAAAGGCACGCATTTGCGCGGAGTTTGGACCAATAAAAGCAATGCCTTGTGATTCACATATATCACAGAATTCAGCATTTTCAGACAAGAAGCCATAACCCGGATGAATGGCTTGTGCTCCGGTTTGTTTAGCAACCTCTAAGATTTTTTCAACGTTTAAGTAGCTTTGGCTGGCTGGTGCTTCACCGATATACACTGCCTCATCGGCCAAAGTCACATGCAATGAATCACGATCAGCCTCTGAATAGACCGCAACTGATTGGATACCTAATTTTTTAAGGGTACGAATGACACGACACGCAATTGCACCACGGTTGGCGATTAGAACTTTATTCAATCCATATTTTTTAGTCATGGTTATGCGTCCTCGCCTTCACGGATGATCAATTGAATTTTGGTTGGGTTATAGGCATTACAAGGATTATTCAGTTGTGGGCAGTTGGAGATCAGCACGATTAAATCCATTTCCGCTTTAATTTCCACATATTTACCCGGTGCAGAAATACCATCATCAAACTTTAGATGCCCCTCAGAGGTCACGGGCACATTCATAAAAAAGTTAATATTTGGACCGATGTGACGCACGTTTAAGCCGTGTTTTTTGGCAATTGGATGCTGAGACAGCGCAATCATGAAATTGTTACGGCAACTGTGCATTGGGTATTTGTCATGTGCATAACGAACGGTGTTACTTTCACATGAACAAGCACCGCCTAAGGTGTCATGGCGACCGCAGTTATCATCATGAATGATGGCAATTTTGTTGCCAAAGTTGGTGTATAAAGCTGTACCTTTTTCTAAATAGATTTGTTTATTAATCGCTAAGGTATCAGTTGTGCTATAACGCTCTTCAGGGTTTGAAGCCGAGATAAACAGCGTATCCACCGCTTGGTTGCCTTCTAAATCCACAATACGGAAATATTGCCCTTTTTTGACTTCGCACATCCATGCTTCACCAGCAGGACATACTTCGCTTAAAACTGATTTTTCTAATTTTACGAGTGCAGTCATGTTGTATTCTCCCAATTAAGCGCTGAGTGCGTAGTAACGAGTATTGTTTTGAAATGCACGCTGATTTTGCGGGCATGAATCACGACATACATCGCTGTCGCTTAAAGGAAGTGCTTTGTATAAAGACAATTGAACATCGGCAGGTGCATATTCGGTGCTGGTGTCTAAAGCATGCGGTGCAGAGGATAAAAACACCAAGCAATCCATTTCAAAGCGCAGTTCAATCACTTGATTCGTATTGTCAGATGCCACATAGCTGAGATTGCCATGGTCATCCGGTTGAACTTTAGAAAACAAATTTAAAGTACTGCTGAGGTCTGTTGCAGATAAACCAAACTTGGTCATTTCAAGCAATAACGAATCTTTGCCGTTACGGTACATGTCGTTGCGTACATCTTGAAAGGTTTTTGAACCAAATTGTTGTTCAATTTGTTGTGCGGTACTTGGTGCACAAAATGCATCATTCCAGCCATGGTCATCTTTGACGATAGAGATCATCGCGCGACCAAGGTCAGATGCAAGGATATGTCCTGTACTTAAAAATGCCGTATGTTGCCCTTTTAAGCTGTCTGGCATGTTGTAGCGTTCGAGCTTATCTTCGCTATTGATGCAGTACAGTGCCACATTGGCATTTTTACCTAAGGCTTTGAGTTGTAATACTGCGCCACGCTGAATACGTGCTGACCAGTGGTGTCCACCCGGTAAACGTTCCGTCCAAAGGACTTGATCTTCGTGATAAGTTATTGTGCTCATATGCATCCATCCCAATCTTCTACGGTTTACCTCCCGGGCTTTTATCCCTCCGTGTAGCTTGAGCTTGCAACTTAAGCCGTGAACTCTCGGTCGCAGACCTACATGAAACTTCATGTATCGGAACCCTAGATCACTTTATGATTGAATAGATAGATGCAAAGGCTGTGCCAAAGTAATACTTTTTTGTATTTTAGTATTACTATCGCTTGATATATAACATTTCTCTTAGAGCTGATTGTATTGAACAGAATTTAATTCAAGTAAACCTGTTGAATCAGTCGGAGTAAAGAATACGCGGTAAGCACCGAAATTAACCTGCGTGCAATTTTCTTGTGCAAAGAAAAAAGCTAACACATGATTCTATTTTGTTTGTTTTGAGCGGTTATTTTCTGATTGCTTAAGTAGGTTTAGACTCTGATTGATATCACGCACAGTGATTAACTTAAAAATCATAACTAAGCTTCCAAGTGCTACGAACAAAAGAAATACAAGTAAAATGATTAAAGTCATCCCTGTGTTTAATGCGCTGTCTGAGGTATAACGAGCTAAAAACCAAGTAAAATTTGAAAATATAAAAAAAGCTAAGGAACCGGTGACGGTATATAGAGCACCATACGCTAACCCTTTAAAGACTAATTCCCGTTCTGAATAAATACATTGAATTTCTCCATTTTCAACTTTAAAAAATTTCCATGTAGTGCGAAGGGACTTCACTAAGTAAAAATAGTAATCTGCATATTTGCGTATAAGTATATCGGTTAAAAATGAAGGAATCTCGACACCGCCATTAAGTTGATCACTGGCAATTTTCTTCAAAAAAGGATCTATTGTTTTATTCGGGCTTACAGAGATAAATTCTCGAATGTAAAAAGATGCAGCCTCATATAAATTTTTATTTTCATTAAAACTTTTTAGACTCACAAAATACGTTTTTCGACCGTAAAAGACAGCGACGATACCTATAAGCGTCGTACAAATAATCGAAAATAAGCTGAGATAGTCTGAGACTGAAAATGAAGGTATGAGTTGTATCATGGATATAATCTTAAATTTATAATGAATTGAGTTTTATAATTAAAAAAAACACTTAGATAAATGACCAAAATGGTGGGCAATGGGCTGAGATCAAATCGTTTACTGTCTACAAACAGATGATGAGTCCAATGTATCGATGTCAGACATCACTCTTAGTTAAAAAAGTATAATCTAAAGCAAAAAATTCGTCTTCATACAAATAATAGCGACTATCTAATTTTCATCTTAACTTTGCTCATTATTAATATGAAGATTCATTCGAGGTTCAATCTTCACTTTATTCAGAATGATTAAACTTTCTTACATGTAATAAAGTTTTCTTGATTCTGAAAATTTAGCTAATTTTTTTATAAATGAATCGAAATAATCTTTTTCCTTATCTTCAGTTCGAAAACCTGCATATAAAGTACGCCTTAACCCCTCTGGTGCAACGCAATCTAGGCGACGTGAAGTGACCCACCCTTTGGTTTCATATTCGTTTACCACCCAATCTGGTAAAGCTGCGATTCCACGCCCACTTGCGACTAACTGAATCAGCATCTGGGTCAGATCTGTGGTTCGAATATTTTTTGGAAGAATATTTGCAGGAATGAACAACTTCGACATGATATCTAAACGATGTTTGTCTACTGGAAATGTAATCAGCGTTTCTTCAGCTAAATCTTGAACAGTAATGTTTTTTGCACGTACCAAAGGATGTGTTGTAGATAAAACAAGTCTTGATTCATATTTAAATACTGGGAAATATTCAACTCCCTTTAATGCAATTGGGTCTGCAGTAATCAACAAATCAAATTCGCCATTTTGTAGCAATTCATGAGGATTTGCTTCAAACCCTGATGCGAAATCTAAATCAACATCAGGATATTGGTTTCGATACTGATTTAATATCGGCATGAGCCAATCAAAACAACTATGGCATTCTGAAGAAAATGTAATTCTGCCAGTTTGCCCATGGATAATACGCGTGATATCGCTTTGAGCAATCTGAACTTGCGGTAAAATTTCATCCGCTAACTGCAACAGTCTTAAGCCAACATTAGAAAAAGTAATTGGTCTCGTCTTGCGGTTGACGACTTCAACCCCCATCCACTGATCAAGCTCACGTAACTGATGAGATACGGCTGAAGGTGTAATGCAGAGATCACTCGCTGCAGCGACTAAAGAGCCATGCTCTCTCAAAGCCAATAGCATTTTCAAATGTTTTAGTTCGATCATATGGGAAAAAACTCAAATTATGATCCCTCTAGGGACATATTAAAATCTTCGCTTTAGCCTACATTAAGTGAGCTATCTAGGCTGATAAGACATTTGGGTGAAATTAAATCAATCCTTTTACAAGGAAGATACTTCCTATGATAACCAACAAGACAGCGAAACATTTCTTTAACATTGCTGGCGATAAGGTATGTGCAGTTTTGGCACCAAATTTTGCTGTTATAAAACTCATCACACTAATGCCAATGAAAGCATAAATATGAACATACCCGATGGTATTCGGCACATTGATCTCAGCAGTCATACCAAAAACCATAAACCCTATAGCACCAGCTAGAGCTATTGGTAATCCACAAGCAGCAGATGTACCGACAGACTTTTGCATCACCACCCCATAACGATTCAGATATGGAACGGTCAGACTACCACCACCAATTCCAAAGAGTGCCGATGCAATCCCAATGACACTACCTGCTGCAACTTGCTGACTTGATGAAGGAAGAGTCATTGTTGAATTAATTGCTTTGTTCGAGCCTGTAAACATAGTATACGCCACCCAAATCAAAAATAAGCCGACCATGATTTGAAGATGTAATCCCGATAACAAACCAGCAATTCCAGCACCTGCAAAACAGCCGATGGCCATGGGTGGAGCTAGATTTTTAAATACAGGCCATATCACAGCACCATTTTTATGGTGTGCCATTAATGAGCTAATCGAAGTGACAACGATTGTTGCTAAAGATGTACCTAGTGCCAGATGCATAATGACATCAGGATCATAACCCATTTGGGTAAAGACAATAAAAAGTAGTGGCACAATAATCGTACCACCGCCTACACCAAACAGCCCAGCCGCAAAACCAGCAAATGCACCGATGATTAAAAAGGTTATAAGTTCCACAATAGACTAACTTTTAAAAAGATGAAGGGATTAAGGGGTTGAGTTAAGCGTGTTCCAACTGACCCACTTGATGATAAGCACGGTTAAAGTACACCAAACTTTCTTCTTGATTACTTTGCTTTACTGCAGTCACACGGCATAAAAAAATACTATGTGTACCGACTTGTTGAATATTCTCAATCTCGCAATCAAAACTGACTAAAGCATCTTCTAAAATCGGCGACCCAGTTTTTAAATCAATCCAATCACCTAGTCTGAAGCGATCTTCTGAGCTGAGCTTGCTTGAAGCAAAAGCATTCGAAAGCTGTTCATGCTGAGTACTCAGTACGTTTACAGCTAAGACTTTATTTTCAACAAAATGTGCATGTGAACGAGAGGACTGATTCATACAGACTAATAGTGTTGGCGGAGTATCTGTGACACTACATACCGCAGATGCAGTAAAGCCATGCATCCCTGCTTCGCCTGTGGTTGTAATCACATTTACCGCAGTTGTAAGTAAAGACATTGCATTTCTAAAGTCTGTTGCTTCAATCATCTCTTTCATCTCAAATATACATATGACGTGTCGTACATTAGACAGAACAAATGATCTTGCGACGATTTGCCCTGATTAATACAAGACTACGTTTGATTAAGCTTCTAGCTCTTTACGGACAATGGCAGCTCCAGCACTTAAAGCCTCAAGCTTGCCACGTGCCACTTGACGAGAGAGCGGCGTCATACCACAGTTCGTTGATGGATAAAGTTTATCCGCGTCCACAAATTGCAAAGCTTTACGCAGGGTATTCGCGACTTCTTCTGGGGTTTCAACTTGATTAGTTGCCACATCAATTGCACCGACCATGACTTTCTTACCACGAATCAATTCAATCAAATCCATTGGCACACGTGAGTTTTGGCATTCAAGCGAAATAATATCGAGCTTAGATTGTTGTAGCTTAGGAAATGACTCTTCGTATTGACGCCATTCATTACCCAAAGTTTGTTTCCAATCGGTATTGGCTTTAATACCGTAACCGTAGCAAATATGAACCGCAGTTTCACATTTTAAACCTTCAAGTGCACGCTCTAGGGTTGGTACCCCCCAATCATTTACTTCATCGAAGAATACGTTAAACGCCGGTTCATCGAATTGGATAATATCCACGCCTGCTGCTTCAAGCTCTAAAGCTTCTTGGTTTAAAATTTTGGCAAATTCCCAAGCCAATTTTTCACGGCTCTTGTAGTGACCATCAAATAAAGTATCAATCATGGTCATTGGACCAGGCAACGCCCATTTAATTGGCTGATTGGTTTGGCTACGCAAGAATTTCGCATCTTCAACAAATACCGCTTGTTTACGAGAAACTTCGCCCACAACAGAAGGTACACTTGCATCATAACGATTACGAATACGCATGGTTTCACGCTTTTCGAAATCCACACCTTCAAGATGCTCAATAAATGTAGTGACGAAGTGCTGACGGGTTTGTTCACCATCACTCACGATATCAATACCAGCAGTGACTTGCTCATGTAATGATAATTTCAATGCATCACGTTTTGCCTCAAGAAGCTCTTCCCCTTCGAGTTTCCATGCAGACCATAGTTTTTCAGGCTCAGCTAACCAAGATGGTTTCGGTAAACTACCCGCAGTTGAAGTTGGGAGTAATAATTTCGGTGGTGTAAGTGCCATGTCTAATCTTCTTTCTCTAAATTCGTGAATCTGTATATCAATTGGATGTTTTAAGCAGCTGTTTCGACTTCGAAATTTTCAGCCCATTTATTTAAAATGTCTTGATAAGGCTTAATGAAATTTTCTTCTGTCCATTTACCTTGTTTGACTGCTAACTCAGCACGTTCTACACGGTCATAAACAATACGAGTTAGTGAGTAGTCGCCATAGCTTAGACTTGGTTTATACTCCACGCCTGCTGGTGAGTTAGTATTGTAAATTTCAGGACGGTAGATTTTTTGAAAGCTTTCCATAGTTGCAATCGCACTGATCAATTCAAAATCAGTGTAATCACGAAGTAAATCTCCAGCGAAATAGAATGCGAGTGGCGCATTACCACCTTCTGGTTTGAAATAGCGTACACGTAGGCCCATTTTGGCAAAATATTCATCGGTACGTGAATATTCATCATTTTTGTATTCCACACCTAAAATAGGATGTACATTGGATGTACGATAATAGGTTTTAGAGGTTGAAACACTTAAGCAAATTACTGGTTCTTTATTGAATTCTGCTTTAAATACTGCTGAATTCACCAGATGTTTATACAATTTGCCATGTAGATTACCAAAATCTTCAGGTTTTTCACCCACGCCACAACCCAACTGAGGCAATACCACACTGAAGTCATAATCACGCACATAAGATGAGAAGCTATTGCCAATCATACCTTCAATACGTTCACCTGTTTGGTGGTCAATCACCACACTTTTCAGTGTTTCAATAAATGGGAAAGTTTGTCCATTGCCTTCGATATCAATTTCTGCAGAAATGATGTCGATCTCAAGTGAATAGCGATCACCTTTAGGATTATCGACAGTCGCCAAGCTATTAAAACGGTTGTTGATCATCGCAAGTGTACGGCGCAGATTTTCCTGACGACTTTCACCACGAGCCAAATTAGCAAAGTTTGTAGTCAAACGTGTACTTTCTGCTGGCGTATAGTTTTCATCAAAACGGATACGTTTAATTGAACACTCAAATGCTGTACTCATGGAGATTGCCACCTAAAATTTTATAAAAAGCTAAATTTCTGAATGGCTGTATTTAAACGTGAATAATAAAGTGAGTAAAACGATATAAATTCAGCTTAAGATGAGAATCCCTCATGTTAAAGCATATTCGCTATTTCAAAGCGATTTAGAATAGATGAGCTAACTTATCCATGCAGTTAATGAGTAGATCACTGGTATACGGATGCGATTCCGTTCACTCAAATGGTGCTCAAGTGAATTTATCTCAACCTAACCTTAGAAAATATCAGCTTATTAGAGGTTTAATTATCAACTCAATCTTTAAAATATAGGGTTTAAATTTAAACCTATATAACCATGTCAAACAAACTTGAACGTCAAAAACTGTCTCTCCCAGCAGGTCACGACAAACTTCTACTTCATTCCTGCTGTGCACCATGCTCGGGTGAAGTGATGGAAACCCTGATTGAATCAGGCATCAACTTTTCGATCTTTTTTTATAACCCCAATATTCATCCTGTCAAAGAATATGAAATTCGTAAAGAAGAAAATATTCGCTTTGCCGAAAAACATAACATTCCTTTTATCGACTGTGATTACGATACAGACAATTGGTTTGCACGCGCCAAAGGTATGGAAAATGAACCTGAAAAAGGCATTCGTTGTACTATGTGTTTTGACATGCGTTTTGAACGTACAGCTTTATATGCAGCTGAAAATGGCTTCAGTCTAATAAGTAGTTCGCTTGGTATTTCCCGTTGGAAAGATATGAAGCAAATCAACGACTGTGGTCATCGTTCAGCTTCACATTATGAAGGGATAACTTATTGGGATTACAACTGGCGTAAGAATGGTGGTGCTGTGCGTATGCTCGAAATCAGCAAAAAAGAGGAGTTTTACCAACAGGAATATTGTGGTTGCGTCTATTCCTTACGTGATACTAATCGTTGGCGTATGAGCCAAGGGCGTGATCGCATCAAAATAGGTGTGAAATTCTATTCAAATGCTCTGGATGATCTAGACTGATTACTTCAGTATTTAGCTATAATCTATATAAATAATTAAGCTTATGGCTAAATTTCAAAATCGTTGATCAGATTTTATAGTTCTTAACATATGAATGGTATTGTAAGTTTTTAACCACTCACGTTTAATCACGTCGAAACCTTGTAAACGCCAAAATTGCTCCGCTGCAGGTAAAAAGGGATGTGTATGCAAATACAAGGTTTCTATGCCGTGTTGCTCGGCATGTGTAAATAATAACTGACACAGTTGCGTGGCAATGCCTTGTCGACGATATTCAGGCAGTACAAAAAGTTTGACCACCTCACCAGCACCTTCAGCAATATCCAAATCAAAACGTCCGTCATAGGCACGGTAAGCAATCGTTGCAATAATTTTGGCTTGATTTTTGACCACGATAAAACAGCCTAAAGGACTGTCCACATAGTACTGCGCAAACTGGGCAATATCTTTTGGAATACAAGCACCATACAGTTCTGGAAATAAAAGCTGCCGTGAATATAAAGCAAATTGAATGACAGATTGATCAGCGGATTGCAGTGTTTCAAACGTTAAATTCATTTTTACAACCAAGAATGATCAGGGATAACAATGGTCTTGTCTTGAATCATGGCTTCATGAAACTCGACATCGTAAACACTTTTTAAAAATTTCGGATCGGTGAGACGCGCTTTTGAATCAGGACGAATCACTTCATGTTCACGCATAAAGAACAAATGATCTGCAAATAAGAAAGCCAAATTGGGGTCATGCATAATGGCGATCACAGTAAAATTCTGCCGTGACAGTTGACGCAGTTTTTTCATCAAATAAGATTGATAATAGACATCCAAATGATTGGTCGGCTCATCTAATAAAATC
Organism: Acinetobacter sp. ANC_7512; assembly: GCF_056779935.1. Classification (NCBI taxonomy): domain Bacteria; kingdom Pseudomonadati; phylum Pseudomonadota; class Gammaproteobacteria; order Moraxellales; family Moraxellaceae; genus Acinetobacter; species Acinetobacter sp. ANC_7512. The sequence continues at coordinate 214,264 of NZ_JBWYIX010000001.1, read as the reverse complement.
ACTTTTGGTGCTTGCACCAAAATACGGGCAATCATCACCAATTGACGCTCTCCGCCTGATAGCTCGGTATAAGGACGCTCTTTTAAATGCTCGATATCGAGATCAACTAAAGCCTGATCGACCATGTCCCAATCTTGTTTAGATGGACGAAATCGACTAAATGCAGCCCGACCTGTAATCACCACATCTTTAACTAAAAATGGGAAAACCGTTTTATGGAACTGCGGTAAAAATCCAAGTAGCGCGGCCCTTTCTTTACCTTTTATGTTTTCTAAAGCTCGACCTGCATAAAGTACTTGCCCATCTGTGGTCTGTTCTAAACCTGCCATCAGTTTAAATAGGGTCGATTTGCCACAACCATTGCGACCTAAAATCACCGAGAACTGATGGGCTGGAAATTCAAGCTGAATATTTTTTAACACGTGTTTATGCCCATAGGCATAGTTCAACTGTTCAATATGAATCATGCCCAAGCCGTCCTTTGTGTTTTGATTAATAATAAGAAAAATGGCGCACCGAGGAGCATGGTGAAAATGCCGATTGGAATTTCAAAGCTCAGTAAAACTCGTGAAAAATTATCAATCAGCAGTAAAAAACTACCGCCTAGAATCATGTTGGCAGGAATACTGTAGCGGTGGTCAGGGCCGACCAGCATGCGCACAATATGCGGCATAAATAGTCCGTATAGACTGATAATGCCTGCGGCAGCTACTGAAGTGGAGGTGCATAGCGTCACCAATACAATCAGTATGAGTTGCTCCCACTTCGGATTCACCCCCACAGCTTGTGCTTCATCAGCTCCCAATGCCATCAGATTCAAGCGCCAACGCATGGCGTATAAGCCCATTAAAGCCACCGTAATCGGCACAACCGCATATTGGACTTTCTGCCACGATGCCTGATGTAAATTCCCCATGGTCCACTGCACGATCGCTTGTAATTTAAAAGGATCACTTAAATATTGAATAATGGTCAGTCCTGCTAAAAACAGACCTGAAACAATCATGCCGGATAAAATCACCATCACCAATGAAGTTTGGCTTTCATGCTTTTGCTGGGCAAACACATAGGTTAATGCCACTGCACATACGCCAAAAATAAACGCCGATAAATTGGGCGATAACCAACTCAAAGATAATGCTAGGGCGGCACCAAAGGCGGCACCTGATGAAATCCCCAGCACATAGGAATCCACTAAGGGATTGCGGAACAAAGCTTGCAAGCCATTGCCGGCTGTTGCCAAAGCAGCCCCGACCATAAAGGTCAATAAGATGCGTGGTAGGCGAATATTGAAGACAATATTTTGCATCAAGCTAAATTGTTGCGCATCAAAATACGCTGTACCCAACATCCACTGGATAAACCACAGTGCATAATCCCCTGCGCTTAATGTTTGACTCGGTCCTAGCAACAGCGACATAAAAATCAGTAGAATCGGCAATGGATAAAACCAGGTGTATTTCAATTTTGCCTTATTCATGACATCAACTCCTTGGTAATTTTCTGACCATAGAGTTTCTCTAAAATTTTGAGTTGCAAGGCTTCAACTGCTAAGTCTGAGGTGTCAGGGTAAATGTGATGATGCAGATAAATCGCAGCCACAAGAATTTTGATGGTATGTGGGTTATAGATAAATGCAGGGCTGAGATTAAACACTTTCTGTTGTTGTACTGCTTTTAGACCTTGCAATTCTTTACGCTGATAAATCAGGTTTGGGTCGGTATTCCACAGTACAATATTGTCAGGATTCCACTCAATCAACGTTTCTGGATTGACATTCGGTTGATTGGTCTCCGTTTTAACCACGTTGTAAGCCCCTGCCAATTCAATAAAATCATTGGTAATCGATTTACGGCCTGAGGTTGAATAAATTCGTCCACCTGACCATGCGTAATATATTGATTGCTTATATTTTTGCTTTGAGGTTTTGAGTGCCACTTCAGCCAGAAGCACATCTGAAAAATCCAGAATTTCTTTAGCCCGTTGCTCAGCACCTGTAAGCTGTGCAATTTCATACAGCTCTTCTTTCACCTGATCGTAAGTGCCTGATTCCATCACATAGACTGCAATACCAAATTGTCGAAGCAATTGAATGGTTTGTGTTTGCCCACTACCTAAAATCACCAAATCTGGCTTTAATAGCATTAAGCTTTCAATGTTGGTGGCATTTGAGCCTTGTGAAGGTGTAGCGAGTTGCTTATTGGCAATACGTGGATCCATTTTGGAATAAGCATTAAATAACAAGGTCTGTAAATAGACCTCAGCAGGAATCCCCACGACCTTTGCACCCTGCCCCAACATATATAGCCCGTCTAAACCTGATTCAAACAAGGACACAATACGCTGTGCTGGCTGAGCTAGGCAGACTTCGGTCTGTGAGCTATCCATCACACAACGCGATGTTGGGCTTTGTATTTTTGCTGGTATCGGTTGCTCTGTTGCCGTACAAGCCAACAGTACACAGCTCAGTAAAATGACAATAAATCTTTGCATTAATATTGCCACTGTACCGATAACGCTGCTTTGATCGGCTCACCGGGTTGAATCCATACATGGCTATAACTGGATAGATAATATTCTTCGTTTAACAAATTATGAATATTCAATTGATAGCGTAAATTTGGATTTGCTTGGTAATAAGCCCCAAGGTTCAATACGGTATAGGCAGGTAAGCTGAAACCATTAGCCGTATTGGTTGGGCTGTCCCCACTGCGTTGCCCGACATAATGGAGATTGAAATTTAGACCTGCCGCTTGTTGCACATTTTGCCAAAGGTCATAACTTGCCATGACATGTGCGCTATGTTTGGGTACGTTGCTCAGTGCTGAGCCTGTTGGAAGTACATCATCTTTGCTGACTTTGGCATCCATATAGGCGTAGCCTGCTGACACCATCATCTGGTCATTGATACGATGGTCGAAGTCAATTTCGAGCCCTTTGCTTTTCACTTCACCAACCGCAGCTTCATAGTTTGGATCAATGGCATCCGTCATCAGGACATTTTTTTTGCTCATATCAAACAAGGCGATGCTAAGCATACTGTGATCTTGCCATTGGTATTTCGCGCCGATTTCATAGCTTTTCGCTGTTTCAGGTGCAAACGTCTCCCCTGTACGACCCATGCCATTATTCATGGAAAATGCTTCACCATAATTGCTATATACAGACAGTGCTGGTGTAGGACGGTAATTAAGGCCTATGCGTGGGCTAAACTTTTGTGCTGTACTCTGATCCTTGAACTGCGTGCGATGGTTGATGAAGCGCTGTTCGACACGATCGAATCGACCTCCGAATAACACATTCCATTGGTCATTAAAAAAGACCTGATCTTGTACATTCACAGCCATGTACTGCTGACGTTCATCGGAATCGGTATGTAAAGGTAGTTCAGAGCTAAATTGCCCATAAGTGGGATTGTAAATGTTGATCCAATTTGGCTGAGCAGCCGAGTGATTAAGACGCAATTGACGTTGCATAAAGTCCAAACGCCCTGTTTCTGCACCGAGTACCAATTCATGCTGAACATGACCGAGTTCCAGTTGACCAAGTAATTCACTTTGGAGCAGCATATCCTCGGTCTGATAATCACGATGACGACGCTGACGCTCTAATGTTTCAAGGTCAGCCTGTAATTTGCGTGGTTCTGTTGAATAGCCGACCATTTGCGCATCTTTATAACTGATCGCAGCATTCATCTGCCATGCGTCATTGAGCTGATGCTTTAATCGTACTTGATAGAGATTGTCTTTGACGCGCATATCACCATCAGAAGGCTCACCCGTAAAGGTCTTTGGATCCATCAATAACTGGTTGTTGACAGCCGTGATACCACGGTCAAATGTGCCTAGATGCTGGGTAAATTCAGTATCTAAATCCACTTGGGTATTTTCAGATAATTTCCATGAGAATTGTGGCGCGACAAATAAACGTTGGCTACTGACATGATCACGGAAAGACTGGTTATCTTCCATTGCAGCGGCTATTCGATACGCCAACGCATCGCTGATTGGCGCGGTCTGTTCAAGACTTAAACGATATTCATCTTGTGTTGTCCCACGAAGATTAAGCGTTGTTTCAGACGTCCATTTTGGTTTTTTTGTGGTGACATTCAATGCCCCACCGACCTCACCACGTCCATACAGTGCGGCACTGGGACCTTTTAAAAAATCCAGTGATTCAATATTGACCATATCTTTAGGTGCAGAAATGCCACGATTGACACTCAGCCCATTACGAATGGCATCCACCCCCATATTGGGATTGCCTTGGAATCCTCGGAATGAATAGTTATCCCAAAAGCCCCCACCATAATTATTTTGATGCAATACCCCACTCACGATGCTGAGGGCTTGATCCATGCGCTGAATATCTTGCTGCTGGATAACGTCTTGCGACAAATGGCTTTTATTAAACGGGATATCCAATAGATCATGCTGAAATTTGGTAAGCGCTTGAGCGTGCTGTGTAGATTCTGAGGCTAAAGCTGTGCTGAGATAAATCGTATCTAGGGTTTTGACCTGATCTGTTGCAAACACCCCTTGATTGATGCCAGTTAAACCTATTAATAAAGTTACACGAGATCTCAAAAAAACTATCCTCATTTATACGCACAATATTGATGCGTTTACAAATATTGAATTCAAATTGGTGCACTATTCATTAAATCTATGCACTAAAACTAAGCAAATGTTGTTCTGGCATCGCTGGATTAGTTTTGTGTACATTCTTGTATACAAGATATGAATTAGAGGCAAAAAAAATGCCAATTTTTTAAAATTGGCATTTTTTTAATAATTTATCCTAAACAGTCGAAAATATTTTAAGAGTAATTTTCTTCACGTCCTCAATACTATGTAAGACATGATGTTCTGCTAAATGGATCGCCCCATCAGCATCACGAGCTAAAATACATCTAAGTATTGCAGCATGATCTTGATAAGCATGCTGGATATCGAATTCACGCATGGCGCCTAGACTGAGCACAATTCGGATTTTTTCACTGATTTCATGATGAATCTTGGCGATTTGACGATTTCCTGCAGCTCTAACCAAGGCACAATGAAAATCTTCACTTTGCAGCACCAATGCTTTGGTGTTCTGGTTATAGTCCTGTTCGTCTACAAGCCATAATCGCTTTAAATTCTGTAATTCTTCAGATTGCTCATGATCCATTACGCATAAACGTTTAACAGCCTCTTTTTCCAAGATCATACGTAAATCAAAGAGCTCCTGATAAAAGGTAAAATCTAAAGGCTTAATTTCCCAACCACTGCGGAAATGCACATTCACATAGCCTTCCTGTTCAAGACGATACAGTGCTTGCCGTGTTGGGGTACGGCTGACCTCATACTTTTCAGAAAGGTCCGTTTCAGTAAAACGTTGTCCAGGTTTGAGCTTAAAGCTAAAAATATCATCCTTTATTTGTTGATAAATCACATTAGCTAAATTGCCAGTGCCTGACTTAATGGGCGTTATGCTCATCCTTAATTCTCGTTTTACATCTATGTAATAAATAAATTATAGAGTCATCATGAGAATTTAAGAATCAGTAAATATTGATATATAGGAAAATAGATTAAATTTTGGCTTTTAGATTTATAGGATAATTTAATTTAAGCCCCTATATAACGCTAATTAATAATTGCATTTCAATACTATAAATCAACCCATACAAGAAATTGAAAAGACTTAAACTTTTCCCAAAAACCAATTTTTCCAAGAACTGGTTCCACGAACTTCAACGGGTACGGTTGCAATCAGGGTATCTTTTAAAACGTCAGTTTGTCCTACGGCTTTGGCTAATCGGGCTTTTACAGAGTGAATGCATTCCCGATCTCCAAACTCACATCGATCTAATGTGGTGCCACCGCAAGGACCATTTGCAAGTCCTTTAGGACATGTTTCAGAGCAAATATATAAAGTATCAGCCAATCTACATTGACCACAATTTTCGCAGCCCACAACCATATGTTTTGACTTAAATTCGGTTTTTAACAAAGTTTTTGATGCCAACTCATTATCCCAAAAGGACGCTTTAAAAATAAACCTACCTACACCTTTAGAGATTTTGGACTCAAAAAGGGCTTTATGCATGACATGCAAATGATGATATTTAATCAGCTGACCTAATGTCGGTTGACGCGCATCATAAGTTAATTCTGGAACAAACTCATCTCCAGTCTTAATCTGCCAAAGAGATTTCCAGCGTGCTTCAAGTTTCTCTAAATCATCATGTTGATATTGCTCAATATAATTTTGCAGAACCTTCTGTTCTTCTGAATTTTCGCATGCTGAAAGATGAACACCATTAAAACCTAAAAGCCAAAAAGCCAAAAAGCCAAAAAGCCAAAAAGCCAAAAAGCCAAAAAGCCAAAAAGCCAAAAAGCCAAAAAGCCAAAAAGCCAAAAAGCACTGTAAACTAGATCCTGAGCTAAAAGTTTACAATCAAGAAATCAATAAAAGAAGAATTGGGATTGAGCATGTATTTGGGACTTTGAAGACCTTCAAAATCCTTGCCGAGCGATATCGTAATCGAGGCAAAAGATTAGGCTTAAGATTCAATTTAATTGCTGGGATCTATACCATGGAACTGAATAAAAAATGACTTATGATAGAACTCTATTATTAAAACCAAGCCCTAAACCAAAACCAAATTGAAATAACTCCCCTGTATCAATCCAAACAAAATTATCACCATCCAAAGATGAAAAATCAATTTCATTAATAGGCTTTTCTCCAAAATCTTTTTTTAGATTATTAATCACTTCAATGTTACTGACCAAAGTATAAAAAATAGAGTTCAAAGTGATATTAATTCCTTTCCCTGGATAACATTTATCCTGAATCCAAAAACTAAATATTCCTAAATTTAATCCATCATTTAATGCAAAAATTACATCCCATTGAACAAAAAAATCATCATTAAACTTTAAAATCATTCTAGTGCCTCTGACTTCCATCCATTTTTACGCAAAATGGCTTTGGTTTTATTATCTAACTTTAAAGAATTTCTGGCACCATCTGAACTGCCAGCCCAATGGTAAGTATTTGAGCCAGTCCTTCATATGTGAACTGATGAATATTTCCTTTGAAAAGTCAGTCAAACGCCCTTTATTAAAAAACAGCAATCTAAACGAAATTAGTATAGTTTTTTAAGTTAAATCTATTTCCATTTCTTTATGTAGCCCTTTGTCGCACTCTAAAATAAATGGATAAATTTTTTCGGGTTCAGCGTAAATATATTCTAAATAGCTTGCTGGTAACCAATAATAAATTTCATAATCACTTTGCCTATTATGAGTCGGAACTAGAAAAGATACATAATATTTTTTCATTCCTTCTTCAATCCCAACACTAAATTTTAATTCTTTTGATACATATATATCTCTAAAATTAAATTTCATTTTAATTTCCTATTTTTCTGACCTTTGTTGCATCAATAACAGCCTCTAAACTACCATTAGTAATTTACCCTCAGGAATCCACTGACTATTTGCACCAGCCTCATTACCAGATGGTAGTCTTAAACCTGCAGATCTTGGATTAGATATATCAATCCTTACTAAACTGCCATTTTTAAGTTGACTTTGTGGTATGCCTATTGAAGCGATTGCAAGTTGTCTTTCATTCTCTGTAATTTCCTGACCTGTTAGGAAATCATTCTTCAAACCAACTGTAGCCCAAATTTGTTTCAAAGTAAGCTCATTAGCCCAAGCAAGAGTTCGCTTACCTAAAGTTTTTTCAGGTGTGGGCCCAATAAAATTTGTAGTAGCACCACTGACGGAACCTACATCCTGACCTGAACGGACGGCTTCTATATCTTTTATTGCTTGACTTGTGTAACCAATGGTGTCATTTAATAAGCCTGTAACCTGTCCTGATATTTTTAATCGTTATAATTATTTCACCATTTCTTTCATTTCTGGTGAAGCATCACTTGCCAAAATATTTTTTAGATGTTGTTCTACACAAGCAGCATCAGCTTTTTGCACACACTTATTGAAAGCTTTATCAAGCATTTGGTCGGTCTTTCTTAATATTGAAATTCCTTTCTCAATACATGCTCTATCATTCGAACTACATTTTTGAAGGTGTTTATTTACAGCTTTAAGAGTAGCTCTGGTTTGATAATTATTCTCCACCGCATTTTGAGCACTTTGACCACTCTGTACAGTCGAAGCCACATCACCAGTACTTGCACCAACACCAGATGCAACCAAACCAGTAATCGCACTTACCGTTCCTTTCTCATCAGCAGTTAAGTCTTTTGATTCTTTACCATACAGGTATTTAGCTAGTAGAGGTGCTGATGCTTCTGCTCCACCTGCTGCCAAACCTGCCGTTAAAGCATTATTGCCACCTGCTGCTGCAACTGCCGCACCCAATACAGTATGCGCTAAAATATGCGCTGCACTTCCTTCACTATCATTTGATTTGAAATATTGCCCAATCTCATAGCTGAGTTTAGGACTTGCTGTTGCGGCTGCTATACCTAAGCCACTGCTCGTTGGGGCTGATAATCCTGCTGAAATACTATCGACTAATATGCCTAAGGTTTGAAGTTGTTGCTGTTTCTTGTCGAACTCAGCTTGACTCAGTGTTCCTGCTTCCTTAGCTTTTTGGGCTTCATCTAACTTTTTATTAATTTAGCTCTAACTGCCAGTAGATTTACGTTCAATTGAGTCATACTAAGCACAAATCATAAAGATCATTCCGTAATTTGGAAAATTTGTCATTTTCATAAAGTGGATATTCTCCATTTTTTTCTAAAACGATGTCATTAAATGAGCCCATTCCAGCATAATTCCTTAAAATATCGTGCTTAACTTGAGAAAAATTTGAATCAATTTCCGTCAAAAAACGTTTAAATGCTGTTGACCAATATGTTAAGTCAAATTCTTTAAGCAAATTAATTATTTCACTTATGATTAATTTTATAGATTGAACTTCATTCATTTTAGAGGCTTCTCACTGATTACTTTTACTCCAGGAATTTTCCAAGGTTCAACGGCTTTGTTGCAGAAAGCTATTCTTAAGGGCTTCTTCAGCCATATAATTTTCAAATGAAGAAGCCTACACAAAATCTACCGCACAACCAATTGGCCCGCATATAACCGAGCACTCATTAATCGCGGAAATATTGCCATTTGGTTTGATCCTACTACGCAATGGTATGCTCCATCTAAAGGCAAACAAGGACGAAATCAAATCTACTCCGACGCAGCCATCCAATGCTGCTTAATAATTAAATCCTTATTCTGTCTGTCTTTACGTATGGTCACTGGCTTTATGCAAAGTCTGATTAAACTTTGCGGATTAAATTGGACAGCACAGATTACAGTACGCTTTGTAGAAGACTAAAGTATATTGATATTGCAATCAGCTACCAAAAAATAGCTATGGGCTGCATCTACTCATGGACTCTACAGGCTTGAAGTTTCTAGGTGAGGGTGAATGGAAACACAAGAAACATGGACCTGAATATCGTCGCCAATGGCGTAAGCTACATATTGCTATAGATGCTGAAACTCTTCAAATACATGCTATTCAGCTCACAACCAATAATATCTGTGATTCACAGGTACTTGGTGATTTACTTGATCAGATTCCACAAGATGAGCAGATTGACTCTGTTTATACCGATGGAGCTTATGACACCAAGCAATGCCGTCAGGCCATTGCAGATCAGCAAGCGCATGCGGTGATTCTACCTAGAAAAAATGCGAAACCATGGAAAGATACAAAGAGCAGCTCGCTAGAGCGAAATGAATTGCTTCGAACAGTTAAACATTTAGGTAGGACACTATGGAAAAATGGTCAGGCTATCATCGCCGAAGTTTGGTTGAGACTAAAATGCACTGCATTAAATTATTAGGAGATAAATTCAGTGCAAGGAGCTTTGATAGCCAAGTCAATGAGGTTCACGCACGTGTAGCAGTCCTCAACAGATTTACGGAATTAGGTCGACCACTTACCCAAGTTACGCCTTAAATTTGGCTCAATTAGGGGCTCTTTGCCTTTCAAATCTTTGTGCAACAAAGCCATTTAGGATACAAACAAGGATACACAGAGCGTGTTCCCATATGAAGTTATATGACGTTAAACAAAGCAATAAAAAACCCTTAACTCATTTAGAATTAAGGGTTTGGATCTTATATAAAGCTATATAAGTATAAAATTTGGTGGGCCCAGACAGACTTGAACTGTCGACCAACGGATTATGAGTCCGCTGCTCTAACCAACTGAGCTATAGGCCCTATAAATACTGATTTCTCAAGTATTTTCGAATCAGAATACTAGCCAATATCAAATTCAAAAACAAGGTTTTTCATTTTTTTATCTTCAGCTTGACCAAAATTTATTCATCGCAGTTTACAAATCACGTACGATCTTGATCATCTATAGAATTTCAGTCACAAATATGTGAAAAATTATGAATTTTCGGTAAGCGTGGAGGATGTAAAGTTTGCAGATAAAATCTAAATTTAGTAGTCAATTTTTCTATAATTTATTACTAAAGGGATTGAATTTTTTAAAATGAAGTAAGAAACTCTGCCATATAAAATTCAAATATCTCTGTGAATCATGAAAAAACACATTGCCGAAATGGCATTTAAACTTGCTGGCGTCAAATATCATGTTGAACCGAATGTTCTTGGTGATAAACAAGTCATTATCGGTTTTGAACATACCACGATGATGGATGCTGTACTCTCAATCGCACTGTTTCAAATCCATGATATCCCGATTCACACACTAATTAAAAAAGAACTATTCAAAGGACCTTTTAAGCCAATTCTAGAAGGGGTTGGCGGTATTCCAGTTGACCGTCACTCAAATAAAGATATCGTGGCGCAAATGGTTGAACTCTTCAACTCTAATGACAAATTTAATCTCGTGATTGCTCCTGAAGCGACTCGTGCGAAAAATGGTGAACAACGTAAACCGATCCGCACTGGTTTTTGGCATATCGCAAAAGCGGCAAACGTCCCTATCGTTTTCTTGTTTGTGAACCAAAAAACCAAACAAGGCGGAATTTTTGGCAAAATCATGCCATCAGAGTTGGATCATGATTTGAAATTGATTCAGGAACTTTATAAGGAACATACAGGTTTAGACATTATTATTCCTGAACCGAAGAATAAAGCCTGATCTTGATCAATTGCTAAAATAAGGGTCTTTATTAAAAAAAAGACCTTATGGTAGAATTTCGCAGATTTGATTAGGCATAAGGCCAATCTACAAGGAGCATATTTCGCATGGCGGGTCATTCCAAGTGGGCCAATATTAAGCATCGTAAAGCTAAACAAGATGCTAGTCGTGGTAAAGTTTTCACAAAATATATTCGTGAAATTGTTACAGCTGCAAAACTCGGTGGTCCTGATGCAGCAAGCAACCCACGTCTTCGTGCAGTTGTTGAAAAAGCATTGTCCGTTAACATGACTCGTGATGTCATCAACCGTGCCATTCAGCGTGGTGCTGGTGGTGAAGACAATGATGATTTAAAAGAAGTCACATACGAAGGTTATGGTGTTGGTGGTGTAGCCGTTATTGTTGAGACAATGACTGATAACTTAAACCGTACCGTACCAGATGTTCGTCACTGCTTCTCTAAAACAGATGGTAACTTAGGTACTAACGGCTCAGTTGCATTCCTTTTCACAAAACGTGGCGAAATTACTTTTGAAGATGTTTCTTTAGAAGACCAAATTATGGACGTTGCGTTGGAAGCTGGTGCAGAAGACATTGAAGTGACAGAAGATGAAATTCTTGTGATCACCACACCTGAGTCTTTTGGAACAGTGCAAGATGCTTTAGCGGCTGCAGGTTTAAAATCTGACAATGCAGAAGTGGTGATGAACCCTTCAACTAAAGCAGAAATCACAGATATCGATCAAGCGAAAAAAATCATGAAAATGATTGATATGCTTGAAGATTTAGATGATGTACAAAACGTATATACCAACGTTGAATTCTCTGAAGAAGTTTTAGCACAATTGGATGCTTAATCCATATTCAGAATTAGAAAACGCACCTTCTGGTGCGTTTTTTTAATTGAAAGGCGTCTTTTTTTGCAAGCTTGAATTATGCTTTACTCAATAAACCATGACAGTTAAATACATCATATTCTTTAATGACAAAGCTTGAATGCAATGCCACAACATGATCAATTTTACCAATGCGCTGTAACAAAATCTGGCTATAATTTTCCATATCTCGAGCAACAACTTCTATAATAAAATCAGCAGATTGCCCTGTGACTAAAAAAGCATTGATCACTTCAGGAATACTTTTAAGTTCATCTAAAAATTTTGCAAAAGTATCTGAGTCATGCTTACTCAATGATACTTGTAACAACACATGTAAATTAAACCCCAATTTTTGATAGTTAATATCACGCTTTAAATTCGTCATGATATTGGTTTCAATGAGATGTTTAATACGACGGTGCACTGAACTTACAGACAGGTTAATACGCTCCGAAAGCTCGTTCAGATTCAAATCTTCATGCGTAAGAATTTCTAAAATTTGTTTATCGTAACGATCTAATTCCATCTTCTTCTCAATATTTTCATGGCATAAAATGATTATGCGTTATTTTTTCAAAAATATCGATTAAAATGAAAATAAATTAACTAATCAGACAACTTAATAGAAAATATGCTCTGTTATATCCCGCGCCAATCTACCCGCGCATTTCGTTCGTTGGCATAAATACGTTTGACATATTGCCCTATCGGCAAATCAAGCAATTGATTTTGATAGTCCTCAAATTCAGATGAAACTGGCTGATGATATTCTCTTTCCCATGGTGTACCAGAGATCTCAAGTAGTGGAGCAAGCATTGAACAAACAGCGATATCTGCCAAACCTAAACGATCTCCCACCATATATCGAGCTTGATTCTGAATCAATTGGTCGTTTAACTGCAAAATAATTTCATGCATATTTTCTTTAGCAAGCGCAACTAGTTCATCATCAAGTTGGTAGCTAGTTGAAACTAAAGTTTTAATAAGTGGCTTACTGATCTTTTGAAATTTTCTCAGATATCCTTTTTCACCAATCATGATTTCTAGCGGCTCATCACTTTCAGATAAAGCTTGAGCAAGCCCCCACCGCCTCACTGATACGCCCAATTGATTACTCAGGTCATTAATTTCAATTGCTTTTTTTCTTAACTTTAAATCTGCTCTGAGCAATGAATGCTCTGGATAGACATCATCCAAATACAGGGCAATTTGGGTTGAATCTGCAATCCACTTTTCTTTATCACGTAATATCGGCAGAGAGTTTTGACCTGTTTTTAATTTTGCGAATGCACGATGTACGCCCGGAATCATATTTTGAGCAACATAATCCAATTCCTTATGATCAAGTAACCAGCGAGCTTTTTCACAAAAGTGAGATAAAGGAAACTGGTAAAGGATGCGCATAAAATCTCCGAAGTCTTGATCAATCATAGGATTTATTGTTTTGCTTACTTTATGCAACCCTATGCCAAAACACAATGTGATAATGCATCAATTGCAACTTAAATTGTTATTTTTGGAAATATGAATCCGTTAAATTATAAATGTTTAGCAAATCTTTATCTTTTTTATTGCAAAGTCTAAATGAATTCAACGTGTTTAGAGCACTGAAATTTATTAAAATTCATTATTAATCAAAATTTTAAGTTTTCTAATATTTTTCAATCGATATCTATATTTGTCTTAAGCATTTTTTTTGAATAGTTCAACGAAAACCAGCATTTAAAAAAAATATTCTATGGGCGTAGCGTATATCTCCTCAAAGAGGAATTGATCTATGTCTCGTTTAATTACTGAAAATGTTCATGTTATTGAAAATGATCAAGATGCCATTCATGCAGCCTATCATGTTGCTGATTATGCGCTCGAAGGTCGCAATCAGCGTGACCAACAACGAGCTTTACCATTTGCAGAAATTGAATTATTCAGCCAAAAAGGTTTAGGAGGCTTACGCATCCCCCACGTATATGGCGGTGCTGAAGTATCTCATCGTACCCTTGCCCAAGTATTTCGTATTCTAAATAAAGCGGATTCAAGTTTAGGGCAAATTCCACAAAATCAAATTGCATTGCTCAATATGATCAACATCATGGGAAGCGATGAACAAAAGCAATTTATTTTCAACGAAATTTTAAAAGGTAAGCGTCTTGCCAATGGGGGGCCAGAACGACATACCAAAGATACCAAGACTTTAGACACACACCTTGTTTTGGAGGATGGGAAATATCGAGTTTCAGGAAAAAAATTCTATTCTACAGGCAGTTCATTTGCACATTGGTTAGCCATCAAAGCCATACACCCTGAAGGTCACGTGGTTTTAATTTTAGTGAACCGTGAATCCACTGGTATCGAAGTCATCAATGACTGGGATGGATTTGGTCAACGTACCACTTCAAGTGGCACAGTGATTTTAGACCATGTTGAAGTTGATCCATTACTGATTTTTGATGAAAGAAAATTATTGGACGTCCCTAATTTTAGAGGCGCGTTTTCACAGCTGATGCAAGTGGCTATCGATGTTGGTATTGCTGAAGCAGCATTTGAGGACATGTTGTTTGCGATCCGTAAAGCACGCCCAATTGTGGATGCACAAGTTGAGCGTGCCAGTGATGAGTATTTCACCTTACAAGAAGTTGGTAAAGCTAATGTTTTGTTAGATGCCGCCATTCTTTTGCTTGATGAAGCAGCTGATTATTTAGATTCACTCAATGTAGTTGAACAACTCTCTGATGAACAGATTGCTGAAGCTTCGATCAAAGTTGCTGAAGCTAAAGTCTATGCCAATGATGCTGCACTGCATATCTCAGAAAAGTTGATTGAGCTCGGGGGAAGTCGCGCCAGCCTCAATGTCCATAATTTTGATCAACACTGGCGAAATGCACGTGTACATACCCTTCATGATCCTATTCGCTGGAAACTTCACGCGCTGGGTTCGTATTACTTAAACCATACTTTTCCTGCACGTCATGCCTGGATTTAAGGAGTCATCATGTCATCTTTACAAGCTTTAGAGATCCAAGAATCAGGCAGTTATAGACCAGCGCATATTATTCGCTCTGATGAAGAAGCATTAAAAGTCGCACACGAACTTGCAGAAAAGTTTAAGTACCGTGCATCTGAACGAGATTTAAATCGTGAGCTTCCTCATGAAGAAATCGAAGCGTACAGTCAATCTGGCTTATGGGCCATTACAGTACCTCAACAATATGGCGGTGCCGATGTTTCTATTCATACACTGACAAAAATCATCGCATTAATGAGTGGTGTTGATGGCTCTATCGGACAAATTCCACAAAATCATTTCTATGCACTTGAAATTTTGAGGAATACTGGGTCTGAGGCTCAAAAAAGACGTTTATTTACTGAAGTTTTACAAGGTGCTCGCTTTGGAAATGCCTTGGCTGAGTTTAAAACTAAAAATGCAGCACAACGCCATACCTCTTTAAGACAAGTCGAAAATGGTTATGTCCTCAATGGAGAAAAATTTTATTGCACTGGCAGTCTATTCGCTCACCGTATTCCAACCCTTGCTAGTGATGAACAAGAGCGCCAGTTTCTAGTCTTTGTTCCATATGATAGCGAAGGCTTAAGCCTATTAGATGACTGGAGTGGATTTGGTCAACGTACCACAGGCAGTGGGACTGTTAAATTTGAAAATGTACAGATTGACCCAGAGGATATAGTCCCTTTTGATTTGGCTTATTCAACTGCCACCATTTCAGGTCCATTTGCACAAATTATTCATGCCTCAATTGAAACAGGCATTGCTCGAGCTGCTTTTGAAGAAACATTAATACGCGTTCGTCAAGCACGCCCTTGGATAGATGCAAAAGTTGAACATGCCACTCAAGACCCTTTGACACTATACGAAATTGGTCGAATTGCAACAGACGTCAAGGCCACCGAGTTACTACTAAAACAAGCAGCGCAAGCGGTTCAAGACGCCAAAGTCGTCCCTTCAGAACCTTCAGTTGCACATGCTTCTATTCAAGTGGCTAAAGCACGTGCACACAGTACCGAAACAGCACTAAAAGTCTCGTCAAAACTGATTGAACTGGCTGGTAGCCGTGGAAGTCAACGAAAAGATAATCTTGATCGATACTGGAGAAATGCACGCGTTCATACCTTGCATGATCCAGCGCGTTGGAAATATTTCTTTATTGCCAATTATGTTTTAAACGGCGTATTCCCCCCAAGACGAGGTACGCTGTAATGACAAAAATTCAATCGAATCCTCAAAAACAGATCCTGTTCAATGCATTTGATATGAATTGTGTAGGTCATATCAACCATGGGCTTTGGACACACCCACGTGATCAATCCTACCGATTTAATGAATTAAGTTATTGGACAGAACTCGCTCAAACTTTAGAGAAAGGTCTTTTTGATGGATTATTCATTGCCGATATTACTGGCGTTTACGATGTCTATCAAAATGGCATTGATCTAACCTTGAAAGAATCGATTCAACTGCCGAGCCATGATCCAAGCACGCTGGTGTCTGCAATGGCAGCCGTCACACAGCATTTGGGTTTCGGTATTACAGTGAACTTAAGTTATGAATCTCCTTATCAATTTGCTCGTCGCTTCGCGAGTCTGGATCATCTAACCCAAGGACGTTTGGGATGGAATATAGTCACTGGCTACTTGGATAGCGCAGCGCGATTGGTCGGTCAGCAAGGACTGAAAGATCATGATTTACGTTATGAACAAGCTGAAGATTTTTTAGAACTCTGCTACAAATTTTGGGAAGGCTCTTGGGAAAATGATGCTGTCATCCAAGATAAGCTCAATCGCATTTTTACCGATCCGACTAAAGTACATACGATCCACCATCAAGGACAGTTCTATAACAGTCACGGCGTCTTCCAAGTCTCGCCTTCAGTGCAACGTACACCTGTGCTATATCAAGCAGGAGCATCACCTAAAGGACTAGAGTTTGCCACTCGACATGCAGAAGCCATATTTATTGGTGGAGATACTGCTGAAAAAATTGCGTCGCAAACACAAAAGATTCGCCAATTAGCCCATTCACAAGGTCGTGATGGTACAGCAATTAAATTATTTGCGGGTATCACTGTCGTTACTGCTGAAACAGATCAACAAGCGCAAGAAAAACTGCAGGAGTATATTCAATATGCAAGTCCTGAAGCAGGGATTGCGCATTTTTCAAGCTCAATCGGAACAGACTTAGGTCATCTAAAAGATGAGGATGCTATTCCATATAAAAAAACCAACAGCATCGTTTCTGTAAATGAGCGCTTTAAGGAAAACAAAGTCACTTTGGCAGATTTAAAAGCTCAGCATGTACTCGGTGGACGTTATCCCTTATTTGTTGGCAGTGGAGCAACAGTTGCTCAACAGCTAATCGAATTCATTGATATTTCTGGATTAGATGGTTTTAACCTTGCCCGTACAGTCGCTCCAGAGTCACATCAAGATTTTATTCGTTATGTCATTCCTGAACTCCAACAACGTGGTCGCTATAAGACCGCCTATGCTGAGGGTAGCTTAAGGCACAAGCTATTCAATGCGGGAGATCATTTACCACTTTCACATCCTGCACATCATTTCCGATGTCCAAGCTCAACACAAGATATACAACAATCAAATTTAAATCCTATACACCAACATTCAGCTTAAGTTTTTAATATTTAGGGGTCTTTCTATGGCACAAGCTCAGTCTTCTCGACTTAAATGGATCGGCGTTGCAATCGCCATTATTGTGATTGCAGCGTTTGCATGGTCCTTTTTGAAAAAAAATGATCAACAAGAAATTGTCATTGGTATTAGCCCACCTTTTGCAAAACCACTTCAAGCCGCAATTGAAGAAGCAAAGGCTCAAGGCATTCATGTACGTTTGGTAGAATTTTCAGATTGGAATACACCCAACATCACCCTAAATCATGGGGATATTGATGCAAATTATTTTCAGCATCAACCTTTCTTGAATAATGCGTTAAAAGAAACCAACTTTAAGCTCAAACCCTTGGGCATCGGCTCAGGAACACATGTCGGTTTATATTCAAAAAAATATAAAGCGATTAGTGAAGTTGAAAATGGCGCTCGAGTTGTACTGCCAAATGATCCTGTGAATCAGGGTCGCGCCCTACTCCTCTTACAACACGCTGGATTAATACAACTAAAGGATTCCAACAACCATTTATCCAACTTAAAAGATATTCAAACCAATCCAAAAAATTTGAACTTTATTGAAGTCGAAGGCCCGCAAACTGCGCGTGCCGTAGATGATGCAGACCTCGTATTTAGCTATCCAATGTACCTACGCTTAGCACAAACGATTGATCCGAATGATGCCTTAATTTTGGATGAAATTAACAACACGCTTTATGCCATCTTATTTGTTGTTCGCGATGACTTTGAACAAACTCAGCCTGAAAAAGCAGCTCAACTGAAAAAATTTATCCAAATTTATCAAAGCTCAGACAAAGTTAAACAAGCATTGAATGAGGATATTGGTGAAAAACTATGGTTCAAAGGCTGGAAATAAGGAGTGTTCATGTCTACTTCAACTCAATCATCTAAATTCATCAAAATTGCAGTCATCATCGTCGCAGTACTGGCGGCCTTAGTGGGATATCGTTATATCAGTCAAAACTCAAATGATAAAGTGATTAAAATCGGCATTAGCCCACCCTATGCTGAATTACTGCAAAGTGTCGCTGAGGATGTAAAAGCACAAGGAATCCATCTCGAGTTGATTGAGTTTTCAGACTGGCAAGCACCCAATGTTGCTGTGCAAAATGGTGATATTGACGCTAATTTCTTTCAACAAAGTGTTTTTCTAGCGAATGCAGTGCGTGAAACAGGCTATGACCTTGTGCCTTTTGCGAAAGGTTCAGGCAGTCATGTCGGACTTTATTCAAAAAAATATCAATCCCTACAGGAAATACCTGATCAAGCGAAAGTAGTCGTACCGAATGATCCAGTTAACATGGCACGTGGTTTAAATTTGCTGGCTCGTGCAGGCTTAATTCAAGTCAAAGATATTAATAATGAGCTCACCAGCACCCGAGACATTATCAGTAATCCTAAAAAACTCAAGATTATTGAAGTTGAAGGCCCGCAAACGGCGCATGCTTACAATGAAGCTGACTTAATTATGGGTTTTCCTCATTATTTGAAAATGGCAAAAGTTGCTGATCCTACGTCTGCACTGTTATTAGATCCGATTAATAAAAAATTTGCGATTTTGTTTGTAACGCGTCGAGATTATCAAGATCAGGATGACAAATTAAAAACTGTGGTTGAAACCTTCCAAAACTCTGCAAAAGTCCGTCAGATTCTAGACAAAGACTTTGGACAAGGTTTGTGGTTTGAAGGCTGGAAATAAGGAGAATGAACATGGTGAGTTTTGGTTCACACATTGAATTTGCAGTACCCCATATTACGATTCGTCATTTAAATAAGTATTACGATGTACAAGGAAAACAAGTTCACGCACTCAAAAACATTAATTTGGATATTCCCAAAGGAAAAATTTTCGGCATTATCGGCAAAAGTGGTGCAGGCAAATCCTCATTGATCCGCACATTAAATGGGTTAGAAACAATTTCTGATGGTAGTATTCATATACATCAACATGATCTAGGGCAGCTTAATCACAATGAATTAATCGCCCTACGCCAGCGTATTGGCATGATTTTTCAACATTTTAATTTACTATCTGCCAAAACAGTTTGGGAAAATGTCGCGCTTCCATTGAAAATCGCAAAAGTGCCTGCTGCTGAGATTCAAACTCGTGTGGATGAGGTTTTAAATCTAGTAGGTTTAGCTGAAAAGCATCATCACTATCCATCACAATTATCGGGTGGGCAAAAACAACGAGTTGGGATTGCCCGCGCATTGGTCAGTAAACCTGAAATACTATTGTGCGATGAAGCAACATCGGCACTTGATCCAGAAAGCACATCTGTTGTTCTATCTTTACTGAAGGAAATTAATCAAAAATTAGGACTCACCATCGTTCTCATTACACATGAAATGCAGGTAATTCGTGAAATTTGCGATCAAGTGGTGGTTATTGATCAAGGTGAAATCGTTGAATCAGGGCAAGTTTGGTCAGTCTTCTCTCGTCCCCAGCAGAAAATCACGCAAGAACTCCTCAATTTGGAACAGCTTGATTTGCCATTCCAGTTACATCAAGAGCGAGCTACACATTTAACGCATACCATTTTGAAAATCAGCTATGCAACTGATTTGAAAAATCCTCCCAACTTAAATGATGTACTTTCTAAAATTGCACTGCCTGTGCATTTATATCAAAGCCATGTAGACACCATTCAACATCATTTGGTTGGCTCACTCATCGTAGGTATTCCTCAATTAGATATTGATGTGCATACGCTCCATCAGCAATTCCACCATAAAACATCACAAATCGAGGTGCTTGGCTATGCACAACCAGCTCATTGATCTTTTAATTACAGGCACTATTGATACTTTATTAATGGTCGGTATTTCTGCATTTTTAGCACTTCTCATTGGCTTGCCTATGGCCGTGATCCTCGTCAATACCTCAGAAAATGGGATTTATCCGTCAAAAAAAATTAATCATGCCTTGGGTTGGGTGGTGAATATTACGCGCTCTATTCCCTTCCTAATTTTGATGGTGGCGCTCATTCCCTTCACTCGACTGATTGTGGGGACCAGTTATGGGGTATGGGCTGCGGTTGTACCTTTAACTATTGCGGCTACACCTTTTTTCGCACGTATTGCGGAAGTCAGTCTACGAGAAGTTGATCATGGACTCATAGAAGCTGCACAAGCCATGGGCTGTAATCGCAAACAAATTATTTGGCATGTGCTTTTACCAGAAGCACTGCCTGGTATTGTTGCAGGTTTTACTGTCACGCTTGTAACCATGATCAATTCCTCTGCGATTGCGGGTGCTATTGGTGCGGGTGGTTTAGGTGACATCGCCTATCGATATGGCTACCAACGCTTCGATATGCAAATTATGTTGGCGGTGATCATTGTATTAGTCGTATTGGTCATGCTGATTCAAGCTTTGGGTGATCAATTGGCACATAGTTTGGACAAACGTAAAATCTAATTCACACTATTCAATTGAGTCTCATCTGTCTTTTCGAGAAACATCCAAGCCATGACCTGACTTTGTCATGGCTTTGATGTAAAATCACCGACAATTTTTAAATAACACTGTGTGAGTCTTTTCATGGGTTTTAATTGCGGTATTGTCGGCTTGCCGAACGTTGGTAAATCTACACTTTTCAATGCATTGACGAAAGCTGCTATTGCTGCAGAAAACTTCCCATTCTGTACCATTGAACCAAACACCGGCATCGTTCCTGTTCCAGATCCACGTTTAGATAAATTAACTGCTATTGTTAAACCTCAACGTGTTATTCCAACCACAATGGAATTTGTAGACATCGCAGGTTTAGTTGCTGGTGCTTCTAAAGGTGAAGGTTTAGGGAACCAATTCTTAGCCAACATTCGTGAAACTGATGCAATTGCACACGTAGTACGTTGTTTTGAAGACGAAAATGTTATTCACGTGAACGGCAAAATTGACCCACTTGATGACATTGCAACTATTAACACTGAGCTTGCTTTAGCAGATTTAGAAACAGTATCAAAAGCGGTTACACGTTTAGCAAAGTCTGCGAAAGGTGGTGATAAAGAAGCAGTTGCAACAAAAGCTGTACTAGAAAAAATTCAGCCATTACTTGATGAAGGTCGCCCTGCTCGCGCAGCTGATCTTGATGACGACGAGCGCAAATTAGTTCGTGGCTTTGGTTTATTAACCCTTAAACCAACAATGTATATTGCTAACGTTGCTGAAGATGGTTTTGAAAACAATCCGCACCTTGATGCTGTTAAAAAATTAGCGGCAGAAGAGAATGCTATTGTAGTTCCGCTTTGCAACCAAATCGAAGCTGAAATCTCTTTGCTTGAAGATGATGAGCGTGCTGAATTTTTAGAAGCGATGGGCATGGAAGAACCAGGTCTTAACGTGGTTATTCGTGCAGGTTATGGCTTACTTGGCCTACAAACTTATTTCACTGCAGGCGTTCAAGAAGTTCGTGCTTGGACTGTAAAAATCGGTGCGACCGCTCCTCAAGCTGCTGGTGTGATTCACACTGATTTTGAGAAAGGCTTTATTCGAGCAGAATGCATTGCCTATGACGATTTTGTTCAATACAACGGCGAAGCTGGCGCTAAAGAAGCTGGAAAATGGCGTCTTGAAGGTAAAACTTATGTCGTTCAAGATGGTGATGTTTTACATTTCCGTTTCAACGTTTAAGTCATTAAAAAAACAGCCGAAAGGCTGTTTTTTTTGCAAAGATTATTTAAAAGATTGAGATCATGGATTTTGAGTTGAAGTACTCGAGTGATTTACGTGTTTATGGTCCATGTCATAGCGTAATTGTTTAGCTCGAACCAATACTTTCTCTTCCAGTTTCTTACGTAAACCAATAAGAAAGATAAATTCTGCTACGACAAATAAAGGACCTATCGCGAGTCCAACAAGATCATCCACAAAAGCTGGTTTTTTCTTTTCATAATAGTGCCCAATAAATTGAATAATCCATCCCACAATAAAAAATCCAGCACTTACCAATACCCAAGAGGATGTCGCTAAAGCTGCTACTTGTGTGGCTGGCTGATAAATTAAAGCAAATAACACTGCCATCACTACCCCAAAAATGAGATCCAAACTCAAGTAATAAATCACCGATGCGACGATCAATAACATTGCAAGATCAATGGGATATCCTGCAACTGTAAATTGTGCTTTGGCTGCAAAACACAAGATCGAAAATACAATCAAGGGAATTCCAACAAAATGTGAAAATACGTTTTTACGATCTAGGTGATAAGCTGCATATTGTCCAAGCAAGCTCTCTAAACGAGTCATGTTATCATTCCTTTTTCTGACTATTTCCTTCACTATATATAAATGTAAACCAATAAGTTGTCGACTAGACGACAAATAAACAGTATAAAAGGGATAATTTTGCTTTCAAATCAATACGTTTATCTTTTAAAAAATAATTGGTGGTTTAGCCAGTTTGATCATGAGCTACAACAGCTGATGCTCGAACATGGACAGCTCATTGAATATGGCAAAGAGCAACTGATATTTTCTAAAGCTGATCAATTTGATGGCATTTATGCCGTGATTGATGGTGCTGTTCGTTTAGCACATATTGACGTAGAAGGTCGTGAGGCGGTGACAGTTATCGCAGATCCCATTATGTGGTTTGGTGAAATTTCGTTGATTGATCAACAACCCCGCTCTCATCATGCGATTACCAGTAAAAAATCCAAAATCCTCAAAATAAGTCGTGTAGGACTTGATCTAATTTTAGAACAATATCCAAAATTTTGGTTTTATCTGGCCCAATTGGTCAGTCATAAACTCCGTTATGCTTTCATGGAGTTGGTGTCTATTCAAACACAACCCCTTATTCAACGTTTAGCTCAAAGATTAATCTTTATCTTAAATGGATACGGTAATCTCAAAGAGATTGAAAAAAACACCATCAACCTATCTCAAGAACAATTGGCACAAATGTTGGTCTGCTCAAGACAGACCATTAATCAAGAACTACAACATTTAGAAAAAATTGGCGCAATTAAAATTGCATTTAAAAAAATTGAGGTGATTAATCTTAATCAACTTAAAGCTTTAGCCGATCAAGCTTAATCGATTAAAGATGATGTGCTTCAGTAAAATCTGGATTAATCATTGTATTGGTGTCGCTAGGGTCACTTAAAATAATTTTGTATACGCCTTAGTGTTTCCTAATTCTGGTTGCTCAATTGCAGTTTTGCACTGCGCTTTATCGCGTTCATAATTGGCTTGACGCTGTGCGAGCTGGCCCTCATTTTCCACGATTGCACGTGCCCAAGCATCTATGGTTGTTAGCGCTTTACGACAAAGCGCATATTTCCCTTCAGTCACTGAGTCGGTCATTTTGACATTAATACGCCAATCCAATACCAATTGACGCACAGGCTCGCGTACTTGTGATGGTATAAGCGCTTTATTGGCTTGATACAGAATAGGATCAACCTGATTAATCAATTGCCAAGCATGATTTGCATATTCAGTTGCGTCATTAGTCAGCTTCGGTGCTTCTTTAATTTCAACCTTTTCATCGGCAGTTTCTGCCTGACCACCACAACCGGATAAAGTGAAGATGAGGAATGTAGTCAATGCAGCTAATTTAAAGGGAGATTGAATCGCAAACATGACATCGCTCTAATAAACTATTCGGCACTATGCTAGTAAATTCGGGTAGAATACTCAATCTCGTTTTATACCTTTTGTTCCAATCTCCAATTAGGTTTATCGTGACCCAATCAAGCTCCCCACACATGACACCGGCAGGTTTTTGGCAAGGTGCCAAAGACAGTCAAGCCATCATTTTCACCTATTTGCCTGTTTCATTCGCGTTTGGTGTATCGGCAACTCAATTTGGATTTACGGCGTGGGAAGCATTATTTTTATCCTGTTCGATGTATGCAGGTGCCAGTCAATTTTTGGTGGTTGCCTTACTCGGCAGTGGCACTTCTATCTGGATGACAGCCTTAACTGTAATAGCACTTGATATTCGACATTTGTTATATGGCCCTGCTTTACAAAACTTAATTCAAGATAAACTCAATCTGAAAAAAACAGCAATTTGGTCATGGGGCTTGACCGACGAAGTCTTTGCATCAGGCATGATTAAACTTTCGCAACGCCGTCAAGAATGGTCTGAATCTTGGATGTTAGGTCTGAGTCTGTTTAGCTGGTTGTCTTGGGCACTTGGATCTTTTCTCGGAGGCTTATTTGCAGATCAAGTCAGTCATCTCCCCCAATTTTTGCAAGCAGCGCTCGACTTTCTATTACCTGCACTTTTCTTGAGCTTTTTATTGGCTGCATTTGAGAAAAAACATACCTTTGTCGTGACCATCACCATTATTGTTTCTGCTATTTCGTGTTACTTTATCGATTTATCCGCAGCGATATTCATTGGCATAAGCTCAGGTATTTTGGCTGGTTTGTTTAAACATTATGTACTGAAGCAACATGATCCTTTGCACACAGGTGAACAATCATGAATCTAGAAATTATTTGTGTCGGTATTCTAGTCGGCATCGCGAATTTCGCCTCACGCTTTGGTCCTTTTTTTGTGATTCAGAAACTACAACAAGGTCGCCAGAAACGCGGTGCTCTTTGGCTTAAAATCGCCCTTGGATCAATCGGTATTGCAGCAATCAGTTCAATGCTCGTGGTCGCGACTTTACCGCCGCTCTTAGAAACACCCAATAAGAGCGTTGCCATGTTAATTGGTTTTATTGTGCTCTCGGGTTTATATTTCAAATTTAAACAGATTGTACCTGCAACACTCACAGCGGCACTCACATACGGTTTGGTGTATACCTATTTCCCACTTTAAAACATTTCTCGCGTATTATTCATTCAGATTCTAAATTTATAAGCCTGATCCTCGGATAAGGCTTATAAATTTTTATCAATAAAAAAATTAAACGATATCAAAATAATTTCTTGCTTTTTCTTGTATTCATCGCGCTCAAGAGGTTTTAGTTCTGATATGCTAAAAGTCCATAATATCAAGCACGGATGAATCAAATGCTTATTACACTCGGTACTCCACTTCAATCTTCGGCGTTTAAAGTTCTATTATTGGGTTCAGGTGAGTTGGGTAAAGAGGTGGTAATATCATTACAACGATTAGGTGTAGAAGTACATGCAGCAGATCGCTATGACAATGCACCTGCCATGCAAGTTGCTCATCATTCCTACACTTTGAATATGGCGGACCCAAAAGAATTAAAAAAACTGATTGAACAAGTTCAACCTCATTTAATTGTTCCTGAGATTGAAGCCATTGCCACTGAAGTCTTAGTGGAAATCGAAGATGCTAAAACTGCCGTAGTTATTCCCTCTGCGAAAGCCGTGAATCTCACCATGAATCGTGAAGGAATTCGTCGCCTCGCAGCTGAGGAACTAGGGCTACCAACCTCGGCTTATCGTTTTGCCAATAGTTTGGAATCATTCCGTGCAGCATGTGATGATATTGGCTATCCAAATTTTGTAAAACCTGTGATGTCATCATCGGGTAAAGGACAATCACGCGTAAAATCTTTTGATGAAGTCGACGCTGCTTGGGAATATGCTCAAACAGGTGGTCGTGTCAATCAAGGTACTGTCATCGTAGAATCGCAAATTGATTTTGATTTCGAAATTACATTACTCACAGTACGCGCAAAAAATCCTGAAACAGGAGAAATCGAAACGCACTTCTGCGATCCTATTGGACACCGTCAAGATGCAGGTGACTATGTAGAAAGCTGGCAACCTCAACCTATGAGCACAGCTGCCCTTGATGAAGCAAAACGTATTGCCAATAAAGTCACAGTAGCGCTCGGCGGTTGCGGTATTTTTGGTGTGGAATTATTCGTTAAAGGTGATCAAGTTTGGTTCAGTGAAGTTTCTCCTCGTCCACATGACACTGGATTAGTCACACTTGCATCTCAATATCAAAGTGAATTTGAACTTCATGCCCGTGCGATTTTAGGTCTTCCAGTGAACACGCAACGTCACAGTGTTGCTGCAAGCGCTGTGATCTATGCAGGTGTTGATGATACGAATTTGTCATTTTCTGGCGTAAATCTTGCTATGCAAAACCCTAATGTCGATTTACGTCTTTTTGGTAAACCTGAAGGTTTTAAACGTCGCCGTATGGGGGTCGCAACTGCACGTGCTGAAACAACTGACATTGCACGCGAATTAGCGACTGAAGCAGCTTCAAAAGTAATTGTAAATCAAAACAAATAATTCTTTAGGTAGGCCATCATTTCATGATCAATACGTCTCCATTAGCAAACTATGTTTCGAGTAATCACGACATCAAGGCAATTAATCAATGGCGCTCAGATGTTGAAAATCAATTACAACATGAGTTTGAAAATGGTAAGGCGATACGTGAGATCATCCTCACTCGATCTAACCTGATTGATGAGGCACTTAAATTCCTTTGGCAACATGCTGAGTTAGATCAAACCGATCTGGGCTTGTTCGCTGTAGGAGGTTATGGTCGTCGTGAAATGATGCCCTACTCTGATGTCGACATTCTGATCCTTTCAGAAGATGATCTTACACAAGAACAAGAAAATGCCATTACCATTTTTATTTCCTCTCTATGGGATGTTGGAAATTTTAAACCTGGCGTAAGTGTAAGAACCATTCAACAGTGCTTTGAACAGGCCATGAATGACTTAACGGTAGCAACATCTCTCATTGAGTCTCGTTTAATTATTGGCAATGAACACTTAGCGAAATGGCCTCGTCGTGTTGTTTCACAAACTTGGACGGATAAAACCTTCTTTGATGCCAAGATGGAAGAACAAGCCAAACGCTACGCTCAGCACAACAACACTGAAAGTAATTTAGAACCTGATATCAAAAATGCACCGGGCGGCATTCGAGACATTAACCAAATTGGTTGGATTGCAAAACGGCATTTCCGAGTAAATCGTATATACGATCTTGTACATTTAGGTTTCATTTCTGAGTTTGAACTTGGGGTGCTCGAAGATGCTGAGAATTTTCTCTGGGAAATTCGTCATCATTTACACCGCTTAACTAAGCGTGATGAAAACCGACTATTGTTTGATTACCAACGCGATATCGCAGCAAAATTTGGTTACCACAAAGTCGAAGGTGAACATATCAATTATCCAATTGAACAGTTCATGAAACGCTACTATCGAGCAGCTCAGCAGGTTTCAACCCTGAATGAAATGCTACTCGCCTATTTTAATGAATCAGTCATCACTCCTCGCTTACCCAACTATGAGCGTAAAATTGAAGAAGTGAATGAAAACTTCAAATTGGTGGATGGTAAACTCGCAGTTCAACACCATAAAATTTTTGCAGAGAAGCCTACAGCCATCCTTGAGATTTTCTATATCCTAGCAAATCGCCCTGATATTGATGGTATTCGAGCTCGTACACTTCGATTGCTTACTTTAGCTGCAAAACGCATTGATCAAGCGTATAGAGACAATCCAGTTAATCAAGCCTTGTTTATGGCGATCATCCGATCACCAAATAACTTATATGAAACATTGCTTGCGATGAAACGTTATGGTGTACTCGGCAACTATATTCCTGCATTTGGACAAATCATGGGCCTTATGCAATACGATTTATTCCATATCTATACTGTAGATGCACATACGCTCCTACTCTTACGAAATTTAAATCGTTTTAAAGCGCCAGAATTTGCTAAAGATTTTCCTGTCGTAAGTTCGGTATTCCAGCGTCTGGTGCGCCGAGACATCGTATTCCTCGCTGCTTTGTTCCATGATATCGCCAAAGGCCGTGGTGGAGACCATAGTGAATTGGGCGCGGTTGATGCCATTGAGTTCTGTAGCAAGCACGGTTTTACTGAGCGTGAGTGTAATCTTGTTGCGTGGTTGATCCAAAATCATCTATTGATGTCGATGACTGCGCAGAAAAAAGATATTTCTGATCCAGATGTTGTAAAAGATTTTGCCGAGAAGCTAGGTGATATGGAACACTTAGACTATCTGTATACGCTTACAGTGGCTGACATTAACGCAACCAATCCTAAGCTTTGGAACACATGGCGAGCATCGCTCATGCGTCAGTTATATACCAATGCTCGTGACGTTATTCGTAGTGGTTTGGGACGTCCTGTCGATTACCAAATGCTGATCGAAGATACCAAATTTGCAGCAAGTGAATTACTTGTCAATGATTATGCTTTAGAAGCTGTTGAAAAAGTTTGGCAAGAACTTGGTGACGAATACTTCCTCAAAGAAACTGCAGATGAAGTCGCATGGCATACACGTGCAATCCTAGATCATGGTGATAATTCAGCACCATTGGTGATGATGCGCGCGCACCGTAAATCAGCGCAAGATGCTGTGCAGATTTTTATTTACACTCAAGATCAACCTAATCTTTTTGCCACCACTGTTGCAGTTCTAGATCGTATGAATCTAGATGTACAAGATGCACGCATTATTACAGCAACTAAATCCTTTAGCTTAGACACCTACGTGGTGCTTGATCGTTTTGGCACATTAGTGACAGATCCAGAACGTGAAAATACGGTAAAAGAATCATTGGTGCACGCATTAACAGATTCACAAAATTATCCAGGTTTAATGCAACGCCGTATACCACGCCAACTTCGTCATTTTGATATCGAAAACACAATTGATATTACGTTGAACGAGGCGCTGCAGCAAAATATGGTCGAGATCTCTACCCTCGATCAGCCTGGATTACTTGCCCGTATCGGTGGCTTATTTATGATGCAAGGTCTCGATATCCATTCCGCGAAAATCGCCACCTTGGGTGAGCGCGCAGAAGATATTTTCTTTGTAACCAAAAAGAATGGCGAACCTATGAATTTAACTGAAGCTCAGGCTTTTGCTGAACAATTAAAAGCAGCATTAGATGAGGCTTCAAATCAGGTCTGTAATCATCATTAAAATTTAGATTTAACCCGACGGTAACTGTTTCATGAACTCTAGTTTAAACCTATTACATCCTTATCCATTTGAAAAGTTGAATAAACTTTTTCAGTTTGTAAAACCTGCAAATCTTCCGTTAATTCCATTGTCAATTGGTGAGCCAAAACATCCTGCACCTGAATTCGTAAAACAAGCTATTGTCGATAACTTCAATCATCTTTCGACATACCCAAACAGTAAAGGCTTACCAGAATTACGTGAAAGTATTGCGCAATGGCTCACACGCCGTTTCAAATTAAATGCTATTAGCGCAGAAGATCATATTTTACCTGTGACTGGCACACGTGAAGGAATTTTCTCATTCGTACAAGCGCTGATCAATCGTGATGAAGCGCCTTATGTAGTTATGCCGAATCCCTTTTATCAAATTTACGAAGGTGCAGCTTTACTCGCTGGCGCTCAACCCTATTTCATCAACTGTACTGAAGAAAATGGTTACCTTGGCGACTTCGATGCTGTCCCTGCGGAAGTATGGGAGAAGACAGCTTTGCTCTTTGTCTGCACCCCCGGAAATCCGACAGGTGCTGTGCTTTCAAAAGAACAGTTCAAAAAATTAATTGCGCTCTCTGATCAATACAATTTTGTCATCGCATCTGATGAATGTTATTCAGAACTATGGTTTGATGAAGCACCTGTTGGCTTATTAGAAGTTTGTGCAGAATTAGGTCGTGATGACTATAAAAACTGTATCGTATTCCACTCTCTGTCTAAACGTTCTAATTTACCAGGTATGCGATCTGGCTTCGTTGCAGGTGATGCTAGTCTATTAAAACCTTATTTAAAATTCCGCACTTACCACGGTGCTGCAATGCCAGTACAACATCAATTGGCATCGATTGCTGCATGGAATGATGAGGCACATGTTGAAGAAAACCGTAAACAATACCGTGCTAAATTTGATTTATTCCAACAAGAATTAGGTCATTTGCTACCACTGAAAAAGCCTGATGCGGGTTTCTATTATTGGTTAAAGGTCGATAATGATGAAACTTTTGCCAAAATGCTGATGGAAAAAGCACATATCAAAGTCTTACCGGGTCGTTATTTATCTCGTGATACTGAACAAGGAAACCCAGGTGAAAGCCATGTTCGTCTTGCTCTCGTAGCAGATTTAGTCCAATGTAAAGAAGTTGTTAAACGCTTAAAATCAATTCTCTAATCGTGCATGATCTTTAATTTTAAGCCCTCTTTTTAGAGGGCTTATTTTTTTGATTGATGATTCTAGGCATAGTTTGAGCGGAAAATGATATTTTCTAACAAACCTCTCTCTAACTCTCTCCCAAAGGGAGAGAACTAAAAAAATGGATTGCCCATGATAATGTTTGGATCACTCTCAAGTGTGAGTTGCGGTGTGCCTTACACTTTTAGGAATTACACTAACTTTTTGTATATTGAATAAGGATGTACATGCTCAACAAACCGATTTGTACATAATCTAATTTGTTCAACATCATCATTAAAACTCTGTTCTTTAGTTTTCTGTTTCGAAATTCTTAAAAATATTTCTTGAATCTCAGGTTCAGTATTTTGTATTTCAATTTGAAAATCGTCTAATAGTTTTAAATAAGATGTAATCAAGGGTAATGCTGTATTATCAGTATTCTTAATTGTAATGTTTAACAGTAAAATCCTAGATAAAATATTTAGGTAGCTAGACTTAAACTCAATCAACAAATCCTTCTTTTGAGCAAGGTTATACATATCTTTCGCATGATTAAGTGATGCAATGTTTGCAAGTAATATACCTATAACCTCTCTACATTCAGTTGCTATAACTTCATTACATTTTTGCTTTCTCCATTGCCATGAAATATATAAAGCTACTAATGCTCCTATTAAAGTAGCAATTGCTCCCCAATCCCAACTACAAGCTTCCATATCTTATCCTTTTAAACTCTATAATCAGTGGAAACGCTACAGCTTTTGCAATTTCCTGTTTCGTTAAACCTGATTCATTCAACTCTTTGATTTTATAATATTTTTTAGTGTCAACTTTTTCTATTAGGCTTGTATCAACATCATTCTAAACCTTGTTGAATATGTTCCCAAACCAAACTAATGGACAGTAGTTTCCCTCAAGAAAATGTAAGGTTAACTTTGAAAACATCATTGATTTTAAAAATTAGTCAAAAAAAAGCCATGAACATTCATGGCTTTTTAAAATAGTTCAAGACTGTAATTTGAAAATTACAAAGTAGCCAGAATGGCTCTTAAAGTCTGATTTGGATTTTCTGATTTAGTAATCGGACGACCAATCACCAAGTGTGTAGAACCATCTAACATTGCTTGCTTAGGTGTAACAATACGTTTTTGATCATCCGCTGCAGAACCTTCTGGACGAATTCCCGGAGTGACGAGAGCAAAGTTCTGACCTAGAGTTTCACGTAACATTTTTGCTTCTTGCGCAGAACATACAACACCGTCCAAGCCACTTTCTTGAGTCAAAGTCGCTAGACGTTTCACATGTTCAAAAGGCTCGATATCCAAACCAAGATCACGTAGATCTTCTCGCCCCATTGAAGTTAATACAGTGACTGCAATCAACTGTGTTTGATAGTTACCTGCTTTTAATCTTTCTACACAAGTTTCCATCATTTTTCGTCCACCAGATGCGTGAACATTGACCATCCATACCCCTTGATCTGCAGCAGCGCAAACGGCTTGTGCTGTCGTATTTGGAATATCATGAAATTTTAAATCTAAAAATACTTCAAAACCTTGATCATGCAATGCTTTTACAACGGTCGGACCTTCATGTGTAAAAAGTTCTTTACCCACCTTTACACGACAAAGTTTAGGATCCAAATTTTCAGCAATTTTCAATGCGTCGTATTGGCTTTTTGCATCTAAAGCAACAATGATACTCAAGGTTGTTCTTCCGTCCATCTAAAGTTGCGTCATTATAAAGATGTTCAACTTAAGCTGCAAAATTAACTTTCAAAAACTCAGCTTAAAATTCAACAGTTTATTTTCAATAAAAAAAACCTCTAAAATAAATTTTAGAGGTTTTTTAAATATTTATAAATTACAGCGGATTTGAGTTACGCGGATCTGAATGCACATCTAGTACTGTCTTTTCATGACGTACATTTGCAGCAGCTTCAGCAGCAGCTAACTGAGCATTTTGGATTTGTTCTTTACGAAGATATTCAATATCTTTGCGAAGACGCTTAATTTCCCAACTATTTTGGAATACACGGAAAACTTGAACTCCGAGTAATAATCCAACGATGATCCCAAGTGCCAAAGTCAACAAAAGCAATAAACCTAATCTCATTGCCGGTACTTGAGTGAATAGAAGATCAACAGTCAGTTCTGTACCATTTTGCAGAACCAATGCCAATGCATATCCGAAGATTACAACTAACAGTGCAACTAATACGTAACGCATAACCACCCCTGAGTAATTTATTATTTTCCTGCTGATTCGTTTACAGCATCTCTTAGTGCTTTACCTGGTTTGAAATGAGGTACAGCTTTAGCAGCCACTTCAACTGACTTACCTGTTTTAGGATTACGCCCAACTCGCGGTTCGCGATGATGTAAAGCAAAACTTCCAAACCCACGAATTTCAATACGATTATCAGCTGATAATGACTCAATCATTTGATCGATCATAATTTTAACAGCTTCTTCGACCAATGGCTCAGCCAAATGAGGGTTTTTGATAGAAATACGTTCTATTAAGTCAGACTTATTAAGTGCTTCAGTAGTCATCTGCGACCTCTTTAATTATCAAGCTACTCTGTGCATAGCGAGATAATAACCTGTTTAAATACAAAACGGTAGCGCAGTAAGTCAATACTACGCTACCGTTTACAGTATTTGTGTAAAAAGTATTAGTTAAATTACATTAACAATACATTGAACACGAAAGACTTAGTGGTTCATTTGAGCTTTGATCAAATCACCAATTGTCTTAGGACCGTTGTCTTGACCTGCAGAAGCAGTTTTCAAGTTAGCAACAGCTTCTTTCTCTTCAGCTTCGTCTTTCGCTTTGATAGACAAGTTGATTGCGCGTGATTTGCGATCAACATTGATGATCTTAGCTTCAACTTCTTGACCAACTTCTAAGAATTTAGTTGCATCTTCAACGCGGTCACGGTTGATTTCTGAAGCTTTAAGAGAAGCTTCAACTTCGTCAGCCAACTTAATTGTTGCGCCACGAGCATCAACTGCAACTACAGTACCTTTAACAAGAGCACCACGTTCGTTAGCAGCTAAGAAATCGTTGAACGGATCGCTGTTCATTTGCTTGATACCAAGGCTGATACGGTTGCCTTCAGCGTCTACAGAAAGGATAACCGCTTCAACAGTGTCACCTTTCTTGTAACGACGAATCGCTTCTTCGCCTTGTTCATTCCAAGAAATGTCAGATAAGTGAACTAGACCATCGATACCGCCTGGTAAACCGATGAAGATACCGAAGTCAGTGATAGACTTGATTGTACCTGAAACTTTTTCACCTTTGTCGTGAGCCTTAGCAAACTCTTCCCATGGGTTAGCACGAGTTTGTTTAATACCAAGAGAAATACGACGACGCTCTTCATCAACTTCAAGAACCATAACATCAACTTCATCACCAATCTGAACAACTTTAGATGGGTGGATGTTTTTGTTTGTGTGGTCCATTTCTGAAACGTGTACTAAGCCTTCAACGCCTTCTGCGATTTCAGCGAAGCAACCGTAATCAGTTAAGTTAGTTACACGCGCTTTAACGATAGAACCTTTAGGGTAACGGTTCATGATCGCTAACCATGGATCTTCACCTAGTTGTTTAAGACCTAATGATACACGGTTACGCTCTTTGTCAAATTTAAGTACTTTAACAGTAACTTCTTGACCAACTTCAACAACTTCTGATGGATGCTTGATACGTTTCCAAGCCATGTCAGTGATGTGAAGAAGACCATCAATACCGCCAAGGTCAACGAAAGCACCGTAGTCAGTAAGGTTTTTGATTGTACCAGTAACTGTTTGACCTTCTTCAAGTTGAGAAAGAAGAGCTTCACGGTCAGCTGAAGATTCAGCTTCCATAACTGCACGACGTGATACAACAACGTTGTTACGTTTAGCGTCAAGTTTGATAACTTTGAATTCTAACTCTTTACCTTCAAGGTGAGTCGTGTCACGGATAGGACGAGTGTCTACCAAAGAACCTGGTAAGAATGCACGTACTGGACCGATGTCAACAGTGAAACCGCCTTTAACCTTACCAGAGATAACACCAGTAACGATCTCGCCGTCTTCAAAGATTTTTTCAAGTTTAGTCCAAGTTTCAGCACGTTTAGCTTTTTCACGTGATAAAACTGTTTGACCCATACCGTTGTCAAGCGCTTCAACAACTACGTCAACTGTGTCACCAACGTTAACTTCAAGTTCACGTTGTTCGTTTAAGAATTCAGAGCGAGCTACTACGCCTTCAGATTTAAGGCCAGTATCTACAGTTACCCAGTCAGAATCGATGCTAACAACGATACCTTGGATGACTGCACCCTTTTCAACGTTGAGGTTTAATTCGCTTGCTTCAAAGAGGGCTGCAAAAGATTCGGTCATGATATACCTAGAAAAGTCAGCGGTCTTGGATCAGACAAGGCCGGTTTAGTTAAGTATCGACATAGTCCATATAGAACTGATCAAGCTATGCTTCCACTAATATTCATTAATTTATCTTATTGCGCATCAATATATGCGGTCATCAGGTTAAATACAGCGTCAATGTCCAGATCTGAACTATCGATAATGTAAGCCCCTTCAGCCGGCTTAAGCGGCGCAACGGTTCTTTCCATATCACGCTTATCACGTGCTTGGATATTAGATAAAATGTCGCTTATTTTAACATTTTGCCCCATGGCCTGCAACTGCTTTACACGTCGCTCAGCACGCGACTCAGCAGAAGCCGTCAAATATATTTTTGCTTGGGCTTCTGGGAAGATTGAAGTCGCCATATCACGGCCATCGGCAACAAGACCTGGTGCTTGAGCAAATGCACGTTGTCTTTCGAATAATGCCTGTCTTAATTCAGGTACAACTGCAACCTTGGATGCAAACTCACCGACTTTTTCAGTGCGAATTTCATCCGTTACATCATGCCCGTTAAGTAAAATTTTTGTTTTTATATGATCACTAACAAATTGAATATCGAGATGAGTCGCTATTTCTACGCATTTAACCAACACATCTGGATTGTGAATTGAATCAATTAAATTCAGCTGATGTAATGACAATCCCAACAAACGATACAAAGCGCCAGAATCTAGTAAATGAAACTGGTAATGCTGTGCCAATTTTGCTGCCAAAGTTCCTTTGCCTGAACCGCTTGGTCCATCGATCGTGATAATTTGAATTGTCATTACTTTACCAACTTCGCCTTAAAGGCGTTTTGCTAATTTCTTAAAACCAAGTGTAATAGCAAGTTTGAGTTGTGCAAGAATTAATTTGCTCACAAACGGTGCTCTTGCCTGTAATTCGATCGTGTATGTGACTAAAGTTTTAGCTGTTGAAAGCTCTTTAAATTCAATAATTCCAAGATGATGTTTGATTAATGGATTCTTGATAATTTTGTATTCAATACGCTTATTTGGCTCTAGTACAGTAATTTCTTCTTGAATTGGCTTTATTGGGCCTAATCCCATTTTTCGTACTGATCCAATCCCATCAGGACGACTCGGATCAGCTGCATCTTTAATGCGTACAACCTGAATCGGTGCAAATACATCATTATAAGTCGCATGTTTTGACAAAATTTCAAATACACGATCTATAGGCTGGTTAAATTCTTGTTTAACTTGGATTGAATTCATTTTTTATTCCTTTTCATTGAGTCCGCTTCATACTGACAATACATTATGTCAATTTTTCCACAATCAACAATAGCAATCATTCCTGATTATTTTCTGTTTTTTGTCGTACACGCTGTTGTTTTTTTTGTTCACGTCTGAATTTAAAAAATTCTGAAAGCTGATGAGCACACACTGATTGCATGCAGCCCCCTTCAAATTCAAATATATGGTTGTAATAACCTTGATTATTTAATAACTGTCGCGCACTGACCAGAGAACCCGCTTTCGGCTCTAAAGTACCAAATACAACACGGTGAACTCGAGCATGAATTAAAGCCCCCACACACATCGTGCATGGCTCAAGGGTTACATAAAGGGTTGCATCTTCTGGTAGACGATAGTTCTGAATTTGATTACATGCTTGGCGAAGTGCGACCACTTCTGCATGAGCAGTTGGATCATGACTCAGGATCGGTTGATTATATCCTTCACCAATCACTTTTCCCTGACTCACAATGACAGCTCCAACAGGGATTTCTCCCAATTGAGCTGCGAATGCAGCCTGCTCATAGGCACGCTGCATCCATTTTAGATCTTCAGTATCAAATTGGATTTCAGTCAAAATTAGATAATACCGTACTGTTTTAACAAATTATTCCAGCTCTCGATATTTGTAACTGGTGGGTGCGCACCTAAAATTCCTTTTAAGGACATAGACTCTGCAGGTGTCCATTCAGGAGATAAATCTTTATCCACTAAACGCGCACGCACGCCCTCAACAAAATCAGGATGTCTAATTTTCCAATCAGAAATTTGAGTTTCAAGTTCAAATACTTCTTGCCAAGGATGAACTTGACGCCCCCATTGCCATAACAACCAAGTAATCGCAGCCGTACTCGGTGAGCCTTTTGCTAGATTCTCACTGGCTTGTCTTAACCAATCACTTCGTGCATCATTTAACCCGATGATTGCTTCGTAGTCATTTTCAAAGTTTGCACCGCGACAGACACTGTGAATCACATCTAACGAGATTTGCAGTGGCCCTGGAGAAACTGGTCGATGCAAACTATTTAAAGTGTCATCTAATGCCCTAAAATCGCCAGCAGGATAATGATCCCAATCGATATTGATCAACTTTTGTAAAACAACATCACGCTGAGCATCACAAATATGAGTCGCCCAACCGATACCATAAGCTCCTGCCGCAGTCATGATCGATCCAGTTAAACCTGTAAATAGACCAATTGGACCACGATCTGCCAAGAAACGACTAGCACCAACATCTGGATATAAACCAATATTCACTTCTGGCATTGCAAGACGCGAATAAGGTGTAACGAGTCTGAATGGTGCAGCCATAAATAAACCAAGCCCACCACCCATCACATAACCTTCACCCCAAACGACTATCGGCTTAGCGTAGTTATGCAACAAAAGATCTAGCGCGTATTCTTGTTCAAAAAATTTATTTGCCGCATCAACTTCATTATTGATGACCAACTGACGGAGTTTGCGCACATCCCCACCGGCACAAAAAGCTTTAGGTGTTGTTGAATCAAACCAGATCGCTTTAACGGCATCATCATGATGAAACTTTTCAAAAACAGCCAATAAAGCCGTCACAATAGATTCATCAAGTGCATGTAAAGATTTTGGACGATTTAATCGAACCACTCTCCATCCATTCTGTGCTTCTTCAACAATTAAGTCAGGATGATATTGATTCGTCTCAGGAGATATTGTCATGCTTCCAGCTGCCATTTAATTGGCTCAATGCCATTTTGTTTAAGATAATTATTTGTTTTTGAAAAAACTTTACACCCAAAAAAACCACCTCGGTTTGCTGCCAATGGTGATGGATGTGCTGCTTTTAAGACCAAATGCTTATTTTGGTCAATTCGTTGACCTTTCTTATGCGCGTACGCACCCCAAAGAATGAAAACGATCTTATCACGTTGCTCATTTAGAACATCTATCGCAGCATCGGTGAAATCTTCCCAACCTTTCTTTTGGTGTGAAGTCGGCTGGCCCGCTTCAACAGTCAATACACTGTTCAGCAACAAGACACCCTCTTCAGCCCATTGGGTTAAATCACCATGCTTGGCAGGCGCTATTCCAAGGTCAGTGCTGAGTTCGTGATAGATATTACGCAAAGACGGCGGTAATGCAACACCCTTTTGCACTGAAAAACTCAATCCATGTGCTTGATTTGGACCGTGATAAGGATCTTGACCGAGAATCACGACCTTTACACGATCTAAGGGTGTGGTGTTGAAGGCATTAAAAATAAGAGAATTAGGTGGGTATATCACCTTATTCGCCTGTAATTCAGATTTGAGAAAAGCTTTCAGCTGATCCATTTTATCGCTGAGCAAAAACTCTGCTAAAGCATACTTCCAACCATCCTCTAACCGAACTTGATTCAGTTGACTTAATTCTTGTTCGGTGAGTTGCATTGTGTTCATCCCTAAATCAATCACAGCTTTAAAGTTTTACTTGTAAATCTACACTTGGGTTCTTAAAAGTTAAGCCTTGTTTCAATTGTTCGTACATTTTAGGATCAGACCATTCATTTTGAATTTGTTCTGAGAATACGATTTGATCAAGCGCCAATAAGCCCATCTGTTCATTTACGATATCTTCAGCAAAACTTTGCGCATAGCCTGTGTCAGTTTCATGCACGATCACTGAATAGACTTCAACATCACCTTCACCATTTTGCGTGATAGTTGATTTCAGTACTTGTTCTGCCAAATAAAAGAAAATTCGAGAAAATTGTTCAGCAGAAGGTGAAACGGGTAATGAAACCCAACGCGCACTAAAAGTTTTACATGCTTGAATATATTCAGCTGAATCTTCTTGCCAAAAACAAATCGCATGATCAAAACTATCATAAAGTTCTTTGATCACACCTTTCAGCAAACCAAAATCATAGACCATTTGACCATGATCTAGCTTTGAGGCTTTCAATAATAATTCGACTTTATAGCTATGACCATGAATTGAACGCTTACAGCGGTCTGATGTGCAATTTCGCACAATATGCGCGTTTTCAAACTTAAATAATTTTCGAATTAACATATGTCAGAGCAATAAAAAATCATGGATTAAAATGATTATAGTGCATATTCACACAACTCATCATTAATTTTAACGTTTTAAGCAATTGGCAAAACGTATTAAAAACAAAAAAAATAAAAAGCTATCATTCAATTTGTTTAAATTAATAGTTTAGCAATTTAATCAATTGGTTTGAAGAGGTGCCAAACTTCTTGAGAAGACATAAACCTTATCTTCATCACGCATCAGATAACTCGAAAAATATCGCTTTCGATCAGATAGCATGATTTCAATATCTGCTCGATAGAATGCGGATTTAACATCAAAATTATTTTTTGCTGTGCTTTTTGCTTCTTCACTTAACTGACTTAGAGTGTTGAGTTCCCAGAGCTGATCTACGGACTCAAAAAATTCACCATTGGCTTTTTTCTGATCCAAATCACGCTGTACATTTTGCACATCCAAACTTGGGTCTATAGTAGCAATAATCATCGCTGGTGCTGTATTAATATTAATTTTAATTTCTTTTAAAGGAATCGCTGTAACATAAGGTTTTATCAATAAAAACTTATCACCTTCAAATCCTCGCACTTGCTTCAACTCTTCCACGCTATGAAAAGGACCATTCGCTGGCAAATAAGGACGCGTTAAACTTAAATAATAATTACTCTCTGCACCCATCGCGCCAATCGTCAAATCATCTTGATCTTGCCAATCAATTACCGCTTCACTCAATTCTTCTGGTAAACCAAGCTTTGTTAATAATCCCTTAAAGTAATTCACCGCATTATCATTCGGCACACCATCATCTTTGACCAAACTGTTTAAATTAAACTTACCCGTTTCATCAATAATTCGCCCTGCAACATAACCACCATCAATTGAAAATGGTGGCATCGGTTGAGCCCAAGTTTCTAGAAGATTATCTGATTTTGAATTGGATTTAGCATCTTGAACCAATAATTCTGAGAAAAAAGCTTCAGCACTTTTTGCATAATACAGTGCTTGGTTTTGACGAATCACATAGGCCGTATTTTCACTGGTATTATATTGACGATGGGCAATCGTCGCAGCAATGATAGTTGCCAAAGCGACTAACATTAAAATCGTAATCAGGGCGATTCCTTTTTGCTGCTTCATGCATTTTCCTAATGATTATTGACTAGATGTCGGTTTTAAATAGTCAGTATTAAGCAAACTGAAAATCCACTCGTATTCAACATCTTGTTGCTTAAATCTAATTCGCATACCTTTAGGCAATAGTCGAGCAACACCATCTTGAGCATCATTACCATTAGAACTTATTGTTGATGCATCCGGCCACGAATTCAATTCATTCGGGTTCAAAATTGTGATTTGAAACTCATCCACATTCTCTAGGATCGTACTGGATAAAGGTTGGGTTGTTTGAAGAACATTCAGATTGGGATACTTTAAACGATAAACTTTTCGATCTTGTGCATTATAACGATATTCTATTCTCTCAAATGGAGACAAACCCTGTTTCAGCGGATCTGTGACCCCTGCCTTACTAAATTGTAAAGACTGATCATCCAGTAAAAATGCAGGTTGGATTTGTCCTGCGATATTTGCAGTCAGCGGTACAATTTGCAAAGCATCTCTTTGCATTTGTAAATAACTATCTTGCAAACTGAGAAGCTGCTGCTCATGCACCGCATTGCGATCTTTGACTTTATTTAAATAATCAAAAATTTTCCATCCTAAAGCAGACAATACTGCAAAGATGGCTATGGCAACCAAAAGCTCTACCAAGGTAAAACCTTGTTGTTTACTCTTGATCATGAGTTGGATTGCTCTCTGATAGGATAGTTATAAAACACCATGGTGGTGACACCTGATTCAACTTTACCTAAATCATTGTTATATAGACTCACTTGCACTTCTATTTTCTGAACATCCGGGCTAATAGTCGCTTCTGATTTTTTATCAATTTGCCAACTTAACCCTTGAGAGGTAATTTGCTTCGATTGAGTTCCCTCTAACCATTCACCACTAATTTGCATTGCAGCGACTTCATTTTGTGCGACGAATTGTGCTTTTGTTCGTAAAATTGCATTCGCAGTCGCCTGTGTGTACTGCATAGCTACCTTCGTCAATGACATTGCTGCTACAGCGAAAATAGCCAAAGCCACCACAACCTCAATCAAGGTAAATCCTTTAAGCGCCCGCATAGATTTTACCTAAGTAATCTATTTGAATAAGATCACCAATTGCTTTTTGTTCATAATACATTTGAATTGTGACAGGTTTAACCTCGCCATTGCCCAACCAAATTAATTTCGGTGCATTATTATTCATCAAGTCTGCATTAGTTGCATTTTCAAAACTATAGTCGCTACTTTCGATCTGAAATGAAACCTTAGCAGGTAGCTCTCTCGCAGAAAACTCTGGCATTTCAACCCAAGTGAAAGGTTGACGATTATTGTTCGATACAAGCGTCTGCTCAGGACGAGTTAAATCATTATATTTTTGAAATGTATAGCGAAACTGATCACCATTCCATTGTGGCACCAATGCAACCACTAACGATTGATCAACAGCCTCTCGTTGAATACGTTTTAAATCTAATATTAAAGCTTCTCTAGCTTGCATTGCCTTACGTTGATCAATCCCACTAATATTCATCACCACCAATGCCGCCATGATGCTGATGATCACAATGACCACCATCAATTCGATTAAAGTAAATCCGCCTTGACGGTGATCTAGAGATTGCATATTAGGCCACTGATTCTGTCAAATTAATCTGTTTAGGCATCATCAACGCTTGATCAATTAAAGCAACCCTTAACGTATCTCGACAGCCTAAATAGCGTTGATAGAAACTCGAGTTTAATATCGCAGCACCACCATGAGTAATCGACCAAATGGATGCTAAATAATCCCGAGAACTCATCTTACTTTGAATGGATGCTAGATGATTTTCTGTCATACGAATGATAATTCTGAGTCTACTTTTGCGAATCTGATACATTTCATTAAACAAATGATTAATACCCTGACCGGTTGTAGACAATCGCTCTTCAATTTGATGAAAGAGTACAGTACGTTCTGGATGATGCAAATGGTGCAACATAAAAAAAGCTAAATGTTCAGGAAATCCTTTTTCAGTATCTCGAACCATTTCTAATAACATGCGCTCATTACGAATAATGAGCAACATATACAATTCATCTTTACTTTGGAAGTGCTTATAGAGTGTTCCTTTTGCCAAATCCAACTCAGCGGCCAATGCATCCAATGTCATGCCCGCTTCGCCGTTTTCCAAAAGAAGTTGTTCTGCGACCTGAAATATTAATGCTTCTCTCGCTCTAAACTGAGCCTGACGATCCATCTTCACTCTATAAACTCTCTTCTTTCTATTTTCCGTATTAAATTTTTACTGCATTCGTAGAAGATTCTCGAAATTTTGCGTTGTAATAAAGGCAATCTCCTCGACTGACTTATCATATACATCACTTAATGCTTTGGCTACATATGGGACATACTTTGGTTCATTAGACTTTCCTCTATATGGCATTGGTGCTAAATAAGGGCTATCAGTCTCAATTAATAGTCGATCTAATGGAACTTGCTTGGCCACATCACGTAAATCCTGAGCATTTTTAAACGATACTATTCCTGAAAATGAAATGTAATAACCGCAATCTAGAACCGCTTTTGCCGTATCCCAATCCTCAGTAAAACAATGCAAAATTCCGTGTGTCGACTTTTCAGCTCTTATAATATCTATCGTATCCTTTTTAGATGAGCGTGTGTGTACGACCACTGGCTTTTTCACCATCTGTGAAGCTTGAATATGTCGTGCAAAACATTCTTTTTGTTCTTTAACAAATTCAGTACTGTGATAATAATCTAGACCCGTTTCACCAATTGCCCAGACCTTATCTTTACTCGCCAATTCAACCAAAGTTTCAACAGTAGCACGCTGCATGACTGCTAGATCTTCACATGGATGCACCCCAACACTGTAGCCTACTCCTTCGTGTCGAGCTGCAATTTCTGACAGAATAATATGATCATCTAAATCAACGGATATCCCCATCATTTTTGTGACACCAGCATCAATCGCTTGCTGAATTGCTAAATCGATATTTCCCTCGTAAGGTTCAAGATTGAGCATGTTTAAATGACAGTGTGTATCTACAAACACAAGGACACCTTTTAATTTTTTAAGTCAGAGCCTACATTGTAAAGCTTGCGCGTGCTGTTGACATACTTCCAGCGAGTATTTTTTCTACTTCCATTTTGTAATAGGCTCCTTTATCTCCAGTTAACTGCAATCCAAAACCTTGTGGTTTAATGCCCGATTGCTTATACGAAATCCAAATCACCTTACCCGTAATTGGTATTTTTTGGGTTTGATTAGGAAGTGTTGCCAAGATAAAAATCTCTTCACCCATTTTGACTGAATGTTTGGTTGGAATAAATAATCCACCACCCTCAACAAAAGGCATATAACTGGATTGCAGAGTTTCGCGATCATTAATATTGACTTGTAATAAACCGCCCGGACGTGGCTGCATCTCTATCCCCTGTATTCAAACATGATTATTGAACATTCATTAATTTTATAAAAAGCTGATCAACAATTAAATTTGATTGAACATTCTGCTCAACCATTTGTTTTGCTTGATGCACATCATTATAAATATCAAATAATTGCTCTAATTGATATTGCTCAGCCAACAAACTAAAGTCTAAATCGCTATTTTTTACATTTTGTTCCATTTTATAGGCAACAAGATCAGCTAATAAGTACTCAAACATAACAA
Source organism: Acinetobacter sp. ANC_7512 (assembly GCF_056779935.1). Classification (NCBI taxonomy): domain Bacteria; kingdom Pseudomonadati; phylum Pseudomonadota; class Gammaproteobacteria; order Moraxellales; family Moraxellaceae; genus Acinetobacter; species Acinetobacter sp. ANC_7512. Next base: position 170,023 of record NZ_JBWYIX010000001.1, on the reverse strand, counting down.
TCAACTCGGAAAAGTTGAGTTGCTTATTCCATTTAGAGGCGTACTGCATTGGCATATTTTTTTGACTGACTAAATGATACCAATCATTTATAAACGCACTTCGCAGAGTTAACCATTCACTTGAGGCCAACTCAATAGCAGCTAAAGGCATACCATTCGAAAGGTTAAGCAACAGTGAGCTCAAAGTCTGCTGCTCTGCATTCAAATGTTCATTCAAATATGCATTGGCTTGATCATCAGTCAACCGATCTAAGGCGTAATGTTGTAGGCGACTTCGTATAGTGGCTGGTAATTTTAAATAATGATCCGCCAAAAGAATAATCACAACACGCTCACCTGGTTCTTCAAGTGTTTTCAATAAAGCATTTGACGATGCAATATTGAGCGCTTCCGCCGGTTCGATCACAATAACCCGCCAACCATCGACGGTTTGTTGCACGAATGGCTGTAATTCACGAATTTTCTCAATTTTAATTTTAGCGTTTTGTTTCTTATTGTCCTCATCCGTCGTGACGTAAACATAATTTGGATGAGTATCTGATTTTAGCCACAAACAACTTGAACACTGACCACAAGGTTGATTTGGCTGCTTATCTAAACATAGCAGCCAAGTAACAAATTGCTGGGTAAAAGCTTCTTTACCACAGCCTTTTTTGCCATAAAAAAGTAATCCATGACCTACTTGAGGAAACCGCTGAGTCAGTGTGCTCCATACGTTAAGTTGCCAAGGATAAACATGCTGAGTCTGAGTCATTGACTAATCTATACTATTGGAAATGAGAAATAGGCATTGCATTAAGACGGTCTAAATCTTGTTGCGTATCCACACCTGGTGGTAAGCTCACCTCTGCCACATCAATTGCGATTCGATGACCATTTTCTAAAACACGCAGTTGCTCAAGGCTTTCTAAAACCTCAAGCTCACCCTGATCCCATGTCACGTACTCTTGCAGCAACTTCACTCTATAGGCATATAAACCAAGATGTCGGTAGGCTTTAGGATGTAGTAAATGTGGTTGTTGCTTTGATCCATCACGATCATATGGAATGGTTGCACGACTAAAATAAAGCGCTTCATTGAATTTACTCATGACAACTTTCACAATACTATCGCGCTTAAATTCTTCTAATTCCTTGATCACTTCACACAAAGTGGACATTGAACATTCAGGCTTTTGCTCTAACAAAGAAGCAACCTGTTGGACTAAAGATGCAGGCAATAATGGTTCATCACCTTGCACATTTACAATAATATCTTCACTCGCCCAACCTTTGATTCGTGCGACTTCACTCAATCGGTCGGTTCCAGAAGGGTGTTCTGCACTGGTCAACACAACATCAATTTGTTCTGCCTTACAAAGATCAAAAATTCTTTGATCATCTGTAGCAACACATAAATCATCAAACCCAGTCACTTTTCGCGCCTGATCTACCACACGTAAAATCATTTCACGCCCGTGTATTTTAAGTAGTGGTTTTCCAGGTAAACGCGAACTTGCAAAGCGAGCAGGTATTACAATATGTTTCATGGATATTCCTTATGTGTTTACGATACCGAGTTTTGCAAGCTGGTGATCCAGCAAATCATAACAAGCTGATGATAAAGCTGCTTCAACAGGAACCACCCAAATTTCACGACTAAATTCTGGATGTTGTTTTAACAAAGGGAGGAGTTTCACAGCATCTTTTTCAGTGGTGATGATTGGATTTGAATCTTCAAATTGTAAATCTTCAATCTGATAATCATAATGATCAGGAAATTCATGACACTGAAAATGCTTTAAGCCCATACTTTCAAGGGTTTTATAAAACCGTTGCGGGAACCCAATACCAACGACCGCATAATAATTCAAATCAGTGGCAAAATATTCAACTTGATTTTCAACTGGATTTAACAAGTACGGCGCTGCGACTTGTAATTGCATATACAGATTTGAGCTTGGTTGTTCAGCATGCTCAATTACTGTACCACTGCATAACCGTGCTACTGGCTCACGCAAAAAGCCTTCTGGCAACAGTTTCTGATTACCCAAACCACGATTGTTATCCAGCACAATCCATTCTAATTGACGATCAAGTGCCCAATGTTGCAAACCATCATCACTAATGATCAAATCAAGTTGATGCTGAGAGAGAAGTAACTCTATACTTTTCTGTCGTTGCCCACCTACGACCATCGGCACGCCAGTAGATTGCACAATTAAACAGGGCTCATCACCCACTTCATTTGGCTCAGAATCGAGATTCACGCTTGCAGGAAAAGGACCTTTACCACCATAGCCTCGACTAATTACTCCAACTCGAATATTTTTTTGTTGAAGATATTTAACCAATTGAATTAATAACGGTGTTTTTCCACTGCCACCTACCGTTATATTGCCAATGACCATGACAGGAACTGGTGCAGTATAAATAGGTTTTATACCACGTTGATACAAGGCTTTGTTCAGGAAAAATCCTAATCGATAAAGCAATGACAGGGGTCGCAATACAATCAACCACTTGGATTGCTTATTCCAAGCGTTTTGAATGACCTGCGCAATAGACATAACTTATTCCTCAAAATTACGTTGATGCAGTTGGAAATATGCACCACGCAAATCGAGTAATTCCTGATGTGTTCCCTGCTCTAATATTCGACCTTTATCCATTACCACAATAAGATCTGCATTCTCAATCGTTGATAATCGATGTGCAATGACAATCGTTGTCCGATCCTGCATAGCTGCATCAAAAGCACGTTGAATGAAGTATTCAGACTCATTATCTAATGCGCTTGTCGCTTCATCAAGAATTAAAATCGGAGCATTTTTTAAGATTGCTCGAGCAATTGCAATACGCTGTCTTTGTCCGCCAGATAAATTTAAACCTTGAGCACCTAATGGTGTGTCATAGCCTTGAGGCAATGCCATAATAAAGTCATGGGCATAAGCAGCTTTCGCAGCAGCAATAATCTGCTCTTCCGAAGCATCTTGTAACTGTCCATAAGCAATATTCTCACGAACAGTTCGGTTAAACAGCACGACTTGCTGATTGACCATAGCCACTTGTGAGCGTAACGCTGTAACTTCAATATCTTGAATATCATGGCCGTCAAATTTAATTGACCCTGAACTTAATTCTTGAAAACGAACCAATAAGTTGACTAAAGAAGACTTACCAGCCCCCGAACGCCCCACCAACGCTACAGTCTGCCCAGCCTTAACATTTAAATTAAAATCATGGATCGCATGGAAACCATCACTATATGTTAAATTTACCTGATTAAAATCAATATTGCCTTTGAGTTGTGGTTTTAACTGCCCTTCGTTTTTTTCTTCAGGCATATCCAATAATTCAAATACTGAATGTGCTGCAGCCATTCCTCGCTGTAATTTTTCATTGATATCGGTCAAAGCTTTAATTGGCTTACTCAGCATACCGGCTGCAGTAATATACGCAACAAACTGACCTGCTGAAGTATCCTGTAATATCTCAGGTCTTAAAGCAATCCAAATCACAATACTTAAAGCGATCGCCATAATAAGTTGCACAACAGGGCTATTTAATTGTTGTACTGCAACCATTTTCAAACCACGACGCAAGTTTTCGAGTGAGGTTTCTTTAAAACGAGTTTGCTCGTATGCCTGTCCACCAAAGCCTTTAACAACCAAATTACCATTCACGGTTTCTTGCACTACATGGTTTACATCACCCATCGTATCTTGCACTTGAGTAGACAGCTTACGCATACGTTTAGCAGCTTTTCTAATCAACAAACCGATTAAAGGCGCAAAAATCAAAATACATAAAGTCAAGCGCCAGTTGGAATAGAACAAATATCCTAACAGCGCAATGGTGATCAAACCTTGTTGTAATAAGGTTCTTAATGACTCCGTTGAGGCAGCAGTCAGCTGTTCAACGTTGTACATAATTTTGGCAGTAATATGACCACTAGTGTTATCTAAATAATATTGCGACGGTAATCGCATTAATTTAGCAAAAACTTCTTGGCGAATATTAAAAATTAGATTTCGAGAAATCACCGAAGTGTAGTATCCACCTAGAAATAGCCCCACTCCTCGTACAAACATCAAAACAACAACCAAAAACGGGAATAAGTTCGTGAAACTTCGATCCTGTTCTTGAATGGCATTGATAATATGCTCTAATAATTTCGCAACAGAAACTTCAGTCGCGGCATTCAGCACAAAACCAAATACAACAATCAATGCAATCGTCCAGTACTGTTTTAAGTAACTCAACAAACGCATATAAACTTTAAAATCTTGCTTCACTCACTACCTCTAATTGGTACGGTATCCTTAAACACCTAAACAGATTCAGCACGTATGCAATTTAATCATACATCATTCGAACATCGCATGCTAAAGTCTGCCCCACTCTAAAATCAATGGCCTGATTGTATGAAATGATCAAAGTAAACCTTAGCTCAATTGGAGTATTGAGACCTAAATGACTTAAATCTCACACTCAACTAAATAAATCACATTTACTGCTTTTAAATTAATTATTTTTCATCTAAACAGATATTTAGAATACCATCTAACTCATCAAGTGAATGGTAATGAATCACAAGCTTACCTTTACCTTTCTTATTGTGATCAATTTTAACATCTGCACTGAAACGTTCAGAAAGACGCTGAGTCAGTTGCTCTAAATCAGCTGAAATTGATGGTTTTGGCTTATCCTGTTTTGGTGCATTAAAATCACGCACTAACTGTTCTGTTTGACGAACAGAAAGGTTTTTTTCAATGACAATTTTTGCAATTTCAATTTGGTCTTTTGCACGCAAAGTCAATATTGCACGCGCATGCCCCATATCTAATTGACCTTGTTGGATATGGTCTTTAATCGGATCCGCTAAGCTTAATAAGCGCAATAAATTACTTACTGTAGTACGTGCCTTGCCCACCGTTTCAGCAATTTCTTGGTGACTTAATCCAAACTCTTCATGAAAACGCTGCAATGCCATAGCTTGATCAATTGGATTTAAATCTTGGCGTTGAATGTTTTCAATTAATGCCAAGGCAATTGCAACTTGATCTGACAAATCACGAACAATTGCAGGAACTTCATTTAGTCCAGCGATTTGAGCTGCTCGCCAACGGCGCTCCCCTGCAATAATTTCATATTGATGTACATCATCCTCAATTGGACGAATGACAATCGGCTGCATGATGCCATGCTTTTTAATAGAAGATGCTAATTCCTGAAGGTCTTCTTCATGAATAAAGCGTCGCGGCTGATAATTACCACGTTTAAGAAGTTTGACATCTACTTGTTTGAGCTGACCATGATCTAATGACTGTGCTTCTAATTGTAATTTTTCTTTTTGAATAGAGCCCAATAACGCATCTAAGCCACGACCCTTTGCTAAGCCTCTTTTCTTCATGGTCATGCTTTACTTCCTTTTTTCACTTTGGTTTTTTTTAACATTTCAGCAGCAAGATTCAAATAAGCCACTGCACCCTTAGAACTTTTTTCAAAATAAATAATCGGTAACCCATGTGCTGGCGCTTCCGCTAAACGCACATTTCGAGGAATAACCGTTTCGTATAATTTTTTACCAAAATACTGCTCCAACTCATCCGACACATCACGTGTCAGCGCATTTCGAGCATCGTACATGGTACGCAATACACCAATGATTTCTAAATCAGGATTTAACGCTTGTTGAATACGATCAATCGTTTGTGTTAAATCTGCCAAGCCTTCCAAGGCATAATATTCACACTGCATTGGAATGATCACGCTTTTAACAGCAGCCAATGCATTTACAGTGATCAAACTTAAGCTTGGTGCACAATCCACAATGATGTAATCAAACTTATCTTCAATTTGTTGGATCGCATCACGCAGAATAAATTCACGACCGTCTTGCTCAGCAATGGCTAATTCAACACCTGCTAAATCACGATTGGAGCCAATTACGCGATATCCAACTTCAGCTTTAGTGATGGCAGTTTCAATTGGCACTTCACCCAGTAAAACATCAGTTACTGAGTATAAGAGATCATTCTTTTGAATACCTGAACCCATAGTGGCATTGCCTTGAGAGTCCATATCAATCAACAATACTCGCTTTTTAAGCACTGCTAATGATGCAGCCAAATTGACAGCAGTCGTGGTTTTACCTACGCCACCTTTTTGGTTCGCAATAGCAATAATTTGAGCCATGGTAACCCCAATCCCTAGAATTTTTAAATTTGTTTAAGTAGCAATAAATGACGTTGTTCATCTAAACGAGGAACGTGAAGCTCAATAATTTCGCAACTCAACTCATCTTTATGGTTTTCAATTTCCTCAGCAGGAATTAAACCTTTCATAGAAGCAATAATACTGTTTTCATGCATAAAAGGACGAGAAGCAGTAATAAAATCTGTCAGTGAGGCGAAAGCACGACTGGTAATTACATCGAATTTACCCAGTTCATTAATACTCTCTTCATTCTCTACTCGAGTTTGAACTGCCACAACATTTTTTAGTTTTAGATCAGCAATAAACTGTTTGAGAAAACGAATTTTTTTTCCATTCGAATCCAGAAGCACACAGCTTCGCTCAGGTTGACATAGCGCGATGATCATCCCCGGCATACCACCACCGGTACCGATATCAAGCAATCGCCCTTGAGGCAAGTCTTTCAAGATGCTGAGGCTATCCAATAAATGCTTAACTAACATTTCTTTAGGATCACGAATCGCAGTCAAGTTGTACGCCTTATTCCACAATACAAGCGCATCTTGATATTTTAATAATAAACTCAACGCCTCATCACTGAGTGATAAACCTAGTTTTTGACTACCTTGTTGTAACTCATGAAAAAAAGGATGCATAAACAGTAAACATCTCAATAAAATTAATCAAAGTATACCGTTTTATGCATCGTGGAACACTATTTAACGCTTAGTGAATACTCAGTTAGTTAAATTGTCCTTCTCGAATTTGCTGATCTAACTGCATCAACCTTTCTGGTGTACCCACATCCACCCACGTTTCAGCCATTTTTTCAGCAGAAATTCTGTGGTTGTGCATAGCATCTTTAAGCAAAGGTGCTAAAGGACGCTTGCCCCATTCTAGACCTTCGAATAAACGAGGATGAATCACCGCAATACCACTATAAGTCAGATTTTCGCCCTCTTTTTCTTGCTCAAAAGTATAAGCACGGCCATCTAATAGTGTGAAATCACCTTGAGGATGTTGTAGCGGATTTGGTACAAGTACCAAGTGTGCCAGATCTTCTTGTAAATCAAGCTCAAGCAACTGAGCAAAATCAAACTGAGTCCACACATCCCCATTAACGAGGATAAATGGTTCTTCACCCAACAAGGGCAAAGCATTGATGATTCCACCAGCTGTTTCCAAACCCTCATCTTCACGCGTCCAGCGAATGTTCACACCAAACTGAGAACCATCGCCTAAAGCACCGATCAATTTGTCTGCCAGCCATGCCGAATTAATAATAATTTCACTAACACCAATCGACTTTAATTTTTCAATATGCCATACAATTAAAGGCTTTCCACCCACTTCCAATAGAGGCTTTGGTTTATAAAGCGTCAAGGGACGCATACGGTTACCCAGACCCGCTGCTAAAATCATGGCTTTCATGTAGCTACTACCTCATAGTGACCATACTTAGCTTCAAATGCATGAAGCACTTTATCTTCAACCCATTGAATAAATGGAGTGAGTTCAGCGTAAGGTTTCGACTCTTCGAGTAAATACCACATGACACGAGGCAGGTCTTTTAAATAGCCCGACTTTCCATCACGTTCAAACAATCGCACAAAAATACCTAAAATCTTCAAATGACGTTGAATCGCCATGAAGTCAGCATCTTGAATAAAACGCTCTAAATCACGATCAATTTTTGAATCATCTGGTAATAATTCATAGAAAGTTTTAAACCATTGTTTTACTCGTGCTGGAGGCCATTGCACGTATGCATCACGTGTAATTGAAATCAAGTCGTAGGTATCCGCACCGATTACCGCATCTTGAAAATCAATTACGCCTTGTTCTTGTTCATCATTCAACAGCATGAGATTACGACTGTGAAAGTCTCGATGAACAATCACTTGTGGTTGAGCTAAAGCCGAATTTGCCAATATCGCAAAAGTGCGCTTAATCAAACCTTGTTCATCAGCATTTAATCGAATATTTAATGATGGAAGCAACCAATCTGTGAATAACTCCATTTCACTGATTAATTTTTCGTAACTATATTCTGGAAACTGATCCACACCACGAATAGACTGTAATTGAATGAGTTGTTTAAAACTCTGTAAATAATGCTGATCTACCGTGTCATTGTTTAAATGGTTCGATAAAAGCTCATCCCCAAAATCTTCAAGAAGCAACAACCCTTGCTCTAAATCCTTTGCAAAAATATGTGGAACACGAACACCATGACGATCAAAGAATTCATCAATCGTCACAAAAGGTACACAATCTTCTTTTTCTGGAGGTGCATCCATTAACATAAATGATTTATTATTCAAGGTGATTCGCGCATAGCGACGGAAACTGGCATCGCCTGCTAAATATTTTATTACGAACTGCTCTGATTGAAGTACAGATTGCACCCACGTATGTATCAATTGTTCACGTTGTGTATTCATTTGCTATAAATTCTAGTACAGGCTGAATATTTAAAGTGCTAAGTGTAGCCACTAATCCGTTTTTTCTCTATGATGCGACAATAATTAATTGCAATTTGCATATTTGGTTAATGATATAAATGAAGCATCAGTTTACTTTCAGCCCTTTGGCGACTGCTATTTTAACCTTATTGTGTGGTAGCACAGTCTCAAGTTATGCCGACTCTAAAGACAGTACAACTGAGGTGGACAATCAAGCACTTCAAACTGCAATTAAAGAAAGCTACCCTGGTCAGCGCTTCTTTGATCAATATTATGTCAATAAAAATTCAGCCGAAGCGCAACAACGTAGCACGTTCTCCCCAAGCTCGAAATTTTGTGCTCAAACTTGGTTGACACCAATCAGCCCTGATACTAAAGCAGTTGATCCTGAGCAAGCAACATCGATCATCACCGCTGATCGTGCATATTACAATCCAAATGGTGATTCAGAATTAGAAGGCAATGTCATCATCGATCAGCAAGGTCGTATGGTTCGTGCGGATAAAATTAAAATTGATAACACTCAAACCCACGCCAAGGCTTCTGGCAATGTACAGTTAGCACAAGCGGGTTTATTGGCTCAAAGTGATCAAATTGACTACAATTTAAAAACCCAAACGGGACGCCTCAATAACAGCTTTTATATTTCAGAAGCGACACATGGGCATGGTCGTGCAGAAAATATTGAGCGCACCTCACCCAATATTTTACTCCTTCAGAATGCAACTTATAGCACGTGTCCACCTGAGCAAAGCCCAACGTGGAAGATTCAAGCCAATTCGATTGAGTTAAATCAAGACACTGGGCGTGGCGTGACCAAAGGCACTAAACTATATATTAAAAACACACCAGTGCTGGCTGTGCCATATTTCAATTTCCCTATTGATGATCGTCGTACCACTGGCTTATTAAACCCAGGTTTTGGTTATACAAACGATGGTGGTTTAGAACTTGAAGCGCCAATTTATCTCAATTTAGCACCCAATTATGATGCAACTATAACCCCACGTTTCATTGGCGGTCGTGGATTGATGGCTGAAGGTGAGTTCAGGTATCTGACTGAACAATATGGTGGTGGCCGTATTTGGGGTGGTTATTTAGCACAAGATCGTAAATATGATGATGAAGATCGTAAAGATTTACACCTCTTGCACAATTGGAAAATCAATGACCAATGGACGACCAACCTAGAATATAACTATGTTTCTGATAAAGACTTCTTTGCAGATCTAGACAGCAATCCGAATACAAGAACAGAGTTAAACCAACGCCGCGCTTGGGATCTTAATTACGCGAATGGAATTCCAGGGTTACGCGCGCAACTCAAAGTTGAAGACTTCCAGACGCTAGACCCTGATGTTGATGATGTTGATCGCCCCTATGCACGACTACCGCAATTGCTCGTCAATTATATCACTGGCAACCCGCAAGGATTGGAATATGAATTTAATAACGATACAGCATATTTCCAAAAAGATATTAATGACTTAAATGCTTCAGACAACTCAAATATGGACACCATTTATCAACCAAGTGGTACACGTCTTTATAATGAGTTTTCTGCTCGATATAACTTCCGCAATCAGTGGTCATTCTTTATACCACAAGCATCAGTTCGCTCTATAAATACTTTCTTTGATCAAAATACGATTGATCGTATCACTGAAGAACAAAGAAAAAACACCAAAGATAATGCAGTTATAGTTCCAGAGTTTACTTTAGATGCTGGTCTTATCTTTGAAAAAGATGGAAAATTCTTACAAACCATCACACCACGTGCATTCTATGCTTATGCACCACACAGAAATCAAAACAGTTCACCGAACTTTGACTCAACCGCAGCGTCCCTGAATTACGATCAACTCTTTAATCCACGTCGCTTTTATGGCCACGACCGCCTAGAAGATAATAACTTCTTATCACTCGGAGTAAGTTACAGCCTCTTTGATACAATCGGATTAGAACGTTTACGTGCCAGCATCGGACAAAGTTACTATTTTGAAGACCGTAAGGTGACTTTGAATAATAGCCAAAATGACCCATTTAATACTGAGCGTCAAACTGGTCCTGTGATCAGCATTGCCAGCCAGCTTTCTCAGAACTTTACTGTGAATGCAAACTCAATGTGGATGTCTAACGGACATAATGCTCAACGTGATCTACAAGTGTATTACACAGGTGATCAAGGTAACCTATACAACTTTGGTTATTTTAATCGTAAGCGACTTGAAGATCGTCAAGACCACTATGACCAAGTTACAGCATCCTTTATACAACCTGTGAAAGGTAATTGGAATTTGATGGGTCATATGCAATATGATCTAGACAACAGTGTTGCACGCGAGTACCTTTTAGGTATTAATTATGAGTCGTGCTGCTGGGGTGTTTCGGTCTATGGTCGCTCTTATTATAATGACTTAGATGATGTTAATGCACCAGACACCAAACAAAAACGTGCTGTAATGGCAGAGTTTACACTTAAAGGACTTGGTGGCTTAAACAGTAAGTTAAGCTCTTTACTGGAAAATCGAATCTTGGGTTTCGATAAAGTTAAACAAAATTGGACGAATTAATGAAGATGCAAAATTTAAAACAACTCTTTAAAGCTTCAGCGTTAGCACTTGTTATTTCTGCATCAGTGTCAAGTTATGCAAACCCATCAGATCAAATCGTTGCTATTGTTGGCAAAAGCGCCATTTTAAAAAGTGACATTGCACAAGGTGTCGCTGAGCTACAACATCAGCTTAAAGCTCAAAAACAGGATGTACCACCACTTCAGGTACTTGAAAATCAAGCTCTGAATAAACTTATCATCCAAAATGCGCAACTTGAACAAGTAAAACGCTATGGCATTCAAGTTGATGAAAAAACTTTAAATGATGCTGTACTTAATGTTGCTCGCCAGTCGAACAGTAATAGCCTAGAAGACTTCCAGCAAAAGCTTGACCGTATGGCTCCAGGCACTTATGAAAACCTACGTGCTAAAGTCGCTGATGATCTTGCTATTCAGCGCTTACGTCAACAACAAGTGATGTCACGCATCAAAATCAGCGACCAAGATGTTGAAAACTTCCTCAAATCACCGGAAGGTCAAGCTGCTGTGGGTACTCAAGCTCACGTGATTCACTTCAGAATTTCTGGTGAAGCCTCTCAACAAGAACTCACTCAAGTCGCGCAACAAGTTCAAGATGCACTTCAAGCTTCGAATGATGTAGATGCGATACAGAAACAATTTTCTACATCTACAATTAAAGTTGAAGGTGCAGATATGGGCTCGCGCTCAATCGCAGATATTCCAGAAGAACTAGCATCGAGTATCGCTTTAGTTTCACCTGGCAATACTACTGATTTAATTCAGGCTCGAGATGGCATTCACTTGTTGAAACTCTTAGAGCGCAAGTCAAATGAGAAAAAGACAATTGTGCCACAATACCAAACTCGCCATATTCTGATTAAGACTTCTGAAGTGGTGAGCCCTGAAAATGCCAAACACACTATTGACAGTATCTATAGCCGTGTAAAGGCAGGTGATGATTTTGCAGTCCTTGCTGCAACTTATTCAAATGATCCGGGTTCTGCACGTGATGGTGGTAGCTTAGGTTGGGTTTCACCAGGTATGATGGTGCCAGAGTTTGATCAAAAAATGCAGACTGCGAAAATTGGCGAAGTCAGTGAACCTTTTGAAACACAGTTTGGTTGGCATATTTTGCAAGTTACTGATGCACGTCAGCAAGACATGACTCAGGAACAGCAAAAACGCATAGCGCGCCAAATTCTTGGTGACCGTCAATTTGATGCAGAGTTAGATGGCTGGTTAAGAGAGCTTCGCGCAAGTACATACGTTGAAATTAAACAACCCAACCAAAACTAATTTTTTCTTAATTGAGAGCCTCCACTATGGGGGCTTTAATTTTAATTTTAGGCTGTTCATATAAAAAAAGGCACCTTCATCAGGTGCCTTTTTGATTACTCAAAAATTAACGATTGTTATCGTCTTCTTGAGCATCATCAAATTTTGTTTCGCCATCAAAGTTTGGTGTAGAAGTGGCACCAAAGCCACCTTGACCACCGAAGCCACCTTGACCACCGAAGCCACCTTGACCGCCAAAACCTTGACCGCCACCGAAGCCACCTTGACCGCCAAAGCCACCTTGACCGCCAAAGCCACCTTGACCACCGAAGCCGCCTTGACCACCGAAGCCACCTTGACCACCGAAGCCACCTTGTTGACCACCGAAGCCGCCTTGAGCACCAGCAGGAGCGCCTGCAGGAGCACCAGCAGGACGTGGATTACGTGCAGGTACAACTGTTGAAATAGCGTGTTTGTAAACCATTTGGCTTACCGTGTTTTTTAATAATACAACGTATTGGTCAAATGATTCGATATGGCCTTGTAATTTAATACCGTTGACTAAAAAGATTGAAACTGGAATACGTTCCTTACGGAGAGAGTTTAAGAACGGATCTTGTAAAGTTTGACCTTTAGACATGTTATACTCCAAAAAATAAAATCAGCGCAAAAAAACTATCTTTATTTTTCAATTAAAATTTATAAAAAAGATAGTGAGTAAATTTTGCTTTATCCATATAAGTTTCGCAAGTCTTCTTGAGCTTGCTTTATCGTCAAAAAAGTTTGAAAACTGTGCGCTTCTTGCAAAGAACGTAACCAAGTGTATTGACGTTTAGCAAGTTGTCGTGTTGCAAACAAACACTTGGCTTCCATATCTTGCTTAGATTTGAGACTTCTATCACTATTTTTAAGAAAATCTAAAGCTTGGCGATATCCAACAGATCTCGCCGATGGCAAATTATCGTTTAAATCGTATTTTTCAATCAGATACTCCACCTCATTTAAAAAACCGATATCCCACATTATTTTTAGGCGCAGTTCAATTCTTTTGTGTAATTCTACACGATCAGGTAATAGCGCATAATTATGAAAATTGTAACGATATGGCTGTTTTTTAGGCTGTTCAGCTTGAAGCTCAGTGATAGGTCGACCTGTCAGACGATAGACCTCTAGCGCGCGTATAATGCGCTGACGATCACTCACTTTAAACTTCTCACCTGCCACAGGATCGACACGTTTTAACTCTTCGTAGACGCTCTCCCAACCCAATGCCATGGCTTCATTTTCAATTTGTTGACGTACCTTTTCATCAGCATTAGGGAGATTCGTTGCCAAGCCTTCCAACAGTGCTTTGTAGTACAACATCGTCCCACCCACCAAAATTGGGGTCTTACCGCGTGAATGTATTTCATCAATCAGCAGCGATGCATCTTCAACGAATTGAGCTGCCGAATAAACCTCGAGCGGTGTAATAATATCAATCAAGTGATGTGGATATCGTTCCTGCTCTTCTTTTGATGGCTTTGCCGAACCGATATCCATGTCCTTATAGATTAACGCAGAATCCACTGAAACAATTTCAAAATTACCGCGCTCATATAGCTCGCATGCCAAAGCAGTTTTCCCACTCGCAGTCGGCCCCATTAAGTTGATGACTGGCATTTGATTTGACATGTACAATTACTCTCCTCGAGCAAATAATTTATCTAATTGACTAAGTGGAAAAGCTCTCCAAGTCGGTCGTCCATGATTACATTGACTTGCAAACTCAGTTTGTTCCATCTGCCTCAACAGTGCATTCATTTCAGAAATACTTAACATTCGATGCGCACGCACTGCGCCATGACATGCCATCCCTGCCAAGATATGGTCTCTTTTTTGTTGTAAAGCACTGGCCTCATCATTGGGATCAAGATCACTCAAAAGTTCTGGGATTAATGCATTAAAATCAGCTTTGTGCAAAATAGCAGGCACACCTCGCACTATCACTTGCTCATCGCCATATTGATCAATTTCTAAACCAAGCCGCGCCAACTGAGGCTTAAGGTCTTCGATACGCGTGGCTTGCATGCGTGTAATTGAAATCACTTTTGGAATAAGCAACTGCTGTGATGTCCAAAATTCAGGTTTATCCCAAGCAGATTTCATTTGCTGCAACAAGATTCGCTCATGCGCAGCATGCATATCCACAATGATCAAACCTTCAGAATTTTGCGCCAGAATATAAATTCCATGAAGTTGTGCAATTGCAATCCCCAAGGGGAACTCATCAACTCTAGACGATGTTGATTCTATCTCAGCATCATGAGGAACTTCAAAATTAGATGACGTTTCTTTCAAAGGTGCCAAATAAGATTTGAGTGCATTACTGATATTAGAATTTGAATAAGGCTGGCTCGGCGCACTATATTGAACTGACTGAGGCTGTTTAACACTAAAATCTGTTAAATAGCCCTCATGACTCGATTCCTGCAACGTCTGGGACATAGGAGGCGATGCTGGAGCATTTTGATGCAGATTAAATTGCTCTTGATAACGTGGTAACTGTACTGATGGTGCGATGACATCTTGATCAAGCTTTAAAGCCTGGGCTAAATCCGCAGTCGCAGTTTGAAATTGCGACAAAGTTTCTTTGGCAAAATGACGTACAAATTCGTGTACTTCACGTTGATTCAAAAATCGAATTTCATGTTTAGTCGGATGCACATTCACATCAATAAATTCAGGATCAACTTCTAAGAACAACAAATAAGCTGCATGTTGATGCCCATGCAAGATGCCATCATAGGCCATTCGCAAAGCATGAGAGATTGTTTTATCTTTTACGATACGACCATTCACGTACACATACTGCAAATCACTTTGTGCTCGAGCATCAGAAGGATGACCTAACCATCCTGATAAGCGCATATTGACACTATCAGCATCGATCCAATACGCATTTTCCGTAAATTGTCGACCTAGAAGCTGCTGTACACGTTGAAATCTGAGTTGACCACTGTCTGCGACAGGCAAATTTAAACGAATAGCACCATTATGTTCCAGCACAATCCGAATATCGAAATGCGTTAAGGCTAAGCGCCGTACGATTTCTTCAATGTGACCAAATTCCGTATTTGGCTTTTTTAAAAACTTTCGTCTTGCTGGCACATTAAAAAATAAATCTTGTACACGTATGTGTGTGCCTTGCTGAGTAGCAACAGCTTGAATCTCTTGATGATCAAAGGCCGTGCCGTTTACTTCGACCTGATAACCAATTCCTGAATCATCACGACTACTGGTCAAGGTCAAGCGCGAAACAGCAGCAATGGAAGCCAAGGCTTCTCCGCGAAAACCTAAGCTCACAATTGCATGTAAATCTTCAGCAGTTTGAATTTTACTGGTCGCATGACGCATGACCGCAAGCGGAAGATCCTCAGGATGAATCCCTTTGCCATTATCGATAATCTCAATCAGCGTACTACCGCCTTGTTCGACTCGAATGATTAATTCAGTCGCACCTGCATCAATGGAGTTTTCTAGAAGTTCCTTCACCACTGATGCAGGACGTTCAATTACCTCTCCCGCAGCAATTTGGTTTGCTAATGCAGGAGATAAGGTTTGAATTCGATTCAAGCTAAGATCATGCGCCATAGAATTATTTAAAACTGTGTCTTTAATTTTGCGAGTAAAGCTTCATCATTTGAAGAAATCGTGACATGACGTACTGATTCATCATCAGATTTCTCAATATTCAAGATAACATCTGCTTCTGGAATTTCGTCGCCACCTTTAGAGGGCCATTCAAACAAGAATAGTGCATCAGCAATATCCAGATAATCACGAATACCCATCAACTCAAGTTCATAAGGATCATTCAAACGATACAAATCAAAATGAAAGACATCCTGCTGATTGATTTTATAGGGTTCAACCAGTGTATAAGTCGGGCTTTTAACCGCACCACGATGACCTAAATTTTGTAGCCAATAACGCGTCAGGGTGGTTTTACCCGCACCCAAATCTCCAATGAGGTATATGACACCCTTTTCAATACACTGCCCTAAACATGCAGCTAATTTTTGAGTATCTGCTTCATCATTTAAGTTGAGTTGAAAAGAATATTGCATCTGGATCACATTAGACATCTGTTGAAGAGGTATAATAGCATGCTCCTGAACAGTGCCTATCTAGACTTGTTCAAAAACTCATTCATCTGATCATTTTTTTATTCTGTTGTCTTGTTATGCCAAAATCAAATTCAGAAAGTGCCCCAAGTTTTACGCCACCGATGATCAATGGTGTAACAGCCAGCAAAGTATTTCTTCCAAATCTACAAATCTCCCCAATTACGATTTATAATTTTCTCATTCAAGCCTTTTCTCATATAGACGCACTGGAGTGGCAACAACGTTTTCAAGATGGTCTTATTTATAATGCAGATGGCAACAAACTTTCCATCAACTCGGCGTATCAACCTAATTCTCATATTTTTTATTATCGTTTTTTAGCAAACGAAATTCATGTTCCGTTTAAGGAAAAAATTTTATACGAAAACGATGAACTGCTCGTGGTGGATAAACCTCATTTTTTAACCATGAGTCCGACAGGTCAATATGTTCAAGAAACCTTATTGGTGAGATTAAAGCAGTTCACTGATAATCCTCATCTCACACCGATTCATCGTTTAGACCGCGAAACAGCAGGTGTTGTTTTATTTTCAAAAAAAGTCGAAAGTCGCGGAGTCTATCAACAACTTTTTGCAGATCGAAAGGTATCCAAAACATATCAAGCCATCGCACCTTACTCAAAAGATTTAGTCTTTCCACAAACAGTAGAATTGCGCATGGAAAAGGGAAATCCATTTTATATAATGAAAGTATGTGAAGGCGTCACCAATTCTGTCACTGAAATTGACCTGATAGAACACAATTCACAGTGGGGACGATATATTTTGAAACCACTGACCGGTAAGCAACATCAACTCCGCGTTCACCTCAATGCGCTCAACATTCCAATCAAAAATGATCCTTTTTATCCGCTAATCGCGCATAAAGCTGAGGATGATTTCAGTGCTCCGTTGCAATTACTTGCTGATGAGCTTCAATTTATTGATCCGATATTAAATATTGGAATGCACTTTAAAAGCACGCAAACACTGACATTGTAGATTCATTGTAATGACAAATTTATATAATTTTCACGTTCAGACATTGAAATTACATTTACTTAGATTAAAATAAGCACTTAAATTTAGAGTCGTTTGGTTTTAATTCATGAGAAAAACAGAAGTTTATCAAGTCCGACTTGACTCACAAGAAAAAAAACAAGCCTTTGCAGTTTTTAAGCAATTGGGGATTACACCAGCGCAAGCAGTGCGTTTATTTTTCAAACAAGTTGTACTGACAAAGTCCATTCCTTTTGCAATCGAAAATCAAACGATCAACATGGATCAATTGTTGAAACTCAAAAAGCTTAAGCAAGAACAACAAGAATCCAATACTACAACTTCGAGTTTAGATGACGACGATTTTTTTGCAGAATTGAATGCACTTTTGGGTGAAAGCGATAAAGATTAATTTTTGACATAAGTTAACTTTGTCGTATTTCTAAACAATTTAATTTACAGCGCCCTGCGCAAATATGTTTAGCTCTTCATCATAACAAGATTAAAAATAATGATCTGAGGAGAGCTCAACAGTGATAGTACGGAAAGCCACAACAGAAGATCTCAATCAACTCGCTGTACTTTTTGATGAATACCGACAGTTTTATGGTGCATCATCCAATATTCAACAATCCTATGATTTTCTAAAACAGCGATTCGAAAACCAACAAAGTGTTATTTTTATTCACATCAAAAATGATGTAATCACTGGGTTCGTGATTCTTTATTTAGGTTTTTCGTCCCATGCTTGTTCAAGCTACTACATTTTAGATGATGTATATGTCACTCCAATTTATAGAAGACAAGGTTCAGCTAAACAACTCATTGACACTGCAATTTTGTTTGCACAATCCGAAAAAGCCAGTCGAATTTCATTAGAAACACAACGAAGTAACTTTCAATCTCACCAACTTTACGAAAAGATGGGCTTCGTCAAAGACAATGAATTCCAAACCTATCATTGCTTTCTATCTTAAGGCATTACATAACATATCGTCTTGAGAATAGAGTCTTTAGCATTGATGATTTAAATTTCAAGGAGTTGAGCATCAGGACTTTGATTTTTGGCAGCGAGTATTTGCTGTTCAGTGAGATAGCAATATTCACCTTCAGCAAGCTGATCTAATTTTAATTGTCCAATTTGCAGTCGATGCAATGATTCAACACGATTTCCCACAGCAGCAACCATACGCTTTACTTGATGATAAACGCCTTGATGCACTGTAAATTGTAGGTGTTGATTGCTTATGAGTTGAATATCTGTTGCTTGAAACAATCCTGTTTCATTGCGAAGCTCTACACCTTGACCCAATTGAATGATTTGCTGCTCAGTGACTGGATCTGCTGTATGCATTTGATAAACTTTAGGAACATGTTTTTTAGGATGAGTCAGCGCTTGCAGAAATTGTCCATCATCTGTAAGTAACAATATACCAGTCGTGTCTTGATCTAAACGTCCGACTGTTTGCACTCCCCTTTGCAACAATATGTCATCGATTAATTCAAACACGCTGAAGTGATGCGTCGCTTGATGCGAGCATTCATAGCCTACAGGTTTATTGAGTGCTATATAAACTTTTTCACGATAACTATATTCATCGTTATACACGTGGAAGCTAAGACCTTGAAGCTTCAGTTTATATTTCGGGTCCGTGATCACAGTACCATCAATGACCACTGCACCAGCTTTAATTAATTGTTGACAATATTTTCGTGATCCAAAGCCTTGAGACTGTAACATTTTTTCCAGAACCATGAATCACTTCCATTACTTACAATATTCGTTGAAATTTAAAGGATGCCATCTGAATGCAGACTTTAAATCAGTTAAACTATTATAACTTTCAAGTACTGTCCTGATAAGCACTGGATCTTCTTTATGTCTCAATTAGACCTCAATTTAATCGTTCTAATCATTTTATTGGCATGTGGAATATTCAGTCAAAATACAGCTGTCACAATTGCAGTCGCAGTACTTATTGTTTTACGTATCACCCCTTTAAACGAGTATTTTCCATTGCTTCAACAGCATGGTTTAAATATCGGCATTATTATCCTCACCATTGGCGTACTCACGCCAATTGCCAGTGGCACCATTCCGGGTAAAGATATCCTCAAATCATTCTTGAGCTTAAACTCAATTTTAGCTATTGGAATCGGGTTACTGGTGGCATGGTTAGGTGGTCGTGGCGTAACGCTTATGGCGAATCAGCCAAATATTGTCGCTGGACTTCTGATTGGTACTGTAGCAGGTGTGGCTATTTTACGTGGCGTCCCTGTTGGACCTTTAATTGCAGCAGGAATACTTTCCATTATTATTGGCACTTCTTGAAACAGGTTGCTTTCACGACTGAACAGTCATTTCACAAACGCAACAGTCATTATTTGTTGGTTTGATCTTTTAGAACTGCAGTAAAGTATTTTGATTACGGATACTTGCACAGTTTAAATTATGCAAAAAATTAAAATTATTCGTCAGGATCAATACGAACTCGCTGCTACCTTTTTTCCTGCCGAGCATTCAAAGCGTCTTCCCGTCTTGGTGTGCCCTGCCACTGGAATTACTCAAAAGTTTTATCATCGATTTTGCGAATGGCTTAACCAACAAGGCTATGCCGTAATGGTGTTTGATTTTAGTGGTATTGGTGCTTCTCTTTATGGCCCATTGAAGCAATCCAAAGCAAGTATTGTGCAATGGGGACAGTTAGATATTCCCGCTGCGATTGATCAACTCTTACAACTCACCCATGCCAAGCAAGTTATTCTTGTCGGTCACAGCGCCGGCGGACAACTCATTGGGATTACCCCCAACCATAATAAAGTTGCAAAAGTCGTTGCAATTGCAGGTTCGACTGGGCATGTAAAAGGGCTCAAAGGTCGTACGAAACTACTTGCCCCTGTGATGTTTAAAGGTATTTTTCCTCTCGCACGTATGATGCTCGGTTACGGCCCTACCCAAGCCATTGGTATGGGGGAAAATCTACCGAAAGATGTTGCACGTGACTGGGCTCAATTTTGTAGTCAACCAGGCTATGTTATTAATGCGATTGGCAAAACGGTTACCCTAGATCAAGATTATCACCAAGAGATACGAATTCCTGTCACGGCCATTTGGGCAAGTGATGATGAGATTGCAACCGAAGCAAATGTTCAGGATTTACTTCGGTTGTATCCTAATGCACCTACCGAAGCGATCGAACTCAAACCCAAAGAGCTTGGCCATAAAGCGATTGGACACATGATGATGTTCAAACAGTCGCATCAAAATATTTGGCCGATGATCGAATCTCAACTGCATATATAAGTCTCCATAAGTAAAAAACCGCATTTAAGGCGGTTTTTTTAAACTTGCTCTATCCCAATATCCCAATGGAGAGCTGGATCACTATCGCATTTACAATATCGATGAAAAATGCACCTGTCAGTGGAATGAGTAAGAATGCTTTGTGTGAAGGACCATAGGTATTGGTTACTGCTTGAATATTGGCAATAGCCGTTGGCGTCGCACCCATACCAAAACCACAATGACCTGCTGATAAAACCGCAGCATCGTAGTTGCTCCCCATCACCTTAAATGTCACAAAAGCAGTGTATAAAATCAATACCAGCATTTGCACAATCAGAATCGTGACTAACGGACCTGCTAAATCCGCTAATAACCACAGTTGTAATGATAACAATGCCATAGATAAATAAAGTGATAAAGATGCATTTCCAAACACGTCAATCGCACGATCAAAGATATTTACTTTGAATACATGTTCAAGCAGATTTCTCAAAATCACACCTGAACCTAGAGCCCAAACAAAGGTTGGAAGCTCAAACCATTTACCCTGACTAAAATCTGTCATTAAGTTTGCCGTGAATATACAAAGTGCAAACATACCAAGGGTCGAAACCGCATTACTTGCAGTAATTAATCGTGTCTTTTTTGGATATTCAAATGGTGCAGATTTTAACTGATCATCCAATTGTGATTCGTTTTGATCATTGTCAATTTTGTCAGCCAATTGATGACGTTTAATTAAAAATTTAGCAACTGGACCACCCACGATACCACCAATAATCAAACCAAAGGTCGCACTTGCCATACCTAATACAATAGCACCTTGAATGCCATGCTGGGTTTCAAGCACTTGCCCCCATGCACCTGCCGTGCCATGACCACCCGTTAAGGTGATTGAACCTACAATTAAACCGATAAGAGGATCTAAGCCTAAAACCGTCGCTAAACTCACCCCAACAATATTTTGAACGATCACAAATCCGATCACACAGAACAAAAATATAAATAGGGCTTTCCCGCCATCTTTTAATTTAACAAAATCTGCACCTAAGCCCACAGAGGTAAAGAACATCAGCATTAAAATGCTTTGAATTTGCGCATCAAATGTGGCACTGATATTAAAGAATTTAAATAAGATGAATGCTGTAATTGCTGCGACCAAACCGCCAATCACAGGTTCAGGTAAATTGTAGTTTTTAAAGAATTGGACGCGGTTGACTAGATAGCGCCCAATAAATAGAAAAAATACGGCAATCACGATGGTGCCAAAGGCATCAACTTCAAAATTCATTGTATTTCCCTAATGTTTTAATTTTAATCAATTTTCACAAAGAATTATGCTTTATTCAGCTATTGAAATGTAATTTTCCAGTGATTAATAGGCAGTACATTTATTTGTACTGCCCTGTTGGTTTATTGCGCCTGTTTTCTTCTTTGTTCTAGAATTGATTCGCGAACTCGATCTGGCTCGACTACACCTAAGTGATGCTGATTGTAATAGCGTTGTTTATCGTATTCAGACATATTTACTGTTTCATCTTTATATTTCCGATAACGTGCGTCTTCTTCTGAATCATAATTTTTAATCTCCACGCTTGAACATGCAATGAGCGATAGACTGATTAAACTTAATGTGAGTAGGCTTTTCATTATATTCATGCTGTGTTCATTTTTTGCTTATTCTATTTATTTCACCTTTATAGATTGTTGCTGTCTGTTTTCTTTATGGTTATGAGCTTGTAAGCTTTTCACAGTAGTCGATTTGAATTTATATTCGATTCAGCATGACGAATCTGTGTGAATGTGTTTTAATGCAGGCAGTATGAGATGAGCCTTATATGAGTATCACGAGAGTGGTACGACTAGCCCCGTTAATTTTTAATTACGGGGCTTTTTCATGGGCTTTCTTTTTCGGTAAATGACGGTTTCGCCGTATTTTTGAAACACCCACTCTTTTGCTTGCTGGTCGGTGATGTTTTCAAAAACGTAGTAGTCATGATCCCATGCTTCTTGATGGAAAATGACCTTCTTCGTATAAGTTTCATTCTTTCCGTTGGTCATACAAACAAAGCTGTCGCCTTGGTCTTTAATTTGTGTTCCGTTTAGGAAGCCACCGATATAGAGGAAACGGGATTGTGAGGACATTATAACTTTAACTTTTTTCAATCATTTTACAATTTGCGGATTAAATAATTTATTGAATGAGGAATAAAGTTCATTTAAGTAATTTTCAATAAAATACATGATATCAAATTTGACTTAATGTAGAGTTAAAAGATAAATAGTATAAACAATTTATATGAATTCTAATTTATTTAAAATTTAATATATTAAGCAATTTTAAAATTCTCCATGTACTCTTTTCCTTTATTTTCTAATTCAAAAATCCTCCCCTCTTTCCCAACATCTCTGATTAAACCTTTTGATTTTAAAGATTTGAGGGCATCTGCATAATTTAGATAATCTCTCAAATTACTTTCTTCCACATATTCTTTTGATCCAATAGTTATACTAGGTCTATATGAAACTTCATCTTTTCCAATATATTTACCTTCATTAGCGTAAAGATATTCAAGAATATTTTTCTCATAAATTGTTAATTCTTTATACTGCTTTATATTCTCATTATGATCTAATTGATTTCTTTCCTGTCTTAACTTATCTATTTCAGCTCTTAAAATTTCCCTGGTATTTTCGTCATTAATTTGTTCAATATCTACATCACGCTTTGCTTGGTCAATTAACTCTTTCTCTTTATTTGCCAACTCTAAAGATCTTTCTTGCTCTAATAGATTTTTTTCGGCCAAATATTTATGCTCTCTTTTTAGATCCTGTGA
The DNA here is from genome assembly GCF_056779935.1 of Acinetobacter sp. ANC_7512. Classification (NCBI taxonomy): domain Bacteria; kingdom Pseudomonadati; phylum Pseudomonadota; class Gammaproteobacteria; order Moraxellales; family Moraxellaceae; genus Acinetobacter; species Acinetobacter sp. ANC_7512. Next base: position 146,259 of record NZ_JBWYIX010000001.1, on the reverse strand, counting down.
GTTCAGACGTTCATAAGCAGACCTTGAAATCCACCCAAATAAAACTTTTAACCAAGGCGTTACCAACATTATTGCAACTGCCGTAATGATTGGAAAAACAATTAAACTTAAAAAAGTTGTTTGATCATCAAATAAAAAGATTTTTTCTTGCGCTGTTCCTTTAGCAAAACACAATAAAAATAAGGCACGCCAATTAAATGCTAAAAACGCTAATAAAAAGAATCCCCAATATGGTTCTTTAACGCGTGTATTAATTGCATCAATCAAATCTTTCATTATTATTCTCGTTCTAGATAACTTTACACCCAACTCAACTTAGGAACATCCACAATGCCTAGTGCTTCTTTAGTCGATGATTTTAATTTTGATAAATTTGCATAAATCCAATCAACCAATTGCTCACCTTCCATAATATTTACTTGGTTTAACTCAGCAAATTCTTTCGACTCTTTTGAAAGATATCCTGTTGTTATAACCCATTTGTAAGTTCTGATACCTATTTCTTCTTCATAGGCAATCAATTGGTTTATTGCATGTTTATCTGTTTCCCCCCTATGATGTTTCACTTGAACTAAAATATTTTTTAAAAATGGGTTGTTTTCTGATGTTGCTTCTATATCAATATCCGCTATGCCTTCACCATTCTTTTTATCTAAGATCAATACACTTGAGTAACCTTGTATTTCTAAGAGTTCTTTAATCAATTCCTCTAAACCCCTACCGCCAGCTTTTAAACGTGTATTCCCTTTCCATAAGGCATTCAATAATTCTGTTTTAAATTCATTTTCATATTGATCTATTTTTTCTTGAAAACTACTCTTTATATCAAAATCCCCTAAGTCCTTTAAGTTTTGAATAATATGATCTATCTCTTGGGAAAATCTTGTTAGATCACCTATTGTAGTTCTAAGCTTTAATCTGCTCTCTAAATTTTCTTTTAGCTTAGAGCGTGGAATATAAATTACTTTTCCATCTTTTCTAAAAAACTCTACATCGATTTGATTAGCACCATGTCCTCCTTTAAATAGAGGATCATATTTTTTGGTTCCTATTACTTTAGCAATCGCAATCTTTTTACCTAAAGGAACAATAACAATATCTTCACTCTTTAATTCAAAATAGTTCTTAACTTGATTAGTCATACGACCAATCGAACCATTTTTCTCGATAATTTCTTGAATCACAGTTTTTATATTTGAATGTACTGAAAAGTTTACCTGCTTCCAACCATATCCAATTCTATTCTCTTTTATTAAAGATTCTGGACTTCTTACCATTAAATATTTTTTCATTTTTTAACACACAAAAATAAGGGCTGATTACTCAACCCTTATTTCTAACTCAATATAAATTATTGTTCAATAACTTAGCTTAATTGAGCAGCAGCAATTTTCTTCGTATCAACGTCTTTAGCAGCGTCTGTATAGTCGTTCATTTGATCGAAGTTCAAGTACTTGTAAATATCCGCAGACATGCTGTCGATTTGAGCAGCATACTGTTGGTATTCTTCAGGAGTTGGCAACTTACCAAGTACCGCAGCAACAGATGCAAGCTCAGCAGAAGCCAAGTAAACGTTCGCACCTTGACCTAAACGGTTCGGGAAGTTACGCGTAGAAGTAGAAACTACAGTTGTATTTGGAGCTACACGTGCTTGGTTACCCATACATAATGAACAACCTGGCATTTCTGTACGCGCGCCAGCTTTACCATAAGTATTGTAGAAACCTTCTTCCATTAATTGGCGTTCGTCCATACGAGTTGGAGGAGCTAACCAAAGACGAGTAGATAAAGAACCACCAGGTACTTTGTCTAAAAGTTTACCAGCTGCACGGAAGTGACCGATGTTCGTCATACAAGAACCGATGAATACTTCATCAATTTTGTCGCCTTGAACGTCAGAAAGAAGTTTTGCATCATCTGGATCGTTCGGGCAGCAAAGGATAGGTTCTTTGATGTCAGCAAGGTCGATTTCATACACTTTCGTGTATTCAGCGTCAGCATCAGCTTTAAGAAGTGATGGATTAGCTAACCATTTTTCCATGTTCTCAACACGGCGCGCCATAGTACGAGCATCGCCATAACCTTCAGAAATCATCCACTTCAACATTGTGATGTTTGAACGAAGGTATTCAGCAACTTTCTCTTCAGAAAGTGTGATCGCACAACCAGCAGCAGAACGTTCAGCAGAAGCATCAGATAGTTCGAACGCTTGCTCAACAGTTAAGTCAGTTTCCATTTCTGATAAGTCGATCTCTAAGATACGACCAGAGAAGATGTTTTTCTTACCTTTCTTCTCTACAGTTAAGTCACCTTCTTTAATTGCGTAGTAAGGAATCGCATGTACTAGGTCACGTAAAGTGATACCAGGTTGCATTTTACCTTTGAACTTCACAAGAACTGATTCAGGCATATCAAGTGGCATAACACCAGTTGCTGCAGCGAACGCTACAAGACCAGAACCCGCTGGGAAAGAAATACCGATTGGGAAACGTGTATGTGAGTCACCACCAGTACCAACTGTATCTGGAAGAAGCATACGGTTTAACCAAGAGTGGATAATACCGTCACCTGGACGTAAAGAAACACCACCACGGTTCATGATGAAATCAGGAAGCGTGTGTTGCATTTGAACGTCAACTGGTTTTGGATACGCAGCAGTATGACAGAAAGATTGCATTACGAGGTCAGCAGAGAAACCTAAGCAAGCTAAGTCTTTCAATTCGTCACGCGTCATTGGACCTGTTGTATCTTGAGAACCAACAGTTGTCATCTTAGGTTCGCAGTAAGTACCTGGAAGTACACCTTGACCTTCTGGAAGACCACAAGCACGACCAACCATCTTCTGAGCAAGCGTGAAGCCTTTGCCAGTTGCAGCTGGTTGAACTGGAGTACGGAACAAGTCAGAAGCAGGAAGACCCAATTCTTCACGTGCTTTAGTAGTCAAGCCACGACCAATGATCAAGTTAATACGACCACCCGCACGTACTTCGTCTAGAAGTACTGGAGTTTTTAACTCAGCTTCAGCAATTTGAGCGCCATCTTTGAACGCTGTAACTTTTGCAGTCGCTTTGTCAATCTTTAACGTGATTTCGTCGCCCATGTTCATGTTAGCAACGTCGATTTCAACTGGTAACGCACCAGCGTCTTCCATAGTGTTGAAGAAAATCGGAGCAATCTTAGAACCTAAGCAGTAACCGCCTTCTTTCTTGTTCGGAATGTGAGCGATTTCGTCACCAAAGAACCAAAGTACAGAGTTAGTTGCAGATTTACGAGAAGAACCTGTACCAACAACGTCACCCACGTAAGCAACTTGGTTGCCTTTCGCGATTAACTCTTTGATTTGGCTTAATGGACCAACTTCACCAGGAACTTCTGGGTTAATACCATCACGTACGTTTTTAAGCATTGCATTCGCGTGTAACGGAATGTCTGGACGGCTCCAAGCGTCTTGAGCAGGTGACAAGTCGTCAGTGTTAGTTTCGCCAGTAACTTTGAAAACTGTAAGTTTGATTTCTTCTGGAACGTCTTTACGGCTAGTGAACCATTCAGCGTCAGCCCAAGATTGAAGAACAGCTTTCGCGTTTTCGTTACCTGCTTTTGCTTTATCAGCAACGTCATGGAACGCATCGAAAACAAGAAGTGTTTTCTTAAGCGCTTCAGCAGCTAAAGCACCAAGCGCTGCGTCTTCTAATAATTCAACTAAAGGAGCAACGTTGTAACCACCAAGCATAGTACCTAGTAAGTAAACCGCACGCTCTTTAGAAACTAATGGAGAAGTCGCTTCACCTTTCGCCAAAGCAGCCAAGAAAGCAGCTTTTACGTAAGCAGCTTGGTCAACACCTGCTGGAACACGGTTTTCAAGCAAATCAACTAAGAATGCTTCTTCGCCAGCTGGTGGATTTTTTAATAATTCAACTAATGCAGCTGTTTGAGCGTCATCAAGTGGCTTCGGTGGGACTCCGAGTGCGGCACGTTCTTCAACGTGTTGGCGGTAAGCTTCTAGCACGGTGTTATTCCTCTTCTTTAAAAAATTACTTGCAATATCCTGCTTATAAAGCCTGCAAATAATATGGACTGCTAAATTTTACTAAAATTCCGGTTAAAAGTTAATGCAAGAAGAGTGTTTCTTTGTGATGACCATTATTTTCTTACTAAATGATCTCTCTTCTGATTACTCATTGCTCAATATGTTGTTTTATCGAACAATTCTGACATTAACATGAAGCTTTTACGGATCTGAAATAAATAAAAGGCAACAAGATGTTGCCTTTTAAATTCTTTTTTGACTATTCAACCTTAGTGGACAGTCGTGCGATCTAAATATTGTTGCAGACTTTCTCGTGTTCCTTCGAATTTGACCAGAATTTCATCATCATGTAGCATGCGGTGTTCGGCACAGGCAAAACTAATGTGTACCTGATAAATTTTGGCATGTTCATTGATCATATTTTTAAGATAGACTCGATCCCCTACACTTAGGACGTAATGGCTGCCATTAATTACAGCAACACCATTGGCATCTTCAAGCAGAAGATCGGCATTATTCAGGTATGCGACCACTTCCATTGTTTCGCTCCTTTTGTTTTATTTATCTTATTTTTATATAAGCTTTTCTATTTTAATGCTAATCAAAATTTGTAATTAATTTCGACAAAAAAAGGGAAACTTACGCTTCCCTCTTATTTATGGTCAATCTTATCGAAGCACCTTAAAACTGTTTATAGTCAGGCAGATTATCTTTATCGTAAGGAGTGGCTAAACACTCATCCGTTGCTTCTTTTTTGAATTTAGCCATTAATGCATCACGATCCACTTCTAATTGATTCGCAGGATAAGCATAAACCTTCTCAATTTGAGCATCTACAAATTTCTTCGTCGTCGGATCGGTCAGTTTAGAAGCATGTTCGACCGCCGCAGTTTTCTCGATACCATTTTGACGGTCTAGCAAAATAGAGCGTGCAGCATTACCAATACTGGTACAGTAACCATGCCAGACTTCTTCAGGGGTTAGTGGCTTTTTTTCTTCACAAGCACTGAGCAAAACGGCTGAACCAAGTACAGCACCCAGAATCACGAATTTGTTCATACATCTCTCCTGTTGCGGCTATGATAATCGAGTTAAACCGAATAGGAAATCGTGTAATGACATTTCTCGTTCATTAGCCACAGTTTGAGCGAATAATTTTATTCTGATCATCCACGGTTACTGTAATACGATCATTTCGATAGTCCATAGTAACCAGATCATTTGGTCCGACACGGCGAATAATTTTGGCTTTGGTTTTATTCAAAATCTGTTGATCATCAAGATTATGCATGCCGACTAATTTTTTCGCTTCTTCAGGTTTGCAAATATTTTGATGATGTCTAAATAACTCCCATTCTTCTACCACAACGCCATCTGGCAACTGGCAATAACCCACTTGACCATTTGCCTCATCGCGTATTTCTAATTTTCCACCTTGTTGAACACAAAATTTGCTTGCAGGATTAGCCATTCCAATTTTTGGAGTAAGTTGCTCAGTTTGAGTGGTTTGACAGCCCGCCATGAGTGTTGCCGCTATCATCGCGATGAATATTGCAATTGTTTTCATTTTTTAATTCTTTCTTGTCCGATAAATTTTAAGTCTAGCATTTTAACAATAGGGCTTAAATTTAATTTCGGTTTATACATTGAATTAAAAAGGGCTTCGATTGAAGCCCTTTTACCTTTTAGAATCGCCAATTGTAGAAAATATCAATGGCTTTTTCTAAAGACTGACTTGCTTCCAGATAGAGTCTTTGGTTCATCTGATATCGTAGCGTTAATTTATTGACTGGCGTAAAGACACCAACACCATAACGGATATATAAATCAGGGGTTAGATAACCTGTCACACTCACTTGAGTGTCATCGCCTGTTCCTTGCGCATCAAGAGCAAGACCACTCAACCCAAATGTCTGTCCAATTTGATTGGTTAAAGCACGTGTACCACCAAGCCCTAAGCTAATCCCCGCTGCAGCAATGGTATTGTTCACATCTGACTTAAAGCCTTCTGCTTGACTCAAGCTACTAGAACCCTCATTGATTCGACCTGTAATCAAGGCATTCATCGCCTCTTGTTCAGACAACCCGGCATCATTAAAGACTTGGATATTTGGACTGCTTGCAGTTCCAGTAACACGCACACCAACTGTACTGCCTGAAATGAGTTTACTTGCTTCAACCTCAAGGGTTGGGTTAGACAATGCACCATTGAAACGCGCAATTGCACGACTTAGTTCTAAAGACTGCCCATAAGCTTCAATAGTAACGCGCTTACTTACACCAATCGCACCATTGGCACGCATGGCAGTTTCTAAACCGCGTTGCGTTAAGTAAATTCGCCCAAGCAATGGAATACGACTATTAAAGCCTTGGAAAATCACTTGGTTTCCTAAATTTAATTCTAAGTCAGCGCGGATATCCCATGGCTTTGCGGCCTTAAGTACCGCGAGTTGATTATCACCTTCACGTACCACTCGAACATCGGCGGATAAAGGCACTACGGATGCGCTCGATTCTGGCATTGAAATCAGCGCACGCGGAACTTCAACTTTACCATTCAAAGTTAACTGCTTACTGACAGGACGTGCATCTAAATCCATTTCAGTGTTCACAACAGCTGTGATTAATGGTGCTTGGCGAATAAATAAATTATCACCTTTGAGTTTTAAACGAATTCTAGGATCATTTTTCCAATCGATATCACCCGTTAATTTACCGACACCTCGACCGCTGTTGAAAGCGCCATCGATCGTCGCTTGGTTTTGACGAATAGATGAATACAGCTGAATATTCGTGAGATTAACAGGTAACGAAATCATGCTGATGGAACCATTTTTAAGGCGCATTTCGCCGTTAAATAACGGTTGAGTCAATGTCCCACTGATTTTACCCGCAAGGGATAAATTACCATCAATTTTACGCACATCCGAAATGAATGGTTTTAAAATTTTCAGTTGCACTTGACTCAGAGCAACTTCACCACGCATTGGTTTCGAATCAACAAATGGATTCACCACAACATTTGCATATCCAGTCCCAATATTCGGAGCTTTCAAATCAGCACGAAGTAATAATCCTTCACGAATACTTCGTGCAATAAGACTTACTTCATCGTAGTTCATTGTGGTGCTAATATCATCAGGATCGGCAGCTGCTAGACCGACAACACCATTACGCGTAACAAGTTTGGCATCGATTTTTGGTTGAATGCCTTGCCCCCAAAATGCTTTAGCATAACCATCCAATTTACCCGTAATTGCGAAACCTTCAGGCATAAATGCGGCAAAGTCACCAAGATCTAAATTCCTACTCACAAATGAGGCGCTACCTTTGGTCTTACTCACACGTAAGGGCTGATCAAAGCAAAGCTGGCTTTGATTACTGGTCCAGCAATGAGCACCCACAAATAATTCTGTTTTCGCAGTATTATAAATCACAGGGGCAGATTGGGCCTGTTTCAAATGCGCGCGTGCAGAGTCAAAGTCACCTTTTTGAATTTGACCTAACCAATCATTCGCAGGATTAAATCCACCTGCCAGTTGTACATAAAATTTAGACAGCTTGTTCGCGGCTTGGACTTTCAATAAATGTGCTTTTCGCGTGCCAGCAATCGAGACTTCAGCGTTTTGAATCTCACGATTGCCACTTCTTAAACTGTCCATTCTTGCAGTTAATGCAGTAGGCACTGTGTCTGAAGTTGGTAATTCCCCTTGGATGTTGAGTGATTTGATACTGACAAGATCATTGAAACCAAAGTTATTCACCCTCACATTCGCAGTTGCAGACAATCTCGGTTGAGACTGCACGTTAACAAAACCTTGCGCACGACCACGTAAACCAGGATAAAGCTCAAATAATGCAGGCGCGTCAATCTTAACGCGAAGATTCTGAGCATTCCCTTCGGCTTGAATCTGATTCTGCGCATACACAAAATACAAATTATTGGCTTCAAACTGTTGTGGTAGGAAACCTGTCTGATTCGAATTAAGAATAACAGCAAGATTACCTTTTGCTCTCAGCGGTTTTTTATTGATCATGCCAGCGAGATTGAGTCGATCAATATTAATTTTTTTCAAACGATCTGACCAAACACCATCCGTTTTGACATTACCTGAAATTTCCCCTTTAACACTTGAAACAAAATAATGAGGCTTAAAACGTATTAAAGAAGCATTAATGTCCCATCCGATTCCATTGGCTAAATTGACTAAACCATTGGCATTGATCTGACCCGCAGCACCCTGATGTTTAAATTCGGAAATATTGATGCGCTGAGGTGAGCCTGCTACACGTATTTTAAGCTGACCATCCCCTTGTGGCAGTTGGCTTGCATGTAATGCACCATCATAATTTACTGCGAAGCCTTTAAAGCCACCACCCGACTTTTCATCATGTAGAAGAATGGCTGCTGTACTTGAGCCAGTCAGCTTAATTGTTTCCGGTGGATTTTGATTGGCAAGTTGACCTGAAAGATTGATCTGATTTAACTGAATAATTTGCTGGTTAGGTCGAGCAAAGCCACTCGCTTGAATTTGTCCATTTAATAAATTTACAGGAGCAGCAGAACTGATGGTTTGCGGATTAAAGTCTTTTGCATTAAGCACCGCATTCCACTTCAACTGTCTTTGATCAGATGGTAATTCAACCTTGGCATTTGCTTGTAAAGATCCTTTTCCATCTGCTTGATAGATAAATGAAGGAACATGAAGATCATTACCTTTAAGGTCTAATTGGGCATTGTATTTGCCAGCAGGTAAAGTTCCTTTTTCATTTGCACCAACTACGGTTGCCACATGAATATTTTGTTGACCTTCAACTAAAGCAAGTTTTACATCCCCAGATTCACTACTTAACCAACCAATGTACGGAACAGCACGATCAATATTTTTCCAAGCGACATCTAGCAACATCGGATTCGGTTTATTATTTTTTTGTTCAGCTTGATTAAGATTTAAATTCCATGTTTCATATTGGTCAAAATCAATAAGTGCTGTGAGAGCTAATCCCTTCTCTAACGACCCAGCTGAGGCGATTTTGGCATCCAAACGTTCTGGCAGAAAATCTTGCACCACTTGTGGAATCACTTTATCTTTTGGATTGATTTTATCTAAGCGACCTTGCACATCCCAAGTGACTTTATCCTTCCACCCAACGACACCCGCAAGATTCAGCGCCCCGTTCATCAATTGACCATTCAGGTTTGAAATATTCAATTGATTGACGAGATCTGTATGCGCCAGCGCAGTATATTGTCCTTGAGGAATATTTTTACCAGAAATATCGGTATTAATATCCAAATTCAAACGTTGGATATCTCCAGAAAACTTAGCGACTCCTTGTTTAGATAAGAGCTCCTGCTCTAGCATTAAAGGCCAGTGATAATCTTTAAAGTTTAAAGCACCTTGCATCGGTACATTTTTTCGAACTGGATGTACCACTGCCCAACCTGTTAATAAATCAGGGGTACGCGTGGCAATGCCCGCTTGAATGGTATCTAAAGAGCCTTTTGCATGGAGATAAATATCCTCAACGTTGATCGACTTTAAAGATGGGAGTCTTACAACTGCTTGCGCATCTAACGGATATTTACCTTTAAAATCCATCTGACCTGTTGCTTTTTTTACAGACAAATAACCCATATCAAACTGCGAATCTTCAAACTTAAGCTCAGTACCGGACCATAGTGCTTCGTTTAGGATAATGTCATTAAATTGCACTTTAGAACTTGAAGTCTGAATGACCAATTGATCGATATCGGCATGATCAACACGTAAAACAAAAGGGAGTTTAATTTCACTAAACTTAAATGGCTCATCACTCGGCGGTGACTTGTTAATGACACGCAAATTTCGGACATCAGCACGATTCAAATGAATTTCTTTATCTAATATGGCACGCCAACCCAAAGTGACATCAGCTCTATCAATTTTCACATCAACTGATTTCAGCGTTACCAATACATTTTTTAGAATAATGCCTTGAAGTAAATTTCCACCTTCATATTCATACTGAATAATCTGTTGAGTGGACAAAGCACGGTCAAGTAAGAATTTACTGCCTTTGTCTGTTGAAAACATTACGGCAAGCGAAGCCACAAAAAAGATCAGAATAAATAAAATGATCAGCAATACACGGCGTAATAAACTTCGCTGTGGCGTCACGTTTTGATCAGGTTGTTGCTCAGGTTGCTGCTCGATGTCTTCAGCCATACTTATTCCAAAAAATGATTGAGTACTTTTATTATCTTAAATATTAAAGTTGCGGCCCGATAAAGAAATGTAGACGAATCGGTTTACCAGGATCAGATATCCCCGATGCCACATCTAGACGAATTGGACCAATTGGAGAGTTCCAGCGGATTCCTGCTCCTATGCTATATTCAGTATCATTGGTAAATTTTTCATCATAAGCATTACCAAAATCACTAAATAACGCTGCGCGCCAACCTTCTTTAAATTGGTAATTGTACTCTAAAGTCCCAATCGCACGCGCTTGACCTCCGACTTTATATCCAAATTCCACAGGGGACAAACTCTTATAGTCAAATCCTCGTAGACTTTGGTCACCCCCTTCAAAGAATCTCAAGTTATAGGGCACTTTTTGAAAATCTTCAGTGATGATATAACCGAGGTTTGCCCCACCAATGAATTGATGATCATTGTTACTGCCTAATGAATATAAAAATTTCCAGTTCGCATTTACAATCGCCATATCAGCATCGGATAGCAGGCTTTCACTCCCCAATTGGATTTTGTAGTTTTGTTTAAATCCTTTTGTCGGATTTAATCGATTATCACTGGTGACTTTAGTGGCTTCATAACCAATTAATAAAGATTGCTGCTCATCATTACCCGTTGCAACGACAAACTCTGGGATTTCATCCCAATTGGTATCTGGGTCAAGTGTCTCAGGAATATCACCTTCAATCGTCATACGATCTAGACGATAACGCACACCAAAAATATGCTGCCAATCACGACGCGCACCTTTAATAATTCTGTCAGCTCCGGCAACGGCGGATTCCACGATGAGATTTAATCCATTCCCAATTTCATCACGATCTTCACGCTCGTAACCACCAACTAGACTGACATAATCATTTAATGGGTGTTTATATGGAATATTATAACGACCATCAATTGATTGTCTGACTTGTGACAACTCTAAGTTTGCATCAAACGAATGACCACGATCATTCACAATAGAACGGCGGTACTGACTTCGTAAGCGCACACCTGTATCAGTACCATAACCAATACCCGCTTCAACACTATTTAATTTATCCGCATTCAATGTCACGATGACAGGGATTTTTTTCTCTTCACGTGCTAAGGCTTGTAAACGCTCGGTTTCTTCCTGCTTGGCTTGCGCTTGATTATCAGCATCATTACGCTCTTGCAAAGTACGACGTTCATTTCCACCCGCAAATTGAGTTTCATCTGCCACATTCTGCGTGACTTCTTCTGATGAACTTGCCTGTTGTTCAGCCTTTTCTTGACCTGTTAATAAACTTCGATCAATTTTTTGCTCATCCACTAAAGCCTGCAAATCAGGTGCGAGTTCAAGCGGCTTAATAATTGGATCAGGTTTAACAGCGTCAACAAGGCTATAGTTAAAATAACGTGAATTGGTTAAGTTGTTGGCTAATACATTTACACGCCATGCGGTAAAGTCTGCACCTTCTTGCCAAGGAGCTAATGTTCTTAAAATATCTTCACGAATCGGTAATTTTTTTGATGGATCACTCATTCTAAACTGCACATCATCCAGCTTATAACGTTCACCTGTTTCCATCTTCAAATTTATATCTGCTTGATTTTGAGGGCGGGCCAACATGACATCGTGCATTCGCCAATAATAATCAAAGAAACCGTTGTTATTCGCCGCTTCAATGATTCGAGCTTTTGTCGCTTCGTATTTACCATGATCGAAAATATCACCCACCTCCAAATCAGGAAGCACTCGAATCACTTGCAATTGAGCAAGATTCTGCCCAGGCCCAGTAAATTCAATATTTTGTTCTCGCACCACTACTGGATTATGAGGTGTGACATTGACACGCACTCGGTTATCACTGACTTTTTCAAACTTAAATTCAGCATCGTAATAACCTACGGCTTGTGCAGCTTGGACAGTCATATTACGGAGTTGCGGGACGGCAGCATTGAAATCTGAAAATGACTCAACAGTGAATGATGATAACTTTGCTTTGATATTGTCCGCGAGTGGTTTAGGTGCGCCCGTAACATCTGCGGTAATACGTGGCACAGCAGCGGGCTGATTAAGACGTGGAGGACGTATTTTGTAGAAAATGCGTTTAAACACATTTACTTTTTCTGGTTCTTTATTTTCAGGTTCTTGGGTTTGAACGGATAATGAACGTCCTTCCACATTTTCAGACACCTCAATCTGACGATCAGACTGAATATTTTGCATCAACTGATCAATGTTGACTGGCGCTTTTGTTAACTCAGCTTCTGAAATGTCATTCGCAGGTAGATCTTGTACTTGAATGGCTGGAGTCGTCAATCCCGATCTGAAATTTTGCGCTTCCTGCTTGGCTTCTTCAGCGACTGATAAAATTTCATTGGCAAGTCGAGGGTCCACACTCTCCTCAGGCAGCAACTCCAAATCATCAAATTCTATCGGCTTGAATTGCTCTTGTGGACTCAATTGCTCTTGCTGCTGAAGCATTTCATAACTATTAAAATCATCTTGCCCACTCAACTGATCTATTTTTTGATCAATACTTTCAATTTTCTCTTTTGATAATCCCTGTTGTTGCGCAACGTTTTCAATTTTTTGTTTATTATTTTCGATGGCTTGTACGGATGTCGCAGGCTCAAGCTCCTGACTTGAAATCACTGTGTCGGCTGCAAATAATACAGGTGAAGAAAGCGCACCTAAAAAAACACTTGCATATAACCATTTATTGATATCATTTGATATCCATGTGTGCTGTACACATTGGGAAAGTAATGATTTTTTAAATTGTGTTTTCGATGGCATACTGCGCTCTGAATACTTTATATTTTAAATAGAAAATACAGATTTTTCACTCAAGCTAACTGAATCAAATTTCTAGTATTTTCAAAATTTTTAGGATGAAAATATGATACATGATTTTCCGATATTGTTACTAAATCATCACATTTCTTAATAATTTTTAAAAAAGCTGAATTGTCATGCAAAAACAAGAGCATCTACTGAGTTCGCGCCGTTTTTTACCTATGTTTTTGACTCAATTTTTTGGGGCCTTAAACGATAATGTCTTTAAACAATCCTTATTGCTCGTCATTACCTATGGTTGGATTCAACAACAGACCGCAAGCGTAAGCACACTGAATAATCTAGCTGCACTTCTCTTTATTCTACCTTACTTCATTTTTTCAGCGACTGCAGGACAAATTGCAGACAAATACGAACGCTCTTTCTTGATTCGTAATATCAAATTGCTTGAAATCTTGATTATGCTGATTGGTACTGCTGGATTTTTACTCGGCAATTTATGGCTATTGTTATTAGCATTGTTCCTCATGGGTACACACAGTACCTTCTTCGGACCGATTAAATACGCCATTCTCCCTGAAATATTAAAACCGAATGAATTGATGTCGGGTAATGCTTTATTCCAGTCAGGTACTTCCATTGCAATATTGATGGGGATGATCTTGGGTGGTGTAGTGATTTCAAACTCTGAAGGTAACTTAGTTTGGATCAGCCTGACGGTCGTGACCATCGCGATACTTGGTTATAGTTGTAGTCGCTTCATTCTCAAACAAAAAGTCCGTGAAAATCATATCAATGTCGATTGGAATTTCTTTCGAACCAGTTTTCAAACCATACGTTATGCAAAAAGCTTACCCCTCATCTTTACCATTTTATTAGGTAATTCTTGGTATTGGTTTTATGGCGCGACATATTTAACTCAAATACCTCAAATGACTCAGCAAAATCTTCATGCCAACGAAAATGTGGTTAGCCTCCTCCTTACCTTTTTTTCTGTGGGTATTGGTGTAGGTTCATTGCTATGCCGAAAAATTGGTGGCTCAGAGGTCAATATTAAAATGGTGCCTATTGGTGCAGTAGGCTTAACCGTTTTCGCCTTCTATTTAGCAGGAAGTTTAGCCTTTGTTCCTGAAAGGACTGGAGATTTTATTGGCATATCAGACATGTTTAATTCTGGTATGATTTATTATCATGTGATGATTGCAGTTACTTTATTAGGGATCAGTGGTGGTTTTTATATTGTTCCGCTGTATGCCATGATGCAAGCCTATTCACCGTGTTCACATCGTGCTCGCGTAGTGGCTGCTAATAACATTATGAATGCAGTATTCATGGTGTCTTCTGCTATATTCTCCATTATTATTTTAAGTATCTTAAGTATTGATATTAAGATTCTATTCGGTATTACAGCAATATTGAGTGCTCTGTACACGATTTGGTTATTAACACGCTTAAAACCAATGTTAAAAAATGCTCAAATTGATTTAGAGGATTAAGGTTATGCGTCACTACACAGGTCTAGATAAATTTATCCATTCATTTGATCAAGCACTGCGTAGTTTGGTACCAGGCACCACCACCTCACAACGTGAAAATCCAGCAAGTCAAGCAGAGACTCATCTCGCAGTGAGTGAAGCAAGGCATGTTGCTGGACTCATGCGTGTTAATCACAGTGGTGAAGTCTGCGCTCAAGCGCTTTATCACGGTCAAGCATTGACAGCTAAATTGCCTAATGTTCGTCGTGAAATGGAGCATGCCGCGATTGAAGAACAAGATCATTTAGCATGGTGTGAAGATCGTTTAAAAGAGTTAGATAGTCATACAAGTCTACTCAATCCTGTATGGTATGGTCTTTCTTTTGGTATGGGTGCGATTGCAGGTATTGCTGGTGACAAATACAGTTTAGGCTTCGTTGCAGAAACTGAACGCCAAGTGAGTCTGCATTTGCAACACCATCTTGACCAACTCCCACCGCATGATGAACGCTCTCGTCAAATTTTGACACAGATGAATCAGGATGAACTTCAACATCGAGATACTGCACTAAATGCAGGTGGTGTGGAATTACCAGCTGCGGTCAAAATCGCAATGACGGGTATATCCAAACTCATGACCAAAACAAGTTATTATATTTAAAAAAAACGCGGCTCATGGGCCGCATTTTTTATAGATGATGGAATCGTCTAAACTTATTTAATTCACGCTCAGCATGATTGAAATTCAAATCTAACCGCAATTTATCCTGCTTTAAGGACTTTATTTTCTTAAGATACTCTTCCCGCTTTTCTTTGGTGATTTTGTCATCCAGTAAGTAGTCTCGATAAGTTTCAATTTCTTTATCTTTAGCATCTTTGTCTTTCTTAGAACGATAGTACTGATCGGCCACATTATAAAAGGGTGCTAATTGGGCATGTAACTCTGATGGACAAACCCTATACCCACCTCTTCCATCCAAAGCTCCATCGAAAATAACTTCGGGTTGACAATATGAACGAAGCCCAAGTTGGTAACCTTTTTCATATAACTTGTGATCAGGTTCAATATTCACTTTTGAACAGGCTTTTTGATGTTTAACAATGCGATTCGAATAACCACTGCTTCCATCTTTTTCACCTATTTCCGACCATTGAGCAGTTCGACACTCTTGAGGGGAAAGCGTTGCACAACCTGAGAGGAACGCCAAAATTGCGCTTAACACAATAATTTTATACATCTTCTTGATATGGAGCTTATTTATTTTGAAGTGGCGTATTATAAAAATTAGTCCATTTAAAAGAAGCTGATTATTGTTACATCACAGCCTATTTCCGTATCAAAGACATATTTGATCAATGCTACCGATGGACTATTCGGCGAAACTCATCCTATTTTAGAAAATGAACCATCTAGTGACACTTGAGGAAAATGATGCGCTTCATGCTCAAATAATGGATTTTCCCAAATATCAAACATTGGAATTTTAACATCTAAGGCTAATGGCATTTTTTTTGGATTAAATTGCATATTTTGGAGCGTATTTCCCCATGCAATGAGATCTACATCCAAAGAAATATCATGTGACGGACGGACTCGACCAGAAGCTTTTTCCAGCGCTTTTAAAAGATTGGTAATTTCATTGACTTGCCGCTTTGATTCTAATAAACATGCAGCATTCCAATAATCTTGTCCAACACCATCTCGACAAGGTATGACATAGATAGGAGAACGCGTAATACATCCCAATGACGCAATTTGTTTTAATGCATTCACCAGATGATTGTGCGGTTGGCTATTACTCGCCAATGCTAGCGCATAAATCATTACGGTGTCTTTCAAGACGAATTCCTACTGAATTAGCTTGTGGAATAATAGCAGGCTTACGCACAGTAATTTGGATAGACTCAATTGCTGGATATTGTTCAAACAAAGCTTTGAGGACAATTTTTGCAGCAAATTCAATTAATTCAGGTTGAGCTTTTTGAATCGTCTGAGTCGCGATTTCACAAATTTCAGCATAATTTAAAGTATCAGCGAGAAGATCTGAATTTGATGCCTGCTCTAAATCAGTCGCAATATGAAGATCAAGCAATAATGGTTGAATGATTTGCCGTTCCCAGTCAAAACATCCGATGACTGTTTCAACTTTCAATCCTTCAATTAATATGGAATCCATCTTCAATCATGACCTTTTCGTAAACTATCAAACAGTGATAGCACGCTTGACGGGAGGCGATAAAAGCAAATCCTCTTCTATTGAGGATTTGCTGTGATATTTTAACACTTGTTTAAGATTTAATGTTTCAACAAAAGATTAGGATTGATTGTTTGTACCATTTGTAAGCGCTGATCTGCATAAATATCAGTGTACGGCGCAAGAATTCTCATAAAACGATCAAAATAAAGCATTTGTTTAAACAACAATGCGAAATCCCGTGGAAAACGGATGCCATGACGCTCACCTACAGCCACCATATCCATCATGATGTCATTTAAGTCGGCTGGATTAGATGACAGAATTTGCTGAGGATCAGCTGTGAGTACACCACTGAATAATCGCTCTAAATCGTTTGCCAAAACTGTTGTATCAATTTGCGTATTGGTCATGCCCATTTTCAGCATATTTTCTGCCATCAATGGATAATTGGTATTTTGCAATGCATCCATGAAAGCAATACATGCCGTCCATACTTCAGGCTTTAATTGTCCCACAATACCAAAATCAATGAATCCAATGCGACCATCATCCAAAAGCATGAGGTTGCCAGCATGTAAATCTGCGTGGAAACTTTCACACATCATCAAACTACCAAACCATGTGTTCATGGCAGTAATCAAAACCTGTGATGGGTCTTTAGAAACTTGACGAACCACATCGAAATCCGTCAACGGCACGCCATAAAGACGCTGCATTGTCAGGACACGACGTGTTGAATATTGATGATATACCTTTGGTGCAGTCGCTTTAGTATTTTGAGTAATGTGCAGATAATTAACAAAATCATCAATATTTTTTGCTTCTTCAATAAAATCAACTTCACGAACCATACGTGTTTTGATTTCTTCAACAATATCCGCAAGTGAAGCAAATTTTACTTTAGGAACTGCCTTCTCTAGAATCTTGGTCGCCCAATGTAGGACATTTAAATCCGTATAAAGGATAGTTTCAACACCAGGTTTTTGGACTTTGATCACGACATCTTCGCCGCTCACCAATTTAGCAGCATGCACTTGTGCGATCGAAGCAGAAGCTAATGGCGTTTCATCAATAGATGCGAAAATTTCACCTAAATCGCGACCGTCAAACTCAGCATTCAAAACACTTTCAATATAGCTAAATGGGAGTTTAGGTGTCTGATCTAAACACCCTTGAAATTCCTCAACATATTCACGTGGAAATAATGAAGGCGTACTGGCAATAAACTGTCCCAACTTAATATACGTTGAACCAAGTGACTCGAAAGTTTCGCGCATTAATTTCGCATTACTCGGTTTTTCTGTCGCGTATTTAATCCCTGCTCGCGCAGCAATGACCGCAGTTTCACCTACACGGGCCACTGAGCGTAAACCATCTAACCAAATATTATTTTTCATAATGTCGATATTAAATTTCGATATGTTGAGTGTAGCAAATTAAATTGTCTTTGCGGATTGACTGATGTGACAGATTTGACATTCTTTATCCTTGTCAAAATTCAAAATTCGCTGTTGCATGTTCCTTCCATTCCATAGAAGGATCTTCTGTTTTAATGGTGTTAAATTTAACCCCAGATATAATAGCGCATGATGTGCTTGCATACTTGCCATCAGGTTAGGAGTTGTTGCTAAAACTCCTGAATCTGCACACCTTAAACTCTCATCTGCATGATCTTCTTTAGGAAAAAGACATTCATAACATGCTGATTCACCATCCACCATAAATAACTGCCCCTGCAAACCAATCGCAGATGCACTAATGAGTGGAACATTCGCATCCTTACACATTTGATTGACCAAATAACGGGTTTCAAAATTGTCACAACCATCTAACACAAGATCTTGCTGTGTAATCAGTGCGGCAGCATTATTAAAATCAAATTTAGTATTGATGTATTCAATCTTAATATAAGGATTAATTTGAGAAATTTTCTTGGCTAACACTTCAGCTTTGTAAAAACCCACATCATGATGATCAAAGGCAATTTGTCGCTGTAAATTACTAATTTCTACAGTATCAGCATCGATGAGTGTCAATTTACCCACGCCTGCTCTCGCCAATAACTCTGCAGTCAAACACCCTATTCCACCACAACCAATAATAAGCACATTGGACAGCTTTAATCTTTCTTGTGCATCAATATCCCAATCCTCTAGTAATATTTGTCTTGCGTACAACTGTAGCTCAACATCACTCAGTTCAATGCTATCACTCACCTAAACACCCTGATTACATGCTTGTATAAGCCTATGATACCGAATAAATAAGCAGTCTATTCATACAATTCTGAAGATAATTTTTACCCTAGAAGATCTGTACCTTATTGTTACAATTCGAATAGGTTTGTTTAATTTTTCTTATTTTATTTTGTACTATTAATAAACATAATCTCAATAATTGCTTCACTAGCAATTAATTTTAAAAACATCTAACTCCAATAAATGACAGTCATACTTATGAATAAAAAAATTTTTGCACTCGCTACATTATTAGTTTCGAGTTTATTCCTGACGGCATGTAAAGATGAAAAGATCACCAACATTACATACGTCAATCAAGGTTCGGATACCCAACCAGAATATATAGAAAGCACGCTTTATGATCTGGACGAAGAGAATGCTTCACCCAATCAAGACAATCGGCAAATGTTCTTGATTCTGCACTACACAGCAGTATCTAAAGACGAAACATTGGCTTTGTTTAAAGATCCTAATTTCCCTGCCAGTAGTCACTATTTTGTACCCGAATTACCAACCAATGGTAAATTTACTGTGTACCGTCTTGTGCCTGATGATAAAAGAGCTTGGCATGCTGGCACGAGTTCTTGGCAGACCAACAGCAGTTTGAATGCCTCAAGTATCGGCATTGAAATTGAAAATCTCGGTTTCCCTGCAGACGATGAACAACTCCCTTTGATGCAACGTCGATGGTATCCATTTTCATCAAAACAACAAATCAAAGTCCTTGCAGATATTATTTTAAAAATTACTAAAAAATACGAGATCAGACCCGACCGAATTTTGGGGCACAGTGATATTTCTCCAGGTCGTAAATTTGATCCAGGTCCGCTATTTCCTTGGAAACGTTTATATGAAGATTATAACATCGGTGCTTGGTACGATAACGACACTGTAAATTATTATCGTACTTATCATCCTTGGAAGAATGATATTGCTTCGTTACAAAGCAAATTGGCATTATACGGATATAACATTCCTGTCACTGGTCAATACGATCAAGTCACTCAAAATGTTGTATCCGCATTCCAAATGCATTTTTATCCTGAGAAATATGATGGTTTCGCGGATATTGAAACTGTAGCCCGCCTTGATGCATTACTTGAGAAGTATCGTAATGTAGCTCGTCCGGCGATTACACCATAAAGCATCTGAGATCAGTTTAGTCGTCTATTTAAGTGAAGACTAAACTGATTTTCATATATTATTTTGGCGCCATACGAATTGCGCCATCCAATCGAATCACTTCACCATTTAAATACGAATTTTCAAAGATATGTCCAACCAGTTTCGCAAATTCTTCAGGTTTAGCTAAACGTGGTGGGAATGGAACCATCTGTCCCAATGCATCCTGCACATTTTGCGGAAGACCTTTAAGCATCGGAGTTTCCATGATCCCAGGTGCAATAGTCATAACACGGATCTTTTCGCGTGCTAACTCACGCGCCAATGGCAAAGTCATACCAACAACAGCGCCCTTAGATGCAGAATATGCAGCCTGACCAATTTGACCATCAAAAGCAGCAACTGAAGCCGTGTTCACAATGACACCGCGTTCTTCCTCTTCCCCCGAAAGCGCATACTGTGACATTAATTGCGCAGCATATCGCAACATATTAAAGGTTCCACTGACGTTGATATTCAGTACTGTTTGGAACATATCTAAGGCATGCAGGCCATCACGACCAAGCACTTTAGCTGATGGTGCAATACCAGCACAGTTGACTAAACCATTTAATTGTCCATATTTTTCTTGTATGTGTGCAAAGAATGATTCAACTGCTTTTTCATCAGTTACATCTAGTTGAATAAATTCTGCACCAATTTCTTGACCCGTTTGCTCGCCCAAAGATGCATTCATATCAACAATTACGACTCGAGCACCCTGCTGTTGAAGATAAGCTGCTGTCGCCGCACCTAACCCAGAAGCGCCACCTGTAACAACAATCACTTTTCCTTGAATATTCATAAATCCCATTATCCATTTTTAGTTTTAGGTTGGCTTTAGGGTAATCTTCCTCCAATACGGATTCAATTTATTCAGTGACCAATTGGTCTAAATAATTCAAAATAGATATAATTTAATATTTATTTTATATAAAAATAAATCACCCATGACAATTTTTTTTGCCTTAATGACATGATTTAAAAACCATGCAGTCATCGATATTCTTTTGAATTCGGCTAATATTTAAACTATTTTAATCTTATTCATTTCGGCATTTTGCCATATCTCCTAAAGGTTCAATCATGTTTAAAATGATCGATGTCTTAGAGCAAAATTTTGCTCAAACTTTCACCCATGCACTTAATCAAGATTCAGATCAAATTTCAGAGCAGCTTCAAATGAGCATTCTGAATGCATCCGAAATAGATTTAAAAAATGCAATCAATCAATTCCTAGACACTCAAGATGCAAGTGAAACTGCACTTGCATTAGATATTTCAACTGATCGTCTTAATGAACTGAAATCTGGTATTGCGTTAAAAGATGCTTCAAAAATTTCGGACACTTTAAAGGTAGTAGCGCTATGCTTGGCTTTGGAGTCAGACTCATTAGACCTTCTTGAAGTGAGCGATATTTCAACTGAGTATTTCGTATAATGTAAGTATTGAGATCAAACTGATATGGTTTGGTCTCATTTTCACTCTTAGCCTTGCTATATTAAATTATGTGACCTTCATCTCATTGCATTAATTTATATAAAGTTCTGATAAATCACTATATTTTCACAAAACCACAATATTTATAAAATATTGATTTGATTTCAATGTGTTAACTCATAATTTTAACTTTATCAAAATTTGTTCTTTTAATATCTCATTTTCTTTTTTGTCACAAATCACCTGAAAGGCTATTTATATCGAAAATTTAGCGAATTAAATCAGGTACTTCAATGAAAAAATCGATATCTCCATTGAAATTAGGACTGTTGGGTTTAGTAATTAGTGTTGTTCATAGTGGAGCTAATGCTGCCCTCCCTAAGGAAATCAAACTGGATTATGCCTATTATGCTCCTACGAGCTTAGTGGTTAAAAATCAAAAGTTATTAGAAAAGGCTTTACCCAATACCAAAATCAAATGGGTATTTAGTCAAGGCAGTAATCGCTCCTTAGAATATCTCAATAGCGGCAGTGTTGATTTTGCTTCAACAGCTGGTCTTGCCGCTGTATTAAGTCGTGCCAATGGTAGCTCTGTTAAAACAGTTTATATCCAAAGCCAACCTGAATGGACAGCTTTAGTCGTGCCAAAAGACTCCCCGATTAAATCCTTAAAAGATCTAAAAGGTAAAAAAATTGCCGCAACAAAAGGAACTGACCCATTTTTATTGACGCTACAAGCTTTAGATACCGTTGGATTGAATAAAAAAGATGTACAGCTTGTTCATTTGCAACATCCAGATGGCAAAACAGCGTTAGAGCGTAAGCAAGTGGATGCTTGGGCTGGCTTAGACCCTTTGATGGCATCAGCTCAAGTTCAGTCGGGTGCAAAACTGCTTTATCATAATGTAGGCTTTAATAGTTATAGCGTGTTAAGCGTCAAAGAGCCATTTACTCAATCTAGCCCAGAAGCAATTGAAGCCGTAATTAAAGCGTATGAGCAAGCACGTAAATGGGCAAAAGCCAATCCAGATAAACTGGCGCAGTTACTCGCCACTGAAGCTAAACTACCTTTAGAGGTTGCAAAACTTCAGCTTCAGCGTACTGACTTTAATCAAAACATTCCTACAGCCCAACACATTAATGCACTACAAAAATCCGGCAAAATCTTGACTGAAGAAGACTTAGTTCGTAAAGGAACAAATGTAAATCAAGTTGTTCAACAGTTATTTAATGCCTCATTCGCTCAAAAAGTGGTGACAAAATAATGGCGATCAGTGAAAAAGTGATTGAACATCGGAATATCGATGTCCATTCACAACTGTCGACAAAAGGGAATAAATGGTTGAAAGGTATTTTCCTCCCTGTATTACTGGTATTGCTGTGTGAAATTTTGGTTCGAGGTGGTGTAGTTGAACCTTATCTGCTACCTGCACCAAGTAGCTTATTAGTTTCCCTGCAAGAACTTGCTAAGAATGATTTAGGTCAACATATTTGGGCAAGTACATGGCGAGTGTTTTTAGGGTTTGCTATTGGTAGTGGCTTAGCACTATTTTTTGCAGTTTTGGTAGGACTCAATCACCATGCAGAAGAGTTTATTGAACCGACCTTTTCTGCAATTAAGTCAATTCCTAGTCTTGCGTGGATTCCTCTCCTTTTGTTATGGCTTGGTATTAATGAATCCTCAAAAATCACCCTTATTGCGATTGGTGCTTTTTTTCCAACCTATACCAATACTGTGGCTGGTATTCATGGTGTCGACCGAAAATTGATTGAGTTGGCTCAAGTGTATAGACTGAATCGCTGGCAACAAATCTACCAAATCGTTTTACCCGCAGCTTCTCCATCTATCCTTACAGGCTTGCGCAATAGTTTGAGTTTAGCTTGGATGTTCATGATTGCCGCTGAACTCATTGCAGCAACGCAAGGTATTGGATATTTATTAAGTGATGGACGTGAAACATCGCGTCCAGATATTGTGATCATTGCTATTATTTTATTGGCAATATTGGGAAAAATCACGGATACCATAATGAAAGTATTTGAATCAAAATTATTGTTATGGCGTGATGTCATCAAAAGATGAATCAATAAAAAAGCGACCTAAAGTCGCTTTTTTATTTCTAATGAGGCCATTGTGCTAAAGTCACGCGATCGTTACCACCATAATCTTTAACGGTTCTCACTTTCTTATAACCTGCTTGACGAAATAGATGCTGAACAGCGTCTGCTTGATCATATCCATGTTCAAGTACCACCCAACCTTCAACAGTCAGATGCTTCTTGGCTTGTAAAATAATTTGCTCAAGATCAGCTAAACCTTTTTTATCAGAGATTAATGCACGTTGAGGCTCGGTCGCCAAATTGTGCATATGTTCATCTGCTGGATCAATATAAGGCGGATTAGATACAATGACATCAAAAAATTGACGCCCAAACGGTTTTAACCAACTGCCTAGTACAAATTGAACCTGATCTAAGTCATGTTGCTCAGCATTAAATTTAGCGACTTCCAATGTAGGCTCATAAATATCGGTTGCTGTTAAAGACCAATTAGGACGTTCGGAAGCGAGTGACAATGCAATGGCGCCTGTCCCAGTTCCTAAATCTACAACGCGCGCATCCTCAGGCAACTCTAACTTTAAAACTGTCTCCACCAAAACTTCGGTGTCCGGTCTAGGCACCAAAGTATCGGACGTCACTTTTAAGTCCAATGTCCAAAAAGGTTGCGAACCTGTGACATAAGCTAAAGGCTCACCTGCTTCAATCCGAGCAATCGCCTCTCGATACGCCTGCTCTTGTTCTGCAGTGAGCTCTTTATCCTTCTTCATCACCAAATCGAATGAATCGATTTTAGTGATATGTTCGAGCAACCAAGCATTTTCTTGACGCTCATAACTTTCAGGCTCACCACGCAGTGCAAGCGCTTGTTGAATGTTCATTAACCACCATTCTGCTGTGCAAGCATTGCCAATTGATCCGCTTGATATTCACGATGTAAGCTATC
The DNA here is from genome assembly GCF_056779935.1 of Acinetobacter sp. ANC_7512. Classification (NCBI taxonomy): domain Bacteria; kingdom Pseudomonadati; phylum Pseudomonadota; class Gammaproteobacteria; order Moraxellales; family Moraxellaceae; genus Acinetobacter; species Acinetobacter sp. ANC_7512. The sequence continues at coordinate 121,705 of NZ_JBWYIX010000001.1, read as the reverse complement.
TAAAAGCTCAGTCAAATCTCCCTCCATCACTGCATCCAACTTATATAAAGTTAAGTTAATACGATGATCAGTCATACGACCCTGAGGATAATTATAGGTACGAATACGTTCTGAACGATCACCTGAACCCACCAAATCACGGCGCATTTCAGATGTAGCAGCATCAGCTGCTGCACGTTTAGCATTCTCAAGACGAGATGCCAATAATGCCATTGCCTTTGCTTTGTTCTTATGTTGTGAACGCTCTTCCTGACATTCAACAACAGTACCTGTCGGAATATGCGTGATTCGTACAGCAGAATCCGTTTTATTGACGTGCTGACCACCCGCCCCAGATGCACGATAAGTATCAATACGCAAGTCTGAAGGGTTAATATCTACAGTCGTATCAACATCAATTTCAGGAAGAATTGCAACGGTACAAGCTGAAGTATGAACTCGCCCCTGTGATTCAGTTGCAGGAACGCGCTGAACTCGATGAGCACCGCTTTCAAATTTTAAGCGTCCGTAAACACCTTCACCATTAATTAAACAAATAATTTCTTTGTAACCGCCATGTTCACCTTCATTTTCAGAAAGGATTTCGACACGCCAACCCTGTGATTCAGCATATTTACTGTACATACGGAATAAATCACCAGAGAAAATCGCAGCTTCATCGCCACCTGTCCCTGCACGTACTTCCAGATATGCAGAGTTCGCATCATTTGGATCTTTCGGAATCATCAGAATATTCAATTCTGCCTCTAAAGATTCAATTAATGCTTTATTTTCTTTAATTTCTTCTTGAGCCATTTCCTTAAAGTCAGGATCTGACAACATTGCTTCAGCCGTTACAATATCTTCTTCCGCTTGGGTATATTTTTTCCAAACAGTGGTGATTTCAGTCAAATCATTGTGTTCACGTGACAAATTACGGAAACGCTTATTGTCGGAAATGACTTCAACATCAGCCAATAGCGCTTCTAATTCTTCATGACGATCACAAAGTTGGTCTAATCGTAAACGTAACGATTCTTTCATGTTAAATAAAATCTCTAATACTGGATTAACTTAAGGACTGCCTTAAATTAATATTTCTAAAATTGCGAGTAGTTTAACGACTCTGACATTCAATTAACATATTTATATAGAATGACTTTGCAAAACCATTTTTTAAATCCTTGTCACACCCAATTAATGGATAATCAATAATTAGCCCCATAACTGCCAAGTTTAAAAACTGTTTACTGAATCAACTCTCCATAGTTTCTTCTTAATCAGCCCAATAATGTATATTGAATGATCAGTTGTAATATAAAAACAACATTGTGCAACCAAAACGTAAAACTCTAGGTTAACTTCTACATATTTAGCGCTTCAATTCTTGTTACATTGTGCTCAACGAATTATTACTCGTCCACGAACAAGGACATGGAGTCACACATGAAATTAAATACCCTATTAATGTCAGCCACCTTAGCCACTGCATCAATGTTCACGGTATCTGCACATGCAGACAGTACAGCGCGTGTCGCTGCTGCGAGTGCTTTAGGTAGTGTAGCCGGTACAGCAATTGGTAAAAACATGGGTGGCACAACAGGTGCAACTTTAGGTGCAGCACTTGGTGGTGCTGGTGGTGCTGCTGTTGCTAGTAATAAACGTAACCGTACTGAATCTGCCATTGGAGGTGCATTAGGTGGCGGTGCGGGTTATACCGTAGGTAATAGTATGGGTGGAACCAATGGCGGTTATATCGGCTCTGCTTTAGGTGCTGCTGGTGGTGCTGCTCTTGGTAACAAAATTGCGAAAGACAAAGCATATGATTCACGTCAAGATCGTAAATGGAAAAAGAAAAAACATAGCCGCCGTTAATATAATCTGATTGTTAGTTTCCCCTTTGAATACTCTGTATTCACCTCGATGCGCCTTAGGGCGCATTTTTTTATTAACAAATTAATTATGGATAAATTAGGGAGAGAAAAATACAAACCAGCAACTTGCTCTCCAAAATGATTGCAGAAATTTGGATTAAATTAAAACCATCAAATATAAGACTTCGACAAGGAGTTCACCATGAAATTCAATTCAAAGTTATTTGCTGCTGCGATCGCAACTGCGGCCTTGAGTACAACAACTGCTTATGCTGATAGTTCGTCTAGAGTTGCCCTCACATCTGCTTTAGGTGGAGTCGTTGGTGCTGCGATTGGTCAACAAATGGGTGGCTCGACTGGAGCAATGATCGGATCAGCGATTGGTGGTGCTGGTGGCGCAGCTGCATCAGCGAATAAAAAAGATCGTAATGCTGCTGCAATTGGTGCAGCATTAGGTGGTGCTGGTGGTTACACCGTTGGTAATAATATGGGCGGAACAAATGCTGGTTATGCTGGGGCTGCATTAGGTTCAGCTGGTGGTTCAGTTTTAGGTAAAAAAGTGGCTGAAGATCGTCGCGAAGATGACTATAGAGATCGTTATGATCGCCGTGAAAGCGGTTATCGCAATTCAAACTATCGTTATAATGACCGTAATTACAGAAGTGACAATGGTCGTCATTTAGGCTGGTATAAAAACGGTAAACGCTAATTCCAAACTCTTAAAATTCAAGCGCTCAACCTAGAGCGCTTTTTTATTTACACTTATATCGTTTTTTTTCAATATACAAATACTCGAGTTCGTATTAACATCTTTATGAGTGTTCAAAAGAGTAGAAAGTTATGCGAAGCTTAAAAGATATCGAGTTTTCAGTATTGGAACTCGCTCCTGTACGTGATGATAAAACGATTGCTTTTTCACTACAGCATGCTTTGGAGTTAGCACAAAAAATCGAACAATTGGGTTTTAAACGACTGTGGCTTGCAGAGCACCATAATATGGATGGTATCGCTAGCTCAGCTACAGCTGTGTTATTAGGCTATATCCTTGCTAACACCTCCTCTTTAAAAGTAGGTTCTGGCGGAATCATGCTGCCTAATCATGCACCACTTGTTGTAGCAGAACAATTTGGAACACTAGCAACGCTTTATCCTGATCGAGTTGAGCTCGGACTAGGACGCGCACCAGGTACAGATCAATTGACCATGCGTGCCTTACGCCGAGGTCGTCAAGAGACTGAAGATCAATTTCCACAAGACGTGCTCGAAATTTTGAGCTATTTGGGGGAACCATCGCCACATCAGAGAATCAAAGCGACACCAGGTCAAGGAACACATGTTCCCGTATGGCTGTTAGGTTCTAGCTTATTTAGCGCACAATTGGCTGCTAAACTTGGCTTACCTTATTCTTTTGCTTCTCACTTTGCCCCTCGTATGCTGGGTCAAGCGATTCAACTTTACAGAGAAAACTTCGAACCTTCTGAATATTTGGATCGTCCTTATGTATCTATGGGCGTTCCAACTGTTGTAGCTGATACTGATGAAGAAGCTGAATACTTGGCTACTAGCGCTTATCAACGTGTATTAGGCTTAATGCGTGGGCAAAGCTTAAAACTCAAACCTCCAGTTAAATCAATGGATGGAATTTGGTCTGCTCCAGAAAAGATGTCAGTTGACAGTTTTTACGCAATGGCTCAAATCGGATCACCAGAAACAGTGAAACAAGGTCTTGAACAACTACTGGTGCCTTATGATGTAGATGAGTTTATTTTTACCTGTGATATCTACGATACAGACAAACGCATTCAAAACTTTGAGTATTTAATGCAAATTAAGCAAAATGCTTAGATCAAAAAAATCCTGAAATGATTGAGTAATGGTTTTGATTTCAAATCTATAATTAATTACTCTTTCATTTCTTGAGTTTGTCAAACAACTATTGGCAATAAATGACATCAAATGTCCCTAAAAGACTATTCCAATGAAAAAATTCTTTTAACCAACAATATTAGTTATTCATAATCAAATACTTAAAATTTGGCATTTTATATCAAACTAAAATAAGCACTTCTGCAAAACACATCACATTTTTAAGCGATAAAATTTCATGATTAAAAAATAAATACGGATGTATAACATGGCCTCTATCGACTTAGAAAAAATGTTGGATAAAGTAAAACATACTCAATGGACACTCTCGGATATTGCCTGGGATGCTCCTGGCAAAGAATTAGTCACCGCAGAACAGTGGCCCAAGCTTAAAGATTTTATGGCTGATCTAATGTGGATCGAACATGTAGGTGCTCGTGCATTTTCTGCGATGTCAAAAAAAGCACCGACAGATACGCTTCGCGAAATATATGCCATTTTCCACGCTGAGGAACAGCGTCACGCCAATGCCGAAATGGCACTGATGAAAAGATGGGGTATGCTTGAAGGCGATATTCCTAAACCCAATAAAAATTTAAGACTGATCATCGAATGGCTCGACACTTATGCTGATGAAATGCCCTTCTATATTCTAGGTGCTGTCATTCCGATGCTGGAAGTCGCTCTTGATGGCGCACTTTGTACATTCCTATTGGATACTGTAGAAGACCCAGTTTGTCATCAAGCTTTTGAACTAATTAATGGTGATGAAGCTCGTCATTTAGGTGTTGGATTTAGTGTCATGGAAGATCAAGGCTACAATAAAACCTTTATTGAGCTTTCTAAAATGGCAGCGCGAGTTGTAGATCCACGTTTATTACTTGGTATTCTTGCCTACTTACCACTCATTAATAAAATGCGTGATAATGTGATTAAACTAGGTCTGCCAGAAGAAAAGCTCTATGCAGCGATGCACAAATTTGCTCGAATAGGTGGACGTACTGCAGAAGGTCGTCGTAATCCTTGGTATCAAATTATTAACTTCCATGCACGAAGTGCCATGAACCGACGTAATAAATGGTTTCATATCCCTGTCGACACTATGGTAAAAATGACTGATAAGATTCCAGAAAAATCTTTACCTAAAATCCCATCTTGGATATATGAATTAACTGCAGAACCAAAAGCAACCCACTAAAACAATAATTAGGTACAGAAATGAAAAAAAGGAATAAAGCCCACACGGATTCGTTCTTTCATAATGAAGCTGAGTATTTTTCCAACTTTAAAGGAAAAATTATCTCAGCTGAGGACATCAAACAAACCGATTTTTCAGGATTAAAGGTCGCGATTATTGGTGCCAATCAAATGTCAGTTTCACATTTAGATGTGGTTTGCCAAAATGCTCTATTCGTCAAAGTATTTCAAATGACACCTCATTTCGTTTTGCCACACACTGAAAAAGGGATTCAAAAAATTATTGCCCATCCCCTCATCGCTAAAAATAAACGATTATTTAATCAGCGAATTAAGACGACATTGGCAATACGATATTTAGATTCTCAGATTTCAGATACTTGGTTAAAAAGACAATTGATGCCAAATCCAGCTTCGTCGCAAAAAATATTTTTTAAATCCGATCATTATTACAGCGCCTTACAGCGAGAAAACTGTAAATTGATCACATGGCCAGTCGTGAAAATTACTGAAAATGCCGTTCAAAGTATGGAAGGAATCGAACACTTAGTAGATATTATTATTACAACGTACGAAAAATAACCATCATTTAGTAGATAAATGCGATTCTAAATTACATTTTATGATGAAATTATAGACACTTGAATTATATAATTTTTGAATTTTATGAGTATTTATGACGATTAATCTCTTAATAAAAAGAAGCACAGCTAGTGCTTCTTTTTTTTAAATTAGATTTACCGATTTAACCAATCCGGCGTTTCAAGCCTGTCATTTGCAATACTCGTGTTGAGATTTCTTCAATCGACATTTCTGAAACATTTAGATATTTAATCCCTTCAGAAATATAAATACCTTCGATTGCACGCAATTCCATCTGACATTGGCTAAAACTTGCATAACGACTGTTGGCTTTGCGTTCAGATCGAATTGCCACCAAACGATCAGCATCAATCATTAATCCAAACAACTTATGCTTATGTGGACGTAAAACTGCTGGCAAACGGTTGTCATCCAAATCTTCTTCAGTTAACGGATAGTTCGCAACTCGAATACCAAATTGTAATGACAAATAAATTGAGGTCGGTGTTTTACCAGAACGCGACACTCCAATCAAAATTAAGTCCGCTTTATCATAGTGTCTTGTACGTGCGCCATCATCATTATCCAGCGCGAAATGTACAGCATCAATACGTGCCTTATAAGACTCAGAATCAGTCACAGCATGCGTTTGTCCGACTAAAGTTGTAGGGGCTGTTCCAAGCACCTCAGATAGCTTACTAATTAACCCTTCAAACACATCTAAATTAACCGCATTTGCCGTATTGATGATATCCCGAACATAGGGATCCACAAGAGTATCAAAGACAAGAGGTTGTTGGCCATCAGACTCTGCGCGCGCGTTAATCTCTGCAACGACGTTCATTGCGGCTTCTTCTGTAGTGATATACGGAATGATATGAATATCAAAATCGACATGAGGAAATTGAGCCAATAAAGAATGCCCGAGTGTTTCAGCCGTAATGGCAGTACCATCGGAAATAAAAAAAACACTTCGTTTAATATCTTTACTTTCTGCCATTAAATTAATCCTCAAATATTTGTCTAAGTACTATATAATCTTTATAGTAAACCGATCTTACATGACTGTCGCTTAGTAATGAAAGTTTGCTAAGTTTTCACAGAAAAATATCATGCCAAGATAGTGATTAATACTGCAAAAGTGGAGTAACAACTTTGGAAGCACGCGTAATCGGTCTGGAAAAATTAGGTAAACACGACGTAGAAATCGTGGGCGGTAAAAACTCATCTCTAGGCGAAATGATCAGCCATTTAGCAAATGCTGGTGTATCAGTTCCAGGTGGTTTTGCAACAACTGCTGCAGCTTACCGTGAATTCCTTGAGCAAAGTGGTCTTAATGCCAAAATTTCAGCCGAGCTCAAACAACTCAATGTTGACGACGTAAATGCACTTGCTGAAACTGGTGCTAAAATTCGTCAATGGATCGTTGATACTCCGCTTACTCCAGCACTTGAAAAAGAAGTTCGTGATGCATTCGCAACTCTTTCTAACGGCAACCCTGAGATCGCGGTTGCCGTTCGTTCATCTGCGACTGCAGAAGATTTACCAGACGCATCTTTTGCAGGACAACAAGAGACTTTCCTAAACATCCGCGGTATTGACAACGTCTTAATCGCGATTAAGGAAGTTTTTGCTTCACTTTATAACGACCGCGCAATTGCTTACCGTGTACACCAAAACTTCGATCATGACATCGTTGCTCTTTCTGCTGGTGTGCAACGTATGGTTCGCTCAGAAACTGGTGCTGCTGGTGTAATGTTTACACTGGACACTGAATCTGGTTTCCGTGACGTTGTATTCATTACTGCATCTTACGGTTTAGGCGAAATGGTCGTACAGGGTGCTGTAAACCCTGATGAATTCTATTTATCTAAGCCACTTTTAAATGCAGGTAAACACGCAGTATTGCGTCGTAACCTCGGCTCTAAACACCAAAAAATGATCTATGGTGAAGAAGGCTCTGCAGGTAAATCAGTTGTTGTTGTGGATGTTGAAAAAACTGAACGCCAACAATTTGCTTTAAATGATCAAGAATTACAAGAACTTGCTAAGCAGGCGTTAATCATTGAGCAACACTACGGTGCGCCAATGGATATCGAATGGGCGAAAGACGGTGATGATGGTCAAATTTACATCGTTCAAGCACGTCCTGAAACTGTGAAAAGCCGTGAGAATGTCGGCACAATGGAACGCTACCTATTAAAACAAAAAGGTACAGTTCTTTGTGAAGGTCGCTCAATCGGTCAACGTATCGGTTCTGGTAAAGTCCGTATTGTTAATTCAATCAAAGAAATGGACAAAGTCCAAGATGGCGACGTTCTTGTTTCTGACATGACCGATCCTGATTGGGAACCAGTTATGAAACGTGCTGCTGCGATCGTTACAAACCGTGGTGGTCGTACTTGTCATGCCGCGATTATTGCACGTGAACTCGGTGTTCCAGCAATTGTTGGATGTGGTAACGCAACAGAAGTACTTGTTGATGGTCAAGAAGTAACTGTTTCATGTGCTGAAGGCGATACAGGTTTCATTTACGAAGGTGCTTTAGATTTCGAAGTTCAACGTAACTCGATTGAATCTATGCCAACACTTCCGTTCAAAATCATGATGAACGTTGGTAACCCTGATCGTGCATTTGACTTCGCTCAAATTCCAAACGAAGGTATTGGTCTTGCACGTCTAGAGTTCATCATCAACCGTATGATTGGTGTTCACCCTAAAGCATTACTCAATATTGACAGCTTACCTCGCGAAACACGTGCAGCTGTGATGACCCGTACTGCAGGTTACTCTTCACCGATCGAGTTCTACGTTGAAAAACTCGTTGAAGGTATTTCTACACTTGCTGCTGCATTTGCTGATAAACCTGTCATCGTACGTATGTCAGACTTCAAATCGAATGAATACGCGAACTTAATCGGTGGTAAATTATACGAACCTGAAGAAGAAAACCCGATGTTGGGCTTCCGTGGTGCGAGCCGTTATGTTTCTGACAACTTCCGTGACTGCTTCGAATTAGAATGCCGTGCATTGAAGAAAGTTCGTGATGAAATGGGTCTAACTAACATTCAAATCATGATCCCATTCGTCCGCACAGTTGCTGAAGCAAAACGTGTTATTGAACTTCTTGCTGCAAATGGCTTAAAACGTGGTGAAAATGGTCTTAAAGTGATCATGATGTGTGAATTACCAACCAATGCCCTACTTGCTGAACAATTCTTAGAACATTTTGATGGCTTCTCAATCGGTTCAAATGACTTAACTCAGTTAACGCTTGGGCTTGACCGTGACTCAGGCATCGTTTCTCATTTATTTGATGAACGCGATCCAGCAGTAAAAGCTCTTCTTTCAATGGCGATTCACGCATGTCGTAAAGCAGGCAAATATGTGGGTATTTGTGGCCAAGGACCATCAGACCACCCAGATCTTGCTCGCTGGTTAATGGAACAAGGTATCGAATCTGTTTCACTCAACCCAGACTCTGTTTTAGATACATGGTTCTTCTTATCTGAAGAAAAGACTAAACAAGCTTAATAAACTATGTTAAAAAAAGACCCATTCGTGGGTCTTTTTTTTACCCCATTATTTTTTAGTAATTTTTGAGAAATTAGGTTTATGCAAATTTACTTGGCGAGAAATAATCAACAAGCTGGACCGTATACGGTAGAGCAGTTAAATCAAATGCTCTCGAGCCAACAAGTTTTACTCACAGACTTGGTCTGGCATCAAGGTATGACTGAATGGAAAGCTTTAGGTGAACTCACTCAAGGAAAATTATATTACCAACCTGAAGGCTATCAACCGACTCCACCAGTACAACAAAGCTATTCAAATCCTTCAATTGCGAGTGTAAATATTCAAAAAAATACTGCTCAGCAAGAACTTGCCTCAATTGGATCTCGATTTTTAGCTAAACTCGTTGATCTGGCGCTTTGGTTGCCTGCCATGGTGATTCCTTCGTTCTTTATGCAGGAAGAACAAGTTGCTCAATTGACTGAACTTCAGCAAAAAATGCAGAATGCTAGCTCATCAGATCAAGCAATCAAATTACAGGAACAGTTATTTACACTGATTCCAATGGAAGCTTGGCAAGCAATGTTGGTTTACATTGTATTAATGCTAGCTGCTCAAGCATTTTTAATTGCGAAAAGTGGTCAGAGTTTAGGAAAAAAAGTAGCAAAAATTCAAATTGTTGATGCTGAAAATGGACAGCAAGTAAACTTAATGCGCGCATTCACATTGCGTAGTGTGATTTTTATTGTATTGAATTTACTCTTTATGCCATTCATTACCATCATTGATCATGCCTTCGGTCTAAGTCAAAAAAGACAAACTTTGCACGATAAATTAGCAAAGACTAAAGTCATAAAACGATAATTTTTATCTTAGGGGAGCAAATGCTCCCCTTTGTTTTGCCTCTGTTTTCATACCAAAAGTAATTAGTTCTTCAACCAATTCCGACCAAACAAATTGGGTTTAATCCTTATATTTAAAGGCACTTTACATATAGCTTAGTTGGTCGTTATAGGGCATAATGCCCTACAACGTAGCGGTGTCATATGACTGAAATTCAGTAAATGTAATTTTCTGTTTTTCAATCATGTGACACTATAATCGCTATCCCATAATTTTATTAGGGAATGGGACTCTTCACCGAGGTTGTAAAATGAGACAAACAATTTTAGCTGTATTGTCTTTATCAACGCTTGCCGTGCTCTTAACAGGGTGTGGCGGTGATATAGTACTTCTAAACTCAAAAGGTCCAGTAGCACAAGGTCAGTCTGATCTTATGATGACTGCGATCTACCTCATGCTATTGGTAGTAATTCCATCAGCATTGATGGCTTTATGGTTTAGTTGGAAATATCGTGCGTCAAATAAAGATGCAGACTATAAACCTACATGGGCGCACTCTACTATTATTGAAATCGTAGTGTGGGGTATCCCGTGTATTATTATTGGTATTTTAGCGTATTTAACATGGTGGGGCTCACACAAGTATGACCCTTATCGTCCGCTAGAATCAGAGAAATCGCATTTAACTATTCAAGTTATTGCTGAACAGTTCAAATGGGTTTTTGTTTACCCTGAACAAGAAATTGCAACAGTTAACGAAGTTCGTTTCCCAGAAAAAACTCCGATTAATTTCAATATCACCTCTAACTTCACAATGAACTCTTTCTTCATTCCTCAGTTAGCTGGTCAGATTTATGCAATGGCGGGTATGCAAACTCAACTTCATGTCCTTGCGGATAATGAAGGTGTATACCGTGGTTTCTCTTCGAACTATTCAGGCTATGGTTTCACACAAATGCGCTTCCAAGCTCATTCTGTTTCAGAAGCTAAGTTCGCTGAATGGGTGTCTGCAGTAAAAGCTGGTAACGGTACTTCAATTAACCCTGAAGCTGTTCAAAAAACAGTTTTAGACCAAGCTGAATTTGCAACCTTGCGTGATGGTAACCGTTCAGAGAAACAAATCGCTGCGATGGTTCGTAACGCTAAAACCGATCTAGAGAAGCAACAAGCTGAAATTGCTCAAAAAGAAGGTCCATATAAGGCACATCCTCATCCTGTGACTTACTACTCTTCTGTTGAAAAAGGCTTGTTTGAATCAATTATCAACAAATACATGGCAAACTACCACGGTGCAGATCACTCAGCTAAAGCTGAAGGTCATGCTGTAGCTGCTGATGTAAATGCTGAACCTGCTTCTTCAGTTGTAGGGGAATAAGACATGAGCTTCTTAGGTAAGTTAAGTGTAGATGCTATCCCGTACGATCCAATCGTACAGGTAACAGTGTTAATGATGATTTTAGGTGGTATTGCAGTATTTGCTGGTATCACTTATTTCAAAAAATGGGGCTACTTGTGGAACGAATGGTTCACATCTGTAGACCATAAAAAAATTGGTATTATGTACCTTATCGTTTCTGTGATCATGTTATTACGTGGTTTCGCTGATGCGATTATGATGCGTCTTCAATTGTTCCTTGCAAAAGGCGGCGGCGAAGGCTATCTACACCCTGAACACTACGATCAGATTTTCACCGCACACGGTGTAATCATGATTTTCTTCGTAGCGATGGGTCTTGTAGTGGGTATGATGAACATTTCTGTTCCACTACAAATTGGTGCGCGTGACGTAGCATTCCCATTATTAAACTCTTTAAGCTTCTGGTTATTCGCTGGTGCTGCAGGTTTGATGATGGTTTCTCTTGCGCTTGGTGAGTTTGCGGCAACTGGTTGGATGGCTTACCCTCCTCTTTCAGGTATCGAATACTCTCCTGGTGTTGGTGTTGACTACTATATCTGGGCACTTCAGATCTCTGGTCTTGGTACACTTCTTACTGGTGTTAACTTCTTCGTTACCATCATTAAAATGCGTGCTCCTGGCATGGGTCTTATGGATATGCCGATCTTTACGTGGACATCTTTATGTACTGCAGTATTGATCATCGCATCATTCCCAGTGTTGACTGCAACAATTGCAATGTTAACGCTTGACCGTTACTTCGGTTTCCACTTCTTTACAAATGACATGGGTGGTAGCCCAATGTTGTATGTAAACTTGATTTGGACATGGGGTCACCCAGAAGTTTATATCTTGATCTTACCTGCATTCGGTCTATTCTCTGAGATTACTTCTGTATTCTCTCGTAAGACATTGTTTGGTTACAAATCAATGGTGTATGCAACGATCGCGATTACAGTTCTTGCATTCGTTGTATGGTTACACCACTTCTTTACAATGGGTTCAGGTGCCAACGTTAACGCGTTCTTCGGTATCATGACCATGATTATCGCGATTCCTACAGGTGTGAAAATCTTCTCTTGGTTATTCACAATGTATAAGGGTCGTATTACCTTCACATCACCTATGTACTGGACAGTTGGCTTCTTAGTGACTTTCGGTATCGGTGGTTTGACTGGTGTACTTATGGCGGTTCCACCTGCGGACTTCCTTGTACACAACTCACTATTCTTAATCGCTCACTTCCATAATGTAATTATTGGTGGTGTTGTATTTGGTATGTTTGCTGGTATTACTTTCTACTGGCCGAAAATGTTCGGTTGGCAGTTAAGTGAATTCTGGGGCAAAGCATGCTTCTGGTTCTGGTTCTTTGGTTTCTACTTCGCGTTCATGCCATTGTATATCCTAGGTTTCATGGGTATGACTCGTCGTCTAAACTCGTATGACAACCCAGACTGGGATCCATATGTTGGTATCGCATTATTCGGTGCTGTATTAATCGCAATTGGTATTGCTTGTTTCATCATGCAAATCATTGTTGGTTTCTTACAACGCGAACAAACTCGTGACGTTACAGGCGATCCATGGGATGCACGTACGCTTGAATGGGCGACTTCATCTCCAGCTCCATTCTATAACTTTGCAGTATTGCCTCAAGCGAACGGTATCGACCGCTTCTGGACTGACAAAGAAAATGGTGTAGCTTACGCACGTCCTGCTAAATATGAAGATGTTCATATGCCAACTAACCGTGCTGCGGGTGTACTTATTGCACTGATCATCACTGTTATGGGCTTTGCACTTATCTGGCACATTTGGTGGTTAGCGATTGTTTCTTTCGTTTCTGCAATCATCGGCTTTATCTGGAGCTCATTCACGAAGAAAGTGGATTACTATGTTCCAGCTGCTGAAGTAGAACGTATTGAAAACGAACGTTATGCGTTACTCGAAAAACACTTGAAGAAGGACTAAGGATATGGCTGAAGTACTTCATCACGAAAACCACGAGCATGATGAACATCATCACGATGATACCGACATCACGGTCTTTGGTTTTTGGACTTACTTGATGAGTGACTTGATTTTATTCGGTACACTCTTCATCGCGTTCGCTGTATTAAGCAGTCATATTCCACCTGGCACTCCAAGTGCAAAGGATCTTTTTGCAGATTCTTTAGGTTTCGTTTTAACTGAAACTTTCGCACTTTTGATTTCATCAGTGACATTTGGTTTTGCGGTACTTGCTTCTTACAAGAAAAATGTTGGTCAAGTTCTAGCTTGGTTAGCAGTTACATTTGTATTCGGTGCAATCTTCATCGGCATGGAACTTTATGAATTTAATCATTTAGTTCATGCTGGCCATGGACCAAGCGTGAGTGCGTTCTTATCTGCGTTCTTTACTTTAGTTGGTACGCACGGTATTCACGTTACTTCTGGTTTGGTATGGATGATCGTGTTGATGATTCAAATCAAAAAATATGGTTTGACTACAATCAATACTCGTCGTCTTGCTTGCCTAAGCTTGTTCTGGCACTTCCTTGACATCGTATGGATCTGCGTATTCAGCGTAGTGTACTTAATGGGAGTATTATAATGAGTCATGATCATAATGCTGCTGGTGCATCACACGGTAACGTAAAGCAATACACAATCGGTTTTGTACTTTCTGTTTTATTGACTGTAGTTCCATTCTACATGGCAATGAATACTGATAGCTTCAGCCGTGGTGCAATTATTGCTGTTATTGGTATTACAGCTGTTGCTCAGGTACTTGTACAATTAGTTTACTTCTTGCACATGAACTCATCTTCAGAGCAACGTTGGAACGTGATTGCATTTATCTATACAATTCTAACTATTGCTGTTCTTTTAGTTGGTTCTGTATGGATCATGAACTACTTACATTCAAATATGATGATCTAAACTGATTGTCATGTTTAAAAAGTACTTATTCCTGACTAAGCCAGGAATTCTCTTTGGTAACTTTGTTACCACTTTGGGTGGCTACTTTGTAGCTACCCAAGGTTCAGTAGATTTCCTTCTCCTGCTTCTTACCCTCATTGGCACTACCCTCGTAGTTGCATCTGGATGTGTGGTTAATAACGTTATTGATCAAGACATCGACCAAAAAATGCAGCGCACTCAAAATCGTGCGTTAGTTAAGAAAACCATTTCTGTTCAAATTGCATTAGCTTTTGCTTTGCTGTTAGGCATACTCGGTTTTGGTATTTTATGGTTTTGGGTAAATGCGTACGCTTTTTTATTCGCAGTTATTGGTTTTGTCGTATATGTTGGTTTTTACAGCTTATGGACAAAACGAACAACGATCCACCAAACTGTGGTCGGTAGTATTTCTGGTGCAGCCCCCCCTGTCATTGGATATACAGCGGTCGCGAATCAATTCGATTTAGGTGCGCTACTCATTTTCTTGGGTTATGCATTTTGGCAAATGCCTCACTCTTGGGGAATTGCAATTTATCGTTTTGATGATTACAAAAATGCGGGTATTCCGATTCTTCCTGTTGCGCGCTCGATTGTTCGCACCAAGATCGAATCGCTGATTTACATTGTGCTATTTGCAATTTCAATGAACGCTTTATTTGTATTTGGCTATGCAAATTGGCTTTATTGTATAATTCTCAATGTATTGACTGTTTATTGGCTATATTTAAATATCATTGGATTTAAAGCTGAAAATGATCAATTATGGGCGAAGAAATATTTCTTATTCTCTGTTCTCCTAATTACGATTATCAGTATCTGCTTTAGTTTTACTGCTACTGCACCAATAAACAATCTTGTCATTTTTTAAAAGATAGAGAAACCTCTATCTTTTTTTATCTTCGCTTTAAGCAGTCTATAAATATCTATACTCAACACTACCTTCAAATACTTTCTAAAAGTAAGTAAATTTTCAAAATTTAATAGTCCACTTTATTTTCTTCGTCGTTATATTTTGCTTTATTTTTCTTGTAATCCCCTGCCGACATCCTTACAATACAGCTTCGCATTTTTTGCGACACATTAAGTTTTTTTGAAACCAATAAAATTTATTTGTGACTCCTTGCTTCTAACAAATGCGTTAGGGGCTGCATAAAACCGTAAGGAGCTGACAATGCGTCACTACGAAATCGTAATTCTGGTACATCCAGACCAAAGCGATCAAGTGGTAGGTATGGTAGAACGCTATATCTCTCACATTAAAGATGCTGAAGGTCAAATTCACCGTCTTGAAGATTGGGGCCGTCGCCAATTGGCTTACCCAATTAACAAAATTCACAAAGCGCACTACATTTTAATGAACGTTGAATGTAACCAAACTACGCTTAATGAATTAGAAGAATTATTCCGTTACAACGATGCTATTCTTCGTAACGTTATTATTCGTCGTGAAAACGCAATCACTGAAGAGTCTTTATTGGCTAAGAGTGCTGAAGAAAAACGTGCGCGTAAAGCTCAACGTGAAGAAGCACAACAAGCTCAAGACTCTGCTGAAGCATAAGGAGAACATCAATGGCACGTTTCTACCGTCGTCGTAAGTTCTGCCGCTTTACAGCTGAGAACGTTACATATATCGACTATAAAGATATCGATACTTTAAAACAGTACATCACTGAAAACGGCAAGATTGTTCCTAGCCGTATTACAGGTACTAAAGCTCGTTACCAACGTCAATTAGCTCTTGCTATCAAACAAGCTCGCTACTTAGCGTTGATTCCTTACACTGACAATCATAAGTGAGGTTGAGCTGTGGATATTATCTTATTACAACGCATTAAGAACCTTGGTAAATTAGGTGATAAAGTTTCAGTTAAAGCTGGTTACGGCCGCAACTACTTAATCCCTCAAGGTAAAGCAGTTGCTGCTACTGAAGCTAACACTGCTGCATTCGAAGCTCGTCGTGCTGAACTTGAGAAGCAAGAAGCTGAAGTATTAGCTGCTGCTCAAGCACGTGCTGACCAATTGAACGAAGTAAATATCGTAATCACTGCGAAAGCTGGTGACGAAGGTAAACTATTTGGTTCTATCGGTACTCGTGACATCGCTGACGCGTTGACAAATGCTGGTCTTGAAGTTGACCGTGCTGAAGTTCGTTTACCGAACGGTGCACTTCGTCACACTGGCGAATTCAACATCGCAATCCAATTGCACCATGATGTTGTTGCTGAAGTTCTCGTTACTATCGTATCTGAGTAATTTTATGCAAAGAAAAAGAGCATGCATCAGCATGCTCTTTTTTTATCCCTAATAATTATAAAATTTTATTTAGCAAGCTGAAATTTGGACTTAGTTTTTCATTTGTTATCGATATTATTTGTTGCACTGTCTTGATTGTGCATTTTGCATTAAGATAAGTCTCCCCTATTCATTTTCGTAATTATTGTAAATCAAGGTTTTATATGTCTCAGGCGACTGCCAAAAAAAATACGAATAACACTGAGTTAGATTTGCTAAAGAGTGAATCTTCAGCACTCAAAGAGTTTCGTACGCCTCCGCACAATCTTGCTATTGAACAGGCTGTTCTTGCCGCACTCATGACAGTAGCTGAGTCATTCGAACAGGTCAGCGATATATTAACCGAGAATGATTTTTACGCGACTCGACATAAATATATTTTTAGAGCAATTGAAAAACTTTCTAAAGAAAGTTCACCTTATGATGCCGTATTGGTCAATGATTGGTTAATCAAACAGAACCTGCTTGATGCGATTGGCGGTGAAGAATATTTAATGCAATTGATGGCGGATTCCCCATCAAGCTTTTATAACCTTGAAACTTATGCCAATAAAATACGTGAATTTGCAACTTTGAGAAATATGATCAAAGTTGGTAATGAAATTCTACAAAATGCGTATGACACGAAAGGTCGAGAAGTCAGTGAAATTTTAGACTTAGCTGAGACCAGTATCTTTTCTTTGGCTGAACAACACAATAACAATGCTAAAGCTCAAGGACCAAAAGCAATTAATACCGTTGTCGCAGATGTATTCGATAAACTCAACGAATTATCACAACTTGATGGGAATATTACAGGTCTGACCACAGGATTTGTGGAGCTTGATAATAAAACATCAGGTATGCAAGCTGGAGATATGATCGTCGTTGCTGCCCGTCCATCAATGGGTAAAACAACTTTCGCAATGAATTTAGTCGAAAGTGTGCTATTCAATTGCAACCTTCCTGCTCTCGTATTCTCCATGGAGATGCCTGCTGACTCTATTGCCATGCGTTTAATTTCCTCGTTTGGTAAAGTGCATCAAGGACATTTACGATCTGGCAAATTAGATGGCGAAGAATGGAACAAGGTCACAGGAACTATTCTTCAACTGCAAGAGAAGCATCTCTATATTGATGATTCTTCTGCCCTGCCACCGACTGAAATGCGTGCACGTGCAAGACGTATCGCCAAGCAACACGGTGGTAAACTGGGTTGCATCATGGTCGATTACCTGCAGTTAATGAAAGTACCAGGTATGGGTGATAACCGTGTGGGTGAAATTGGTGAAATTTCTCGAAGCTTGAAAGCATTGGCGAAAGAGATGCATTGCCCAGTGATTGCACTTTCGCAGCTTAACCGCTCACTCGAAAACCGTCCAAATAAACGTCCTGTAATGTCAGACTTACGTGAATCTGGAGCAATTGAGCAGGATGCCGATTTGATCATGTTCATTTACCGTGATGAGGTATATAACAAAGAATCTAAAGAAGCAGGAACTGCTGAAATCATTATCGGTAAACAACGTAATGGTCCAATTGGTACCGTTCGACTCGCTTTTGAAGGTCAATATACGCGTTTTAGTAACTTGTCACCTGAATATTACGCGCAGAACCAAGAAGAAGAGTAATTTTGCTTTGATCAATTCTTAGTTAAGAACGCACGAATTGATCGAACACAATTATCTTTTTTTAGTTTAAAGGATTTAACCTTTCCACATGCCTCTAGGAGTAAATTAGAGTGCGCCAAGCAACGGTTTGTATTGACACACACGCATTGCAATACAATTTAAATCGCGTGAAACAACTTGCACCAAACTCTAAAGTTGTAAGTATGGTAAAGGCAAATGCTTATGGTCATGGAGTCTCAGACTGCTTAGCCGCATTGAGCCAGTCTGATGCTTTTGGCGTTGCATGTTTAGAAGAAGCACTTGAAATACGTGAATTAGGTTTTAAACAACCTATCACCTTAATTGAAGGTGTTTTTTCTGAAGATGAAATGCAAATTGCGATTGAGCAACATATTGAAGTAATCGTTCATCGTCATCAACAACTGCAGTGGTTGTTGCAAGTTAAAGATGCTTATATCGCCCGAAATCTAAAAGTATGGGTTAAACTAAATAGCGGAATGAACCGCTTAGGCTTCAAAATTGATGTAATCAAATCGATTATTCATCAATTAAAAAATGAAGGTTTTACCTGTGTACTTGCAATGCATTTTGCTAATGCAGATGTTGATCACCCTTTAAATGAACAACAAATATCTCAATTTCTTGAAGTAAAACAAGATTGTGCACCAATTTTAGCTTCGTGTTGTAATTCAGCAGCAATTTATAAATACCCTGAATTGCATTTTGACTATGTTCGTCCTGGTATTATGCTGTACGGCGCAACGCCATTTGCAGATCGTGACGTCCACGCTCTAGATTTAAAACCTGTCATGACATTCAGTGCTGAGATTATTGCACTTAACGCCATTCAATCAGGTGAAGCTGTAGGTTATGGCTCAACCTTTGTTGCTCAGCGACCTATGCAATTAGCAATTGTCTCGATCGGATATGGTGATGGGTATCCAAGAGCTTTTATTCGTGAGAATTCAGTTTCATTTAAAGGTCAATTGACCCCAGTGATCGGTCGGGTTGCCATGGATATGATTGCCATAGATGTCACTGATCTCAACGCGAAAATTGGTGATCCAGTAGAATTATGGGGTAAACATCGTTTAGTGGATGATGTTGCTGAAGCGAATGGTACGATTGGTTATGAGTTGTTATGTCGATTAAGCCAACGTCCGAAGCGTCTCAAAATGTAATGAGCGAATTAAATCAACGTAATGCTAAACAGCATTACGTTGTAGTTCATTAAAATCCGTATCCTGAGCGCGTGTCAAAAATCGAATTAGATAATCAGCTTGATCTTGAGTAAACTGTGTTGGCGTAAATTGACTAAATCCCATATCTATTAAAGCCTGCTTCACTGGACTTTGTCGTCCTACAAACTTCATAGACCATTCTTGAAATTGTTTTTTTTCAATATTTTTTCGCTGAAATAGGCGAATTTGATGATGGCGTTTATCCTTGTGAAGCTTTTGCAGCAATATATCTAGTGTGGCTTCATCACCCTCTAGACATTGAAAATAGTGCCCATCTGCATAATAAAGTGCTCCAGAAATTTGATGCTCAAAATTGAAATGACGGGCTTCAGTCAAGATTTCACGAACATCAATCAATAACCGACTTGCATCTGCAGTTGACACACTCGCATAACTGAACTGTTGCATTGCTTCCCCTAATTTTTATAGTAATGATTTAATATTCAATGCAACTCAATTTAATCTAAACTTAACCATAAAGCAAAATTATTGCCAATAGTCTTCTGTTGGACGTGGCAAACCGTTTAATCCTTGACGCAAAGTATCTGACCAAAGTTTACTAATAGATGAGAAATATGGATCATCATCATGAATACGTTTAGACAATGGAATCGCAAAACTATCTTTTTTATAAATACATGCATCCAGTGGTAAGCCCACAGAAACATTAGATCTAAGGGTTGAATCAAATGAAATTAAACCGCATCTTAATGCTTCATCTAATTCAGTATTGTAATTTAATGCACGATCTAAAATTGGTTTACCGTATTTACTTTCCCCAATCTGAAAAAAGGGCGTATCTGACGTCGCATTGATAAAATTACCCTGAGGATAAATATTATATAACTGAATATCCTCCCCTTGAATTTGACCAGAAAGTAAAATCGTACAGTGATAATTACTTTGCTCTAGTTGATCAGTAGTCACATCCATAATGACACGCTTTAAAGTATGACCAACCAATTCAGCCATCTCGAACATGCTATTCACACTATACAAATTAGGTTCGTGTTTTAAATCTAGCTGATTCTGTAAATGTCCTATAACGGCTTGTGTCGTCGCCAAATTACCCGCAGTTTGTATACTGATAAAACGCTCACCCTCAACACCGAAAAGATAGAGTTTACGAAAGACAGAGATATGATCTACACCTGCATTTGTTCGCGTGTCACTGATACAAATTAAGCCATCACGTAAACGCATAGCACAACAATAGGTCATTGAAATCTCTCTTCTAAATTTTGTTCTAACACGGTAATACCTGAACGATGGTCGTCATACTCTCCACGCCACCAGCCTCTCGCACACCTCTGATAGGTGCAACGTCCCAATAATCACGCCCTAATGCAATATAAATGTGTGAACTTGGCGTATAGAGCTGATTGCTAACATCAAATGTATACCAAACTCCATCTATATAAGCTTCAGCCCAAGCATGGCTCGCCAAATGACTCATTTCTGGAACGTAAAGATATCCAGAAACATAACGCGCAGGAATATTTAACTCTCTACACATACCTACAAATACATGAGTATGATCCTGACATACCCCTTGTTGATGATGGAATGCATCTATTGCCGTAGTATTCACTTGAGTAGAATCTGAAATATATGGCATATGCTCAAGCAATGCATAACTTAAATGTTTTAATTCATCACGAGTCTTTTTACTCACATGCTGAGCTGCAAAAGCTTTCATTTCAGCATCACATTGAGTCGCTGGGGTAATTTGTAGAAAAATACCGACTGGCACTTCTGACTCAATAGCTTGTTCTGAAACTGTATCGATTTCAATAATACCCTGCGCCATAATACTTAAATTTTGATATGCATAGCGTTGAGTCGAAGTGATCCAAATATTATTAAAGGCATCTTTTGCTTCGACCGTATGACCAGGAATACTCACTGACCAAACATCTACTTTTTGGTGAGCATTACATTGAGGACACATTCGTATATATTGGATACTATTTTTTGCCGTTTCCGTATATTGATAATGGGTTTGATGATTAATCATCAATTTCATGCATCCACCTCAAATAAACATTGCACCTGATCATTCAATTGGTAAAAGCTATTAGCATTTGGATGCGCTAAAAGATGTTGCCAAGCCTCATCTAAGCTGTCCCATCCTTTAGACTTCAACAGTTCAATCACAACACTTAAAGAATTGATTGTAGAATTAACATCCTGATTCAATCTTATTTCACGATCAAGATTTTCGAAATATTGTCCTAGACTAAAAAACAGAAAAATGTCTTCATTTTCAGCTTCTAGAATATCGCTACACTCATCAACAACAGTACAAATTAATCCTGCATTTTGTGTCGCTGTATCCACCATCTGTTTTAATTCTGAATAAGCCTGAACTGACAATACACCACGTAAATCTTGAATATTATTTTTCACATATTCAAATTGTTGAAAAAAAGAAGCTGGCTGATCATTACTCATAATCAGCTCATTGAGCGAACACGCATTAAAAGCAGGTAAGCAAAAAGCATGGGCATACTGCAATGCTTGAACATCATCTTGAAATGGAAACTGACCACATAAATGTTGAATACGAGATAAATAACGGCCAACCCAGTAAATATTTTGTGCATTGCTGTTTAATATAATCATGACAAGCTCCTGGTTGTATATTTATGAATGTAGCGGATCTATAACCCACGTATCTTTAATGCCACCACCCTGCGATGAATTTACAACTAATGCCCCTTCTTGCATCGCAACTCGGGTTAAACCTCCCGGCACGATTTCTGTACGATACGGTGAACTTAAAATAAACGGTCTTAAATCAATATGGCGTTCAGCGATGCCGAATTCAGTTAAAGTGGGAGCGACTGAAAGCGCTAAAGTTGGTTGTGCAATGTAAGCATGCGGCTGTGCAATTAACTTTAATCTAAATTGTTCAATTTCTTGTTCGGTCGCTTTAGGACCAATTAACATGCCATAACCGCCTGAACCTTGCGCCTCTTTAACCACTAACTTTTCTAAATTACAAAGTACATAATCGAGTTCTTCACGTTCACGACATTGGTAAGTCGGTACGTTATTTAAAATTGGCTTCTGGTTTAGATAGTAATCAATCATTTTATCGACATAAGGATAGATTGATTTGTCATCTGCTACCCCCGTGCCAGGCGCATTTGCAATCACGACATTGTGTTGTAAGTATGCAGACATTAGGCCAGGTACACCTAATGTACTGTCTGGCATAAAACACAATGGATCAAGAAATCCATCATCTAGGCGTCGGTAAATTACATCGACTTGTTTTTTACCCCAAACGGTTTTGGCATAGACCTTAGCATTTTCAACAAATAAATCCTGACCTGTAACTAGAGGAACATCCATCTCACGTGCGAGGAAGCAATGCTCATAATATGCACTGTTATATCGACCCGGTGTAAGCACCACGATAAATGGATTATCTACTTCAGCATTTTCCTCGAGTATTTGTCTTAAAAGTTGTGGGTATTGCTCTACACCTTGTAAATTTGATGACTTACAAAGTTCGGGCATCATTTTTTCACTAATTTTTCGACTTTCCAACATATAAGACACGCCTGATGGTGTTCTTAAATTGTCTTCTAATACAAAGAAGTCACCTTGCTGATCACGAATAATATCGATTCCGCTAATTTGACTATAAACTTTACCTTTCAATGAATGTTTATACATCAATGGTTGGTATGCCTCATGAGTGAGCACTTGCAGCTCAGGCACTAAACCATCTTTTAAAATCGCCTGATTATGGTAAATATCATCTAAAAAAAAGTTCAATGCTTGCACTCTTTGTGCACAGCCTTGCTCTATTTTGTGCCATTGTTGTTTGGCAATTACACGTGGAATTAAGTCATAAGGAATAATACGATCTGTACCCTCAGCATCACCATAGACTGTAAATGTAATGCCCTGATAGAGGAAATGTTCCTTCGCTTGATGATTTAAAGATTTCAGCTCATCCAAGCTTCTTTCACATAACCAATTTTCGATTTTGCTAGATGCCTCTAAGCCAATCGTTTTGTCATCTAAAAGTTCATTATAAAATTCAGATTTAAGTTGATCGAACAAGTACGCAGTGCTGTTTTGTTTAACTTCGATCTGCTTAGATTTTTCAAAAGCTTCGACGGTATGATCAGCCTTAAAATTTGCGAGAATTGAAGTGTTATCTTTTTCCTCTTTTAGCATACATACCTCTTAATTGTTATCAATTGTAAACAAAATTAAGCAATTTCAATGCCAAAAATTTACCTATTCATCTATTAATGCCCCATTTTTGAAGCATTCACAACGAAAAATGGCCTAAAGATGTATCGAAATATACTCAACAGCTTCACTTTCCATGCTTGCTTATCTCTTAAAGATTTTTTATTGTGTGTTTGAAAAATATTTTCTCTTTATTCATTAGTTGATTATGTCCTCTCAAGAAAAAGAAACATCGAATAGCTTATATCGACAGTGGCAAATTCTTTCACGTTTAACCACTGGCAAATGGATGGGTACACGAGAGTTGCAAGAGACCCTGCAAAGAGAAGGTATTGAAATCAGTTTAAGAACCATTCAACGTGATTTAAATCAAATTTCTCAAAGATTTCCTATTGAGAGTAATAAAACTGTACCACAAGGTTGGCGTTGGCGATCAGATGCCCCAATTCAAAGCTTGCCGCATATGACCAGCTCACAAGCCGTCACCTTCATGATGGTTGAAGAGCATTTGAAGCATTTGCTTCCTCCAAGCTTAATTGAGGAAATGAACCCTTGGTTCGAGCTTGCAAAACGCAGCTTATCTACACAAAACAATGTACGTCAGTGGATTAACCGAGTTCGTATTGTCCCAGCAAGCCAGCCCTTGATCCCTCCTGTTGTAGAGAAACATGCGCAGCAAGCCATTTATGAAGGTCTATTGCAAGATAAACAGATCGAATGCATATATCGTGCGCGTGGACCTGAAAGTGAAGAACGTAGTTATACCTTAAACCCGCTTGCATTGGTTCAAAAGGGTTCAATCATTTATTTGATTTGTACTCGACATGACAAATCAGAAGTTCAAACCTTTGCTTTACATCGTTTTAAATCTGCAAAAGTTCTAGAGCAACGCGCCTTACACCCTGTTGACTTTGATATTGATGCTTACATTGAATCTGGTGCGCTCGGCTTCAGAGTTGATTTCAATAAACCCACTGAGCTCGTTCAACTCGAACTCTTTATGAATAAAGCTGATGCACTTTACTTTTCCGAAAGCCAACTCAGTAAAGATCAATCCATCACACAAGTATCCGATGATCTCTTTAAAGTGGTGGCTAATGTGCCATTTACTTCACAATTGGTTTGGTGGCTCAGAAGCTTCGGCAAAAAAATCATTCGTATTGAACCGCTCGATGTATTTAACGCCGTTCATGAAATTGAAAATTAAAAAAGAGCCAAATTGGCTCTGAAGATTTTTTATTATCATATTTTCAGTATTGCGCTGATTTCTTATTGTGTTGAGTTTAAATACGTGAACTAAACTCCCCTTTAGCCCACGTACACTTTTCAATGTCGTTGGATTATGATTTACATCGTGCAGCATGCAATTTCATAACCATTATAACGAATACGCTTCATCGTCATGGCCTTTCCTCTTTGTTGTGAACGTAGAATCAATATAACGACATCAACTTGGATTGAGAAATAATCATAATTTCTTTATTAATCTCTATTCTTGTTAAACGTAAATAATAAATTATTTATCTTATTTATGAATAAATCGTTATATGAGGATCAAAAAAACCCGCATCAAGCGGGTTTTTTGGACTGCAACAGGCTTAAGCAGATTTTTTAGTTTGTGCATTCTTACGAATCGTAATCATCACCAATTGAACAGCAGCAGGTGTAACGCCCGGAATACGACTTGCTTGAGCGAGAGTTTCAGGGCGAACTTCTTTGAGTTTCAAAGTAATTTCACGAGATAAACCAGATACTACGTCATAATCAAAATCAGCTGGAATCTTGGTTTCTTCAAGACGCTTCATTTGTGCAACATCCTGATGCTGACGGTTGATATAACCTTCGTATTTCACCGCAATCTCAATTTGGTCACCTACTTGAGCAGAAACATCAGAACCAGTAAGTTCCGCAATTTGAGCAAAAGTAATGTTTGGACGTTTCAACAAATCAATCGCAGAACATTCTTTAGAAAGATCCGCACCTGTCATTTCAACGAATTTTTTACCCATTAGATTGTTAGGTGCAGCCCAAAGATGTTGTAAACGACCTGTTTCACGCTCAACCGCTTCCATTTTTTCGCAGTACGCTGCCCAACGCTCGTCATCCACAAGACCCATTTCACGACCGATTGGTGTCAAACGTTGGTCTGCATTATCTTCACGAAGCATCAAACGGTATTCCGCACGTGAGGTAAACATACGGTAAGGTTCTTTCGTACCTAAAGTGATTAAGTCATCGACCAATACACCCATGTACGCTTCATCACGCTTCGGTGTCCATTGTTCTTGATCCCACGCACGGCGTGCAGCATTCAAACCTGCAAGTAAACCCTGTGCACCGGCTTCTTCATAACCTGTCGTACCGTTAATTTGACCCGCAAAGTACAAGTTATTAATCGCTTTAGTCTCTAAAGTGAATTTCAAAGCTTGTGGGTTGAAATAATCATACTCAATGGCATAACCCGGGCGCAGGATATGCGCATTTTCCATGCCACGGATTGAGCGTACTAATTCAAACTGGACATCAAACGGTAAAGATGTAGAAATACCATTTGGATAAAGTTCATGTGTATCTAGGCCTTCAGGCTCTAAGAATACTTGGTGAGAATCTTTATCGGCAAATTTATGAATTTTATCTTCGATTGACGGACAGTAACGTGGTCCTACACCTTCAATCACACCAGTATACATCGGTGAACGGTCTAGGCCGCCACGAATAATATCATGAGTTTTTTCGTTGGTATGGGTGATATAGCAGTTGACTTGCTCTGGGTGCATAGATGCATCCCCCATAAATGACATCGTTGGTGATGGGAAATCACCCGGCTGTGGTGTCATCACAGAGAAATCTACAGAACGTGCATCAATACGTGGTGGCGTACCTGTTTTTAAACGACCTACTGGCAATTGAAGCTCACGTAAACGGTGCGCTAAAGAAATTGAAGGTGGATCACCTGCACGACCGCCGCTTGATTTCTCAAGACCAACATGAATCACGCCACCCAAGAATGTACCAGCGGTTAACACGACAGTTTTCGCATCAAAGCGAATCCCCATTTGTGTTACCACACCTTTAACGGTATCGCCGTCAACAATGAGATCATCTGCTGCTTGTTGGAAAATATCAAGATTGGCTTGGTTTTCTAATGTTTCGCGAATAGCCGCTTTATAACGTACACGGTCAGCCTGCGCACGCGTTGCACGAACTGCAGC
Organism: Acinetobacter sp. ANC_7512; assembly: GCF_056779935.1. Lineage (NCBI taxonomy): Bacteria > Pseudomonadati > Pseudomonadota > Gammaproteobacteria > Moraxellales > Moraxellaceae > Acinetobacter > Acinetobacter sp. ANC_7512. The sequence continues at coordinate 94,942 of NZ_JBWYIX010000001.1, read as the reverse complement.
ACCTTTACGTGAGTTCAGAATACGGAACTGAATACCACCCTTGTCTGCTGCGAGTGCCATCGCACCACCTAAGGCATCAATTTCGCGAACGAGGTGTGATTTACCAATACCACCAATCGCTGGGTTACAGCTCATCTGCCCTAAAGTCTCAATATTATGAGTTAAGAGTAAAGTCTGTCGACCCATACGTGCCGCAGCAAGCGCTGCTTCTGTACCAGCGTGTCCGCCACCGATAACAATGACATCGTAAACTTTAGGATAATGCATAGTGGTATATGAGGAGATAAAAATAATGACAGAAAATTATAGCAAATTTTGTTTGCCTTGAGACAATCGAGAACGATTTAATTCTAATTTTTTTGAAGTCCAATAATATAAACCATTTTGATATTAAAATTTATAAATTTTGCAGATTTAAGTGATTTTTTAACAATTTAGAAAATTTATTTACAGCATTGCCCTTCCATTGATTTGACTATTTTTTCAACATATTCATGTCATATTTTTTAACAAGAGTATACGAACATGAAAGTCCAGTTATTTACGATGTCAATGTTATGTTGTTTGGGTCTAAGCGTAAGTAGTATGAGTATTGCGAATGACAAAGTTGATAATGCCTATAATGCCAAACAATTCCAAAGCGTATGTAAGGGTAAAAGCGAAGGTGATGCTGTCAGTTTCCCGTATAAAGGAATCATTTGGAATGGTACTTGCCAAACTCAATTTTTCCCTACCCAAAGTAAAGATTTGAAAGGAAATGAAGAGCAGCTTAATTCAGCTTGTAAGTCTGATGCAGCGAGTGTTTCCGTGAATATTGAAGGTCAAGAATATAAAGGCAAATGTGCACTCGGATATGCGCCACCGATGCCAAAAGCGTCTTAACCCAATTTTTTTTAAATTCGACCATTTATGCAACCAATTGAAAAATTGGTTGCTTTTATTTATTGATAACGATAAAACCAAATTAAAAATAACGATCTATTTACATATAACACAACAAAATTCAGGATGAATTTATGGACACAGGGATCCTCACGATTTTTTTACCTTTAGCACTTGCAATTGTGATGGCGGGTTTAGGACTTGAACTCACTGTTCAAGATTTTCTACGCGTTCGCAAACACCCTAAAGCAGTGCTCATCGCATTATTTTCCCAACTCGTCATTTTGGTTGGCGTTGCATTTATTATATGTAAAATACTCAATCTTACGCCTTACTTGGCTGTCGGCTTAGTGTTGCTTGCTGCCTCACCAGGGGGTGCGACAGCCAATCTGTTTAGCTATTTATATAAAGGTGATGTTGCGCTCAACATCACCTTGACTGCGATTAATGCCATTATTGCTGCAGTGACCTTGCCGCTGATCGTGAATTTTGCAATCACACATTTCATTCAGGATTCAACTCAAATTGGTCTGCAATTTAGTAAAATTTTACAAGTGTTCGCCATTATTCTTATTCCAGTTGCCCTCGGTATGTTTGTGCGCTACAAATTTCCAAATGTTGCAACTAAACTAGAAAAACCAGTGCGTATTTTTGCCGTTGTATTCTTAGTGTTAATTATTGTCGGTGCAGTACTTTCTGAACGTGCCAACATTATGAATTATCTTGCTCAAATTGGTTTGGCAACAGCGTTATTTTGTATCGCAAGTCTTAGCGTTGGTTATTTTCTACCACGCTTCTTTGGTGTACCGAGTTTTCAAGCAAGAGCGTGTGCTTTTGAAATTGGTATCCATAACAGTACTTTGGCCATGGCGATTGCAATCACGATAATGAATAGCAGCGAAATTGCGATGCCAGCAGCTGTTTATTCAATCTTTATGTATATCTTCGCTGCTATTTTCGGCATGTTGCTGAATCGTTTTGCACCATTAGACCATCCGGCTGAGTTAACTCGAAACCACTCACAAATTAACTGATATTAATTGAGTTAACCCACTCATCTTAAAGGCACTGTAATCGTGCCTTTATTTATGCTTCAGGTTTTATCTGCATTCTTAAAGCGAATACAGTACAATGCTAACTCTCGTATTGCATATTTAGGTTTTTTTACTGTGAAGTGGTTACAAATCCATATTACTGTCGATCAAGCACAAGTTGATTTTACTGAAACATTATTATTATCTCTTGGTGCAGTCAGTGTGACGCTAGATGATGCAGAAGATCAAGCGTTATTAGAACCACTTCCAGGTGAGACTCCGCTTTGGAACAAAGTCATCGTAACGGGTATTTACGCTCAAGAAGATGATGAAGAAATCGATGTCGTCGCACTAGAAACTTTCATTAAAGACCAGATGCCTGAAGCGCCTTTACGTTATGAGTTTATCGAAGATCAAGAGTGGGAACGCACTTGGATGGATGCATATGAGCCAATTCAAATTGGTGAAAAATATTGGATCGTGCCTGAGTGGATGGAAGCACCTGAAGCGGATGCGGTCAATATTAAATTAGATCCAGGCCTAGCTTTTGGTACAGGTAATCATGCTTCAACATTCCTCTGCCTACAATGGTTAGGTAAAACCGATGTAAAAGACAAAATCGTCATCGATTACGGCTGTGGTTCTGGCATTCTAGGTGTTGCTGCCCTACTGCTTGGTGCAAAAAAAGTATATGCAACAGATATTGATCCTCAAGCTGTACTCGCTACACAACAAAATGCTGAATTAAATGGCGTGCTCGAAAATTTATATGTCGGCTTACCTGAAGAATTTAATCAAGCACTCGGTGAGCAAAAGGCAGATGTATTTGTCGCAAATATTCTTGCTGGCCCACTGATGGCACTTGCTGAGGAGTTTTCAACACTCATTCAACCTGAGGGTGAATTCGCACTAGCCGGTATTATTGAAGAGCAAGTTGATGATGTTTCTCGTGTTTATGCTGAATTTTTTGATATATTAGACAAAGAAAAGCGTGATGAAAATTGGTACCGTCTTTCTGGGAAACGCCATAAATAAGTAGAGCTTAATTTAAGATATGAGTGATAAACAAACCCGCTGCCCAAATTGCTCCACAATTTACAAGGTATCAGTCACCCAGTTAACTGTTGCCGAGGGTATGGTTTGTTGTCCTAAATGTTCTGCTGAGTTTAATGCGCTTCTACATCTATTCAATCCTCAACCGAAAGTGGTTGAGCCTTTAATCACAGAAGTCCAAGACAGTACAACACCATCTGAAGATGTGATTGAACCCAAACAAGAACAACACCTATTGGATATTTTCGATCGTAAAGTTGCAAATTCAAACATAAACTTGCGTACCTATTTAAATAACTTAAATACTTTCAATCATGATCCGATTACCAACTACCCTTCTTTAAATCTTTCATCATCAATCCATGCCAATAGCCAATCGAAACCAAGAACTAGGCTTTATATTGCGACATGGGCGATCGTAAATACAATTTTAGCGTTATTACTGGTTTTTCAATTTTTATGGTTTAACCCAAATGTATTGCAACGCTCACCTGCGCTAAATCAGGCATTTATATCAGCATGTAATTTATTTAATTGTGACACGCTCGATGAACGCTATACCCATATAAAAGTACAAGACCTCAATATTGAGTCAACATCAGCGATATCTACTGTTTTTTCAGGTCACTTGGTGAACCAATATAGCAAAGGGTTAAAACTGCCTCTGTTGAAAATAAGCATTTATCAACAAGGGAAGCTGATTTCATCCGCTATTAAAGCACCCAATGAATATTTAGTAGAAAGTTTGCATGGAATTACACGAATTCCTCAAGACAGTCCATTTGGTTTCAAATTTAGTATAAATTTTTCCCAATCTGAGTTTGACAATTATAAATTGGAAGTTATACGACCATAAGATCAAAAAAAACGATAAAAAAATTAAAAAAAATGTAGTTTTCTTGCTCACTTTTTCATAGACAATGGTATGATACGCGCCACGAAAGCTTTGTACCGCAAACTCCTCGCAATTTCTCAAAATAAATACAGTTCTGTTCATGTGCTTAATTTTTTTATTCAGCGCATCAGGGATGTTTTTTGTTTTATGTGGAACCGTAACAAATATTAAACTATTGTTACGCTTATTTTTCACTCAATTGCTCTAGTTGTGGCAAGCTAATTGTTCTTGTTTTAGAGTCGACCGTTTTAGGACCTAAAACGGAGCTCGTTTTTTTATTTTGACCACAAAATCACTTTTACCCTAAGTGATTATTGATTCTCGGATTAACTCGCATGAATAGCAAATCTCCTATTTTTACTGCACAATCTGATGTCGCTCTTCGTATTCACGTAGATCGCGCAGTTCGCCATTATTTTGCACAATTGCAAGGCGAGCAACCATCTCAAGTTTATGACATGGTTTTAGCAGAAATGGAGAAACCTCTTTTATCTGTAGTGTTAGAATATACACGTGGCAACCAGACTCGCGCTGCTGAGATTCTAGGCCTTAACCGTGGTACTTTACGTAAAAAGTTGAAAGCTCACGGTTTAATGAGTGAATAAATGATAAAATGCTTGCGGCTTCCGCGGGCATTTTTTTTACCTGCTATTTAGCTTTTTTGTTTTAATTCTTGATAACTGTGACTAAATCATGACTATTAAACGCGCATTAATCTCTGTTTCTGATAAAACAGGCATTGTTGAATTTGCCCAAGACCTTGTTGCTCTAGGGGTAGAAATTTTATCTACTGGCGGTACTTATAAGTTGTTACGTGACAACAATATTGCTGTAGTCGAAGTTTCAGAGCACACTGGTTTCCCAGAGATGATGGACGGACGTGTAAAAACACTTCATCCGAAAATCCACGGTGGTATCTTGGCTCGTCGTGGTCTAGATGAAGCTGTGATGGCTGAACACAACATCGATGCGATCGATTTAGTTGTGGTAAACCTTTATCCATTTGCTGCAACTGTTGCAAAACCTAACTGCTCACTTGCTGATGCGATTGAAAATATCGACATCGGTGGTCCAACGATGGTTCGTGCTGCTGCGAAAAACCATGCGTCTGTAGGTATCGTTGTAAATGCATCTGACTATGCGACTGTAGTTGCTGAGCTTAAAGCTGAAGGCTCACTTTCTTATGCAACTCGTTTCGACTTAGCAGTTAAAGCATTTGAACATACTGCTCAGTACGACGGTATGATCGCATCTTACTTAGGCGCTCGCGTTGGTAAAGAAGAAGGTCAAGCTGATCAATTTGCACGTACATTCAATACGCAATTAAATAAAGCTCAAGATTTACGTTACGGTGAAAACCCACATCAATCTGCTGCATTCTATGTTGACCCTGCTGCAACTGAAGCTTCTGTTTCTACTGCTAAACAGTTGCAAGGTAAAGAATTATCTTATAACAACATTGCCGATACTGATGCAGCACTTGAATGTGTTAAATCATTTGCAAAACCTGCATGTGTAATCGTAAAACACGCAAACCCATGTGGCGTTGCAGTCTCTTTAGACGGCATTAAAGCTGCATATGATTTAGCTTATGCAACTGACCCAGAATCTGCATTCGGTGGCATCATTGCGTTTAACCGTGAATTAGACGTTGCAACTGCACAAGCTATTGTTGATCGTCAATTTGTTGAAGTGATTATTGCACCAAGCGTTGCTGAAGGTGTATTAGAAGTGACTGGTGCGAAGAAAAACGTACGTGTACTTGTATGTGGCGAATTACCAGCAATTGACGAACGTGCTCCACAAATGGACTACAAACGTGTAAACGGCGGTTTACTCGTTCAAGATCAAGACTTAGGTATGATTACTAAAGATGATCTTAAAGTTGTGACGAAACGTGCCCCAACTGAACAAGAAATTGATGACATGATCTTTGCTTGGAAAGTTGCGAAATACGTTAAATCAAACGCGATTGTTTATGCTAAAAACCGTCAAACGATTGGTGTGGGCGCAGGTCAAATGAGCCGTGTAAACTCTGCTCGTATTGCTGCGATCAAAGCTGAACATGCAGGCTTAGTCGTTGAAGGTGCAGTAATGGCATCTGACGCATTCTTCCCATTCCGTGATGGTATTGATAACGCTGCTAAAGCAGGTATCAAATGTATCATCCAACCGGGTGGTTCAATGCGAGATGAAGAAACGATTGCTGCTGCTGACGAAGCAGGTATTGCAATGGTGTTCACTGGCATGCGTCATTTCCGTCATTAATTAATGGTTCGTGTCATGATGACTTCTCATAAGTCACCTATAACACTGATAAGAGATTTTTAATCTTGCCTAAAGTCCTCTTCTATTCATTTAGTTGAGGACTTTATGTCATTTTCGATTCATGGAGTATGAACCGATGAATATTTTAGTTTTGGGTAATGGCGGTCGTGAACATGCGTTAGCATGGAAAATCGCTCAAGATGAAAAAGTAGCTAAAGTTTTCGTTGCACCGGGTAATGCGGGCACAGCAACTGAACCAAAATGTGAAAATGTAGCACTTAACATTTTAGATAACCCTGCCATTATCGACTTTGCAAAAAATAATGCCGTGGACCTGATTGTTGTCGGTCCTGAAGCACCGCTTGTAAATGGTGTAGTCGATGCTTGTCGCGCTGCAGGTGTGAAAATTTGGGGTCCTACCCAATTTGCAGCGCAATTAGAAGGCTCTAAAGCATTTGCGAAGCACTTCCTGAAACGTCACAACATCCCAACGGCTTTCTATGACGTGTTCACAGAAGTCGATGCTGCTAAGGCATTTGTTGAGAAAAATGGTGCGCCGATCGTGATCAAAGCTGATGGTCTTGCTGCTGGTAAAGGCGTGATCGTTGCGATGACCAATCAAGAAGCATTCGATGCAATTGATGACATGCTTGCAGGCAACAAATTTGGTGATGCAGGTTCACGCGTTGTCATTGAAGAATTCTTGGCAGGTGAAGAAGCATCTTTCATTTGTATGATTGATGGCGATAACATCTTACCAATGGCAACTTCACAAGATCACAAACGTATCTTTGAAGGTGACCAAGGTCCTAATACTGGTGGTATGGGTGCTTACTCTCCTGCCCCTGTTGTAACGGCTGAAGTTTTTGAAAAAACCATGAATGAAGTGATGCGTCCTACCGTTGAAGGTATGAAAAAAGACGGGCACGTTTATACAGGTTTCTTATACGCAGGTTTGATGATTGATGAACAAGGTCAGCCTAAAGTAATCGAGTTCAACTGTCGTTTTGGTGACCCTGAAACTCAACCGATCATGATGCGTTTAAAATCATCTTTAGTTGATTTAGTTGAAGCAGGTATTGAAGGTAAACTTCCTGCAGAAGCCGAATGGGATGAGCGTAAAACGGTTGGTATCGTACTTGCGTCACGTGGCTACCCTGAAACGTCTAGCAATGGCGACGTGATTTCTGGTTTAGATACGGAAATGGCAGATGCGAAAGTGTTCCATGCAGGTACGAAAGCCAATGAGAATGGTGATATCGTAACTGCTGGTGGTCGTGTACTTTGCGTGACTGCTCTTGGTAATACCATTGGTGAAGCACAAGCAAAAGCGTTAGAGCTTTGCCAGAAAGTGACTTTCGACGGTGTTCAATATCGTAAAGATATTGGTTACCGTGCGATTGCTCGTGAAAATGCTTAATTATCTTTAAGTATAAAAAACCCCGCTGAGTGCGGGGTTTTTTACATTTCATATAGATTCATCTTTCTCTTTAATTTTAAAATCATTTAAATCTATTTTAAAAGCATCATACTGATAATCATATAAAACTCGTCTTGCATGTAAAATTTGATCTATAGTTTGTAGGAAAGTACGTCTCTGATTAGTATCTTCTTTTAATGGATTATCTAAAGCGTAGCTAGCTAAAGCTTCACCCCACTCCTTACCTTTTAATGAATTTTTACGATCTGAATATTCTCTATAATATTTTTCAAAGGCTTTCCCAGACTTAATACTTTCTCTATCTCCTGATCTCAATCTCTCAGAATTAAACCCTAGCTTTTCATCTAATGAAATTGCTATTTCAATAAGCTCATTTAATGTAAAGTTTTCAAACTCAAAATCAGGATAATTAACATTGATGTAACCAACAATATTATTTTTTTCTAATTGTTTTCCAAAAAAGCTAACATTTCTTGAGACATCACCATCAAAAGAAATAAAGCTGAATCTTTTTAATTCTCTGTCACTTTTCAAATGATCTTCGAGTCGCATTGGTGCATTTGCATTTTCCTGAAAAACACCTTTTAAATTAATGAATTCAATACCAGCAAGAGCAGCTTTTGGTAAAATATGTAATGCCGCTTGATACTCAGTTTCGCCCTCTAAATACCATCTTATTGTGCTACCAGTGTGTAATCCAAATTCGAAAGCAAGGCGAGGTCTAGTGGTGAGTCCATTTTCAATCGGCCTTTCTGATCCATATAATTTTGTTCTAGCACCTTCGTGCCAAAAACCAAATGCTTCATATTCTTCAGCCCATTGAACACCATGCGCTTCTTGAAATGCTAATCGTATAACTTCAGCAATATGTCTAAGCCACAAAGCACCACCAATATTCCCGGTGATTTTTTCCCTTTTAGTCCAAGGTGCTAAACGGAGCATCATATACAATTCATAGTTATCATCGAGTTTTGCAGCTCCTATTCTTAATTTTTCATGATTTGACCGCCAAGTTTCGATATCCAAAGTCTTAACATAAGCTAAAATTTTATTTTTATAAGGAAATAATGTCTCATCAAACTCTTCTGGAGTTGAGCAATATGGAAATCTAAGTTTTGTTTTATTCGTGATCTTAGGCCAATATATTGGTTCTAAGAGTATAGCTAAATTACTAATTTGATTAGCTAGCTTTACTTCAGCTTCAATTAACTCTAAAGAAGGTAAAGAGTCACTTACACGCCTTAAAAAATCCTGAAATGAATCACGATTAATTGATGAGGTTACAGTGTGTCTTAGCTTACATAGCTGTACTGCCCTCAAAAATGGATATATTCTAAATGGATGAAATAAGTTATTGCTATCTACAGTTAACCAACCTAATTCAATAAACCTACTCGGATCACCTTTTACCACCCCAGCTATAGAAATCCCTCTATCTTTAGCAAAACTAATCATTTTCGTTTCAATAATTAAATCATTTTGATTTAAATTAGAATAATCTTTCAAATTTTCTTCAAAAAACTGATGAATTTCTGTGAACATTTTCTTAGCTTATAAATATTTAACTTTCTACAATCTAATAAAATATCATTTATTAATTCCTATCTATATGAAAATTTTTCTGCAAACCCCTCGCCTCATCTTCGGCCAACGGCAAGACGCTGACACTGCTCCATTTATCCAAATGTGTGTAGATGCTTGAGTTATAATTTATGATCAAATCCAACCTCTTTTTCACGATACATAAAAACATCCCTCATCTAATATGAGGGATTTTGGACTATTTAGATTCTAACTTTGGATGCAGCTTTACCATCATCTTAGAATACCCACGAACAAAATTAGACTGAACAATCTCAGGCTCCTCAAGCACTTCAATTCTGTCATAACGCTGTAGAATTTCCTCCCACAGGATGGACAATTGCATCTCAGCCAAACGACTACCCATACAGCGATGAATTCCATAACCAAATGATAGATGTTTTTTCACATTTTCACGATCAATACGAAATTCATCCGCATTTTCAAACACAGTTTCATCACGGTTAGCAGACGCATACCACATAACAACTTTGTCACCTTTGCGGATATACTGACCTTTATAAATTAGATCTTGAGTCGCTACACGGCGCATATACGCCAATGGTGTCTGCCAACGAATAATCTCACTAACCATATTAGGCAACAGATCAGGATTATTCTTCAGCTTGTCTAATTCCTGAGGGAACAAATGCATTGCATAAACCCCGCCCGACATCGAGTTACGAGTCGTATCATTCCCGCCTACGATTAATAATGCCAAATTCCCCAGAAACTCTAATGGCCGCTGAATCAGATCCTTTGTTTCATCACTCCGAATAAGCATACTCATCAAGTCAAAACTTGAAGCCTCACCTGCTTTTATACGTGCAGCCTTATCATGCCAGAGTTGAGACAAATCTCTCACCATCTCTTTTAAACCATCAAAAGTATTTTCAATGGTCATCGTACCGCCTGTCGTACCTGGGGATGAAGATGCAATTTCAGACCAATACACCAATTTACGGCGTTCTTCGTAAGGAAAATCTAACAATGTCGCCAACATTCTTGAGGTCAGTTCAATTGAAACTCGATCTACAAAGTCGAAAGCTTCATTTAAAGGCAAGTGATCAAGTACGTCTTGGGTACGTGTCCGAATCAAGCTTTCCATGTCTTTTAAGTTCTTAGGTACAAAAACCCCCTGCACTGCTTTACGCTGAATATCATGCTTCGGTGGATCCATCGCAATAAACATTTCAAGCTCTAATCCTTGCGGTTGCTCACCCAACATAATGATCGGTTCTGAAGAAAAGAGCTGATGATTTTTATCAACGTACATGACATCTTCGTACTGTGTCATCGACCAAAAAGGACCAAATAAACTGTTTGATTGATAATGTATCGGCGCATCTTTCCGTAATCGCTTAAAAGTATCCTTCCATACACCTTGCTTGTATAAAAAAGGGCTACTGACATCAAGCTCTTGTAAGGGGCAAACATTTGGATCTGGAAGTTGAATTTCTTCAATTTGATCAAAATCAGGATTCTTGAATAGGCTACTTTTTAATTTATGGTATACATGGGCAGCTTTGATATGATTTTCTAAGGGAATATAGCGAGCGCTAAAATTCACCAAATCTACTCGAACAGCATTCATTTTTTTGACTAAATTATTCATGACAATGTGTCCTATGTGATCTCATCATTAAATTTATATTCAGCCTTTATTCCATTAAGCTGATGATCTGTGTTTGAGCATAGAATTTTAAAAATACACAATCAGGTCATTTTTTGACATTAATAAGTCATTTTTTGACATTCTTTTTATCCAAATTAGCAGCTCTAATGAGGCTAGATTTAAGAAAGATCAATATCACGCTATCTGGACTTGAGTATGATGTCTAAAGGAATAGAACATAGCAATCAGGACGATAATGCAATTCGGGCATTGATTCCCTGCGCCTATATCAGAATTATTGCGCAACAATTGGGAGGTGGGCTGCGTGTATTCCCAACTTTATTGAATGGCACATCACTGACTGCTGAATTTATTCAACAAGAAGATTCTCGGATTTCAGCATCTGATTTTATTCGTATATTTGAAAATGCATTGAACATGACAGATGTTCCCGATTTCGGTTTAGAACTTGGACATCGCCTTAAACCCACGACTCATGGCGCAATGGGCTTTTTGATGCACAGTTGCCCAAACCTCTATGCTGCACTTGAAGCGATTCAACATTATCTACCAACTCGGATTGGATTTGCAGAAGTCATTCTCGAAAAGAGTGATCAGCAGATGAATTGTAAAATTCACTTTAATATCGATTGCTCCACTCTTGTATATCAAAGCATGATCGAGTCTTGCATGGTGGTATTTAAAGAGTGTGCTGAATTTATTTTAGGTAAGCCATTAACTGAGGCGAAGTTGCTTTTTAGCTACCCTAAACCGGCTTACCATGCTGCTTATACAAAAATTTTTCAATGTGATTTCGCATTTTCAAAATCTTTTGATGGCATTCAGATACCCTTATCTGTGTGTGAAATCCCGAATGCTTCAGCAAGTCAGGAGAACTATCTGATTGCAAAAAAACAATGTGAAAATGTACTTAAGGAACTTCTTACACCCCAAAATACTTATCAGTTTCGTGTCAAAAAAATACTGATTGAGCATTTATCAGATCCCAAAAATGAATCTGAGATTGCCGCTTCATTATTCATGAGCAAGCGAACCTTAGCTCGTCATTTAGAAAAAGAAGGTTTAACCTTTAAAGAAGTCAAAGATCAGGTGCTTGCACAACAAAGTACTTATTTTCTTGAGCATACGCAACTCACGATTGAAACAATTGGTATGCTTCTTAATTATCACGATGCCTCAAATTTCAGACGAGCATTCAAGCGTTGGTTTGGTATGCCCCCTAGCCAATATCGGCAGAAATACAATAATGATCTTACCAAGCAAATTTCTAAATTAAATTAAATCCATATTTTTCATATTGATATATTAAATCATTATAAGGTGTTCGGCTGATAACGGGTCTTTCTAATTTTAAACACTCAAATTATAAGTATGATATTTAAAGTTTATTTATACATTCTCATAAATTGTATATGACGCTTTATGCTAAGCTAGTTCATTAACATCACTATATTGAATAAAAAAAAATTGTTATCATCAACCAACTTTTTTGTTATCAATGCTTAAATAATTGATAGCTAAATACCGAATTATCTCTAACAGATGAATAGCTTGAAGTGCTCTTGAAACAAGGACAGTTCATTTCACTATTCACCTCACTGCATATGTAAGTTGAAGATCGTTTCAACATACTCAGGAAATATCATGAAGAAAATTCTTGGTTTAGTTTTGGGCCTATCAGTGGGTATCGCTGGATGCTCAAAACAAGATGCTCCAGAAACCGCTGCAAACAACACGAATAAAGATTCAGTTCAAACCATTACAATCGCTTCTACAGGTTCAGATGCAGATATCTGGAAGTTCATTGCAAAATTGCCAGAAACTGAAGCTGCAGGTTTAAAGTTAGATGTTAAAAACTTTACTGATTATGTTTCAATGAACACTGCGGTAGCCAATAAAGAGATTGATATCAATGCCTTCCAATCATATGCATATATGGTTGCATACAATGATGCCAATACTCAAAAAATTGCGCCATTATCTACGACTTATCTTGAGCCAATGGGGATTTACTCAAGCAAAGTTAAAAATTTAAATGATTTCAAAACAGGTTCGACCATTGCAATTCCAAACGATGGTGCTAATGAATCACGTGCCCTTTTATTATTGCAATCTGCTGGTTTAGTAAAGTTAAAACCTCAATTTGACAATGTCAAAGGCACTACTTCTGATGTAACTGAGAATCCTAAACAAATCACCATCAAACCGATTCAAATGGCAACTGCGGTACGTGTGAAAGATGAAGTGGATGCCATTGTATTAGGCAACACCTTAGCAATGGAAGGTGGTTTGAACGTATTAAAAGATGCGATTTACTACGAGCCAATCGATCAAAGTACAAAAATGAATGTGAATGTACTGGCTGTAGCTGAAGGCCGTCAGAATGATCCTGTATTGCAAAAGGTAGGTCAGCTATATCATACAGATGCGGTTAAGCAATATGTGAAAGAGAACTTTGGTGGCACTAAAGTTAATGTTGATAAACCAACGACATATCTCACAGAAGCTCAATAATTCTAGACTTCTGTATTTTTAACAGGCAAATTTAATTTGCCTGTTTTTCATTTTTAATAGTTCTTGACGTTATGATTGAATTTAAAAATATTAGTAAACATTATCAGCTTAAAGGCCAAACTATTCACGCCTTAGACAATATTAATCTGACGATTCCAGATGGAAGTATCTTCGGAATTATAGGCTATAGTGGTGCAGGTAAAAGTACACTGATCCGTTTGATCAATTTACTAGAAAGACCCAATCAAGGTCAAATGATCATCCACGGTCAAGATTTCACTGCTTTGAGCGCTTCAAAATTACGTCAAGAACGCGCCAATATTGGTATGATTTTCCAGCATTTCAATTTACTACAAACCAAAACCGTTGCAGCCAATATTGAAATGCCAATGAAACTCCTTGGCTGGAGTAAAGCTGAGCGTCTAAAACGCTTAGATGAGCTACTTGAGTTTATCGATTTAAAACATAAACGCGATGCTTTTCCAGATGAGCTTTCTGGTGGTCAAAAACAGCGTGTAGGTATCGCTCGGGCACTTGCCAATCATCCAAAAATTCTACTCTGTGACGAAGCAACATCAGCGCTTGATCCTCAAACGACAAAGTCTGTACTTGCCCTTTTGAAAAAAATTAATCAAGAGCAAGGAATCACCATTGTTATGGTTACGCATGAAATGGATGTTATTGAGTCGATTTGCGACTTTGTTGCAGTTATGGAGCAAGGCAAAGTGATTGAACACGGCAGTACTCTCGATATCTTTAGTCAACCTCAACACCCGACGACCAAAACATTTATTCAAACTGTTTTACAGCAGCAATTACCTATCAATATTTTAAATAACTTAGAAAATCAAAATCACCACAGTATTTATAGCTTGCAGTTCTTAGGTACTTCGGCCCAAGAAACTGTTGTGCAAGCTGCCATTAAACGATTTGATATTAGTCTCAATATTTTATTTGCCAACATGACCGAAATTAATGGCGCTGTGATTGGGCAAATGTTTGTGCAATTACTGGGTGATCCAGACATTATTCAAGAAACCATCAGCTTTTTCCAACAACATGGCGTTAAAGTTGAGCAATCAGGAGTACGTGCATGAGAGATATGATTGTTCAATGGCTAACAGAAATTACTGAACCTTTTTGGAAAAGCTCACTTTCAATTGATCAATTTGTGACAGCCCTGCAAGAAACTTTTCATATGGTTTTCTTTGCAATGCTATTCGGTACGATTTGGGGTTTAATTCAAGGGATAACCCTACTTGTTACACGACCAAACGGGATTTTAGCCAATCGTGTGATTTACTATGGATTAAACCCTATTGTGAATGCATTACGTTCCCTCCCGTTTATTATCCTCCTGATCGCGGTTATTCCACTGACAAAAATGATTGTGGGTACTTCTATTGGGACATGGGCAGCTATTGTTCCTTTAACCATTTATGTAGGACCTTATATTGGTCGTCTGGTTGAAACTTCACTCCTTGAAGTCAACGAAGGTATCGTGGAGTCAGCGCAAGCTATGGGCGCAACACCCCTACAAATTATTTTCAAGTTTATTCTGCCTGAGGCACGCAGTTCCCTCATTCTCAATTTAACTACAGCTGCAATCAGCTTAATTGGTGCAACAGCCATGGCTGGCGCTGTCGGTGCAGGTGGCATTGGTGATCTTGCGATCTCCTATGGTTATCAACGCTTTGATACCAGTGTCGTTATACTCACCGTTATTGTGCTTTTAGTATTAGTTCAATTGGTGCAAATGACAGGTGAAAAACTCGCCAAAATGCGATAGTAAATTTTAAAAAAAAGATCTCAACTGAGATCTTTTTTAATATCAATCCATCCAAAGTGAAGCGATTTTTTCCATTAATTGCGCACGTAACGGCGCAGTCGGATTGCATGGATTACGCTTTGCTTCATGCGTATAAAACGCTTGCCATTCGCGTATCATTTCCAAACTAACACCTTGTGCTTTTAACTGATGGATGTCTTGCTTGGATATACTTTCTAAGCGTGCTTGAGCACCTTCTGGCCCTGTCGCCCAACCGATAACCCCTTGCCCAAAACTCGTAAGGCTCATTTGGTTGGGTGTTTGAGGAACCGCTTTACGTTCGATTGTCTCATTGACCTTACAGCTGCTTGGACGCTCGTATAATTGAGACTTTTGCAGTTGACCAACTTGAGAGTTCTGCATACAACCAACAAGAACAATCGAACTCATCACTGCGCTGATGCAAGCACTCAATCTCACTTTTATCATCATTTACTTTTTACTCGAAATTAGTTCATCAGATCAGATAATCTTAAGCTAACAACAATGCACCTCATCAAATTCGAAATCAATATTTACAATACATCGCTGTTTAAAATTTGGGTGAATTTTACAATTTGATAAGCTTGATCTAGGATGAGATCAAATAAGTCACATGCTTTAGGATCGTTTAGGATGCGTTATCAAGTTCGCGTAATTGATGTTAACAATGCGCTACAAAACTATATATGGATTATTGAAGATACTGAAACCCAAGAAATTGCCGTGGTAGACCCTACAGAAGCCAATTTGGTGGTCAACTATTGTGACTCGAATAGTTTAACACTTAAGCAAATATGGCTTACGCACTGGCATAAAGACCATATTGGTGGTGTGCCAGAGTTAATCGCGGAAAAAAATATTGAAGTTTATGGTCCACGCGAAGAATTATCTAAAATTCCATTTATCAGTTGTCCACTCAATCATGATGATGAATTTTATTTTAATGACTTAAAACTTGACGTCATCGCTGTTCCTGGCCATACCTTAGGTCATATCGCAATATTTGCAGATGAAATCGACAGTTTATTCTGTGGAGATACCTTATTTGCAATGGGATGCGGACGCCTTTTTGAAGGAACGGCTGAACAAATGTATCAATCACTTAACCGACTGTCAGCGCTCCCTCCAAGAACTCAAGTCTACTGTACCCATGAATACACGCTCTCAAATGCACAATTCGCTTTGCAAGTAGAACCTGAGAATAAGGCACTGCAAGAACGATTTGAGCAAGTTCAGAAACTTCGAGATCAAAATCAAATAACCTTACCTTCCACCATTGAAATTGAACTTGAGACCAATCCTTTCTTGCGCGTCAACAGTGCTGAAGAATTTAAACGTATTCGGGAAATGAAAGATAATTTCTAAATTTAGCATTATCTATTCAAAATACAGGGGTTTATTACTGAGCGATATTCGCTCAGTTTTTATACCCTTCAGACAAATCATTCTCTTCTTTATCTTAAAGCTTTAACAATATGATCAAATTCTGTCTTGTAATTGCATGAAATATATACTTATTTATAGAATTAAAATATATTTACATTAATTTAGGTTAAAGCCCTTTAAAAAGAACATCATTAACCTTATTAATATTTCATTAGTCAAAGGAGTTGTCTCATGAAGAAAGTGGTCAAAGCAAAAAATTTAATTGCATTCAGAATTTGGTTAGAAAAATTAGGTTATTCCGTTCGAAATTTAAAGGATAACCAAGGCTTCACTTTCAGCTTTAAAAAAGAATATGGTTTAGTGACATGTGACTTATCTGGAAATACTCTGGCAATGCAATTAGGTGAAGAATTCGAGGATCACTTAAAAGCTTAATCTCACCTTAATTCAACGGAATGAATACTAAATAGATCATCTAAATATTAACATCGCCTCTTTGTAGGCGATTTTTTTATATTTATATATTTCAGTCTGTATTGATATAAAAATATAGGCAATAAAAAAGCAAGGTATCAAACCTTGCCTTAATATGGTGGGGACGGAGAGACTCGAACTCTCACACCTTGCGGCGCTGGAACCTAAATCCAGTGCGTCTACCAATTTCGCCACGTCCCCTTTGAATACTCAGTCATATTACTGAGCTTCATAAAACTTGGCAGAGGATCAAGGATTCGAACCTTGACGAACGGTTTTGGAGACCGTCATGCTACCATTACACCAATCCTCTATTTCACCTACTTCGGTCGTTCCACCTAGTAAATTACTTGGTGGGGACGGAGAGACTCGAACTCTCACACCTTGCGGCGCTGGAACCTAAATCCAGTGCGTCTACCAATTTCGCCACGTCCCCGATGGCTGTGTATATTATAGAGATCATTATCTCATGACAAGCCCTTTTTTTGAAAAACCTTATTGTTTGACTAAATATAAAACAATTATCCATTTTACTGGTTTTTGTTTAAACAAATTCGCTTAATAACTGTTTTAATTGATAAATATTGTTCAATCTTTGTGATTTATTTTTCATCAACATCTGCTGGAGTACTGGTGTTAAGTCAGAAAAAGGCCTAATAATTTCAACTTTTAATTGCTGACAATGCCATTTTGCCCAATCTATATAGCTTTTTTTACGGATTGAGTACTGATTTAACCATTCTAACCAAATAATACCGAGTGCATATATATCTGATGCTTGTGATTTTGACTCACCATGAAACAACTCAGGCGCCATATACCTTGGTGTTCCATGCGTAGAAACTTGAGGATGGCACTCAAAGTGAAACATCTGTTCAAAATCAATTAATTTGGGTTGACCATTGAATATTCTAAAATGTTCTCTTTTGAGATCTGCATGGACCAATCCTTGCTCATGAATCGATAGTAATGCATCTAGACTATGTAATAATAAATTGACCACATTTGAAAACTCATTGTGTGGGAAGGTCTGCATTTGAATATAGACAGAATTTTCTACTTCAAATAACGGCGCCGCATTTTCTATCAGAATCAATGATGAAGAATCATGTTTTGATATACGTGTATTGAATCTACTGTTTTCGTCATACACGATCTCAAACGGCACTAAGATCTTTGAAGAGCGAGTACTGAGTGATTGGTAGTGTTTTATCTCATTGTCGAACCACTGCTCATGCTGTGAACTGATACCCTGCTGTTGTCGCTTAACCCAATACGTTTGGTCATCTATTTCGATACAATAAATTAGACGACCATACTGCTGACTTTGTTCAGAATTAACTGGTTGCCTGAGCAGAGGCTGAATGGTTTGCCACTGTAGATTGTTTTTCAAGAGATTCATTTTGCTGTTTCAGTTGCGTCAGCATATCCAAACAATGTTCAATGGTTTTTCCTATACGCGCATGTGTTTCAATACTGGACAGTTTTGACCAAGTTGCCCGTTCCCCTTCTCTTTGAAGGACTTTAAACAAATGAGGTCGCGGATTTTGTAACATATAATGATAATGTCGCAGACTATAATTACCTACAATATTTAAATCCCCATAATAACGCTGATCAACAATACCATAACCGTGATCCAATAGTCGTCTAATCGTCGGCACACTGCCCATTCGGTCACGAGTGAAATTCATGACATCCATCGCAATCGTTTTACCATGTTTACGCACTAAACGTTGCGGCCAGCTGAGCAGATCTGTTCTAAAACGCTCCGCATCACTTTGCATGAATGGCACAATATGTGGATTCACCTGACTGGCAATGGTGTAATTAATATTGTAGAGACGAGCCATTTTCTCTTGTGGGAAATCACTTCTTACACTGCCATCCACCCAACGAATACTTGCCAAGTATGGTGTATGCACCCCATCATAACGCTTACTGGTCAGTCGAACTGGAGGAAATAAGATAGGAACGGCGCATGATGCCAATACTGCACTCCATACCAGTAAATCTGGCGCAGTATATTTATTCATGATACGAGCATCTTCCTGAGCGACATCATAAGGTGCGACACTGATATTAATATCAAGTCCAGACTTTTCATACGCTTCTTGAAATGTTAAGTCCCCTAAATTTTCCACTAAAAATTTCTTAAGATATCGCACATCAGCAATACCACCATTTCCTCTAAGCAACTCTTTGAAACTTCTGAAATGGAATGCCTCGCTATAAAAGCTCTCTCCTGTCAGCAGCTGATCAATATCTTTTTGATCAGAAACGCCTAACATCGCCGTCATTAACGCACCAGCACTCGAACCTGATAAAACTTTCGGCATCAAATCTTGTTCCATCAGCGCCTTACACACGCCTGTATGAAACAAACCTAATGAGGCCCCACCCGAAAACATCATTGCTGGTTGACCATAGGTCAGTTGACAATTTTTAAAAAAATCAAATTTTTCTTGATGTGTCAAACCTGAACATTCATCCGAAGCGATATAAATTAAACTCTGTGAAACCTCTTCGATATAGTCCTCAATAAGTTTTTTAGTGCCAATATATGTTTGTGTGAACAGCATAGGATGACCAATATTGGCGACATCATGACTCAGGCCTTCTCGCAAAATATAGATAAGATCAATTACACGATGATTCAGCTTGTAACGGCGTAAGAGATTTAAACGATGCGATATAATTTCAGCATCAAAATACGGTGAAGTATTATTAAACTTCCATTCCTGAGCGCCCGTTTCCTCATCCAGCTTTAAGGCAATGTCTTTCCACTCTTCATAGCTCTCCGCACGTTCAAGCTCATGTTGCATTTTTTTAATTCGATACGCTTGATGCGGATTAATTTGACTACGATTGCCTAAAATCATTGAGCTAGTCCTTTGATTTTTATTAGTTCAATTAGTTTTTGTTCAGTTTTTAAACTATGCAAAAAAAGTACAAAATAATCAACTTAATAAAATTTATTTCTTGTATCGACCAGTCACCATAGATTTATCCCTTAGATCAGTTCACATCACTGTCGTCATCATGTAGATTAAACTTGATTTTATTGAATTGTATTTCACAAACAACTATGGCGACTCTAGAACTACCAGATCAACTGTTAACAAAAATTTCTCAACTTATTGATCAACTTAATCACACATTATCTGAACCGAGTCAGGAAATTGATTTCTCAGCACTAGGATACAAATGGCAAAATAAACGGCTGATCCCCATTCAAAAACCTAAAATAATTCATCTTGATGATTTAAAAGGTATCGAAAAACAAAAAGAAAAAATACTGCAAAACACTGAACAATTTTTACAAGGTTTACCTGCAAACGATATTTTATTGACTGGATCTCGTGGAACCGGAAAATCATCTATTGTAAGATCTTTACTGTCAAAATATGCTGACCGTGGTTTACGCATCATTGAAATTGAACGTGATAATCTGTCAGACCTACCAGAAATACAAAAAATTATTGAAGGTCGTCCTGAAAAATTTATCGTGTATTGTGATGACTTAGCCTTTAATGCTGAAGACGAAAATTATCGTAGTTTAAAAAGTGTGTTAGATGGTTCACTAGAGTCAGGTTCTGGCAACTTTATTATTTATGCGACCAGTAACCGCCGCCACCTACTCCCAGAATTTATGCATGAAAACACCCCGATCACTAAAGTAGACGTGCCTCAATATACTGAATTACATCCGCAAGAAGCGATCGAAGAAAAAATCTCATTGTCTGATCGTTTTGGTCTTTGGCTTTCATTCTACCCGATGGATCAAAATCTTTATTTAGAGATTGTAGAGCACTATTTAAAAAAATCTGGTATTGAAATGACACCTGAAGTACGTGCTGAAGCGCTACGTTGGTGCCAAGCCAGAGGTCAACGCTCAGGTCGTTCTGCATTCCAATTTTCAAAACATTGGATCGGTTCTACTCAATTAAAGCGTGATTAAGCATTTACATCAGCTTCTGCAATAAGAAACTAAGATGGAATAACGTCTTAGTTTCTCGACTTTCACTCTTTAAGCTAAGTTATTAGCTTTTATTACGATAAAAGTTAATAAATTATTCATTAATAATTATAAAGATAAAATTAATAATTTAACTCAGTGCTCTCTATCAACATCAAAAAATCTTAAATAAAAAAAATCCCACCATTTATTTTAAGTTGTTGATTTAAATAAAATTTATCAACAAAATAAGAATTAAAAAATAATTTAAATTTAAAACAATATAACATAACAACCATTTTTTTGTTTTTCGAACAAAATCAATGTAACCCAAACTTAACAATTCAAAAATAGTATGAAGGACGCAAATAATTATAGAAAAAGGCTGCATCCATGCTCCAAATTAAAAAATATAGTAACCAACATACACAATCCCCAGATGTTCAAAATATATTAAAAACGCTTCATCAAGCGATCTTCATGACACCAGAGGGTTGTGATTTGAATGACATTGCGCAAGCCTATGCCCCCGATGATGCTGCAAGCAAACGGGTTTTGATCTATTTTGATGAAGAAAAACCTGTTGGATTTTTATGTATGCAACGTTATGAAGTCAAAAAGTTTGACAAGACAATAAATGTTTTTCGTGGTCAAGCAGGTCTTCTTAGCGCCTATCGAAAATCAAATCTGTTAAAATTCCAATACATTTATTTCATTATTTCTCAAATGCTCCGCCACCCAGCACCATCGTATTTTTTTGCTGTGTGTTTACATCCCTCAAGTTATCGTGCAATTACACGATATGCTTTCAAAAAAAATACATGGCCTACTCGCTTAAACCTCAATAACAATACAGAAATGCAAGACCTTTGCACCCTATTCTCTCAGCAATTCAATTATCAACTTTCAAAATCTGGCCATGTTTTTATTTATAACGATGGCCTTGGAGGAACACGCGGTTGTAAGCATGAACACGATAACATGAATGAGGATGCTGAATTTTTTTTGAATCACAATGCCGGATATATCAATGGTGATGGTATGTTAGTGATTGCCAAAATCACTGTCTTTGAGGTGTTTTACCGTTTAATTTGTCATACTTTGGGTAAAATGAATCGCAATAAATATATTCAATGGACAAAACAGCGACAACAATAGTCCCGCTTTAAACGCATCTAGCACATATTGCTCACCACAATGTTGCTTAATCATCGGTAAGAATGCATCACAGGACAGTACACCTGTGGTGCTAATTGCTGCTTGTGGTTGATGTCTTCCAAAAAGCTGTAGAAAAATGATGGAAAACATCCCTCGAATCATATCCACAATTAAAGCTTGAACTGCCAATAAGGGATTTAGTTTTTGTGAAATCATCGCAGCAGACAGACTTGCCCAACCGAATCCAGAAAGCAATACAGCACTTTCATTCCAAATTATCAGCATAAAGCAGGCAAATATTGTATTTGCCAAAACCATTATGATTGGGAGTTTTAAATCATGCCATTGCAATGTTTTGATATTAAAGGCTGATATAAAAACTCCGATCAAAAATAGAATAATGTAGATAAGAACGTTTTGAATACTTAAAGCTATTTGCTCATCTATTAAATCCATTCGATAAGTGAAGATTCCTCCCACAAAAACCAAACTAAGCAAAAGATACACTGTCAATATTTTAATGATATCCTTAATTTGGATTGTTTTACGTTTGCTGTTTTCCTGCTGTTTCTTCTTATAAAATAGTGAACTAAACCAGTAAGTAAATGCGCATACCCCGAGTGCGAGAATAACTAGCTTGCTCAAAACAGCTCTAGGATTTTCTAATGCAAGTAGGTTTGGCGCTGCGTAAACAGTGCAAAAAAATATAAATAAAATCAGGGCTAAAAAAAATACTTGTTCAATGTACTTGTTGGGATGAAATTTACGACCATATAGATAGCCAAAAATGATGATGATAAGATCCAATCAGACTTCCAAAATTATTTTTATACGTATCGCTTAGATTAATTCATAGATATAAAACTTATATGACAAAATGTTTCTTATTGAGCATAGTCATGTCTAATCATTTGTGTCTGCTAGATTTTAAGTTTAAAACTTAATTTCGCCCCGCTATCGTCAATAGTCTAATTCGTTGTTTTGATTTCTCGTACAGTTCAATTTCAATCTTTCGGCGTGTTTAGCGCATCTCTTTAAAACAACTAATCACAATTTTAAAATATCACTCACAATTCTATAATCGTTTTTCATTTCAGATCACCTAATATATTTTTTAAAAGTACAAAAGAGAACGTGATGACTCGCAATCATAACGACCTTGATACCATCCCACATAGAAGCACTCGTGTTTATTCTCAAAGTTTTGATTACTCATTGGACTTTGCAAAAATTAACTTCAGAGAAAGGCCAGAACTCTATCGAATTGGTCGTGGTGAACAGGGTGTATTACTCGTCGAACCCTACAAATCTGAAATTCTGCCCTTTTGGAAATTTGCAGATGAAGATAAAGCTAGAGAGAGTTCTAATAAGATTTATCAACTCTTTCTTGAATATTTAGCAGTCGATGATTTTGTCGGTGCAGATATGGCTCGTAAATTTTTACAAATGGGTTATACCCGAGCGAGACGTTATGCAAACCATAAAGGTGGAAAAAAATATAAAGGTCCTGTACCTAATGACAAAAAAGGTTTAAGTGGTGCTCACGGGCGTGAAGAACTACCACGCCAACAAGAAGACCCTATTAAAGCTGCAGCAGCACGAATTTTTAAAGTGAAATGGGATGAAGCTAAACAGCATTCCCACTATATTGCATTAAAAGAACGATTTAAAAACTCAATTGCGAGTCAATAAATACATTCTCACACCATTTATAATACAAACAAAACTATTTCTTTAATTTTTATTTACAATAGAAAAATAGAAAGTACAATAGCATTTACCAAAAAATGATCACCATTTTTTGCATTTAAAGATAAACAAATCACAAATAATGAGCATGCGCCATGATAACTAAATTTTTAAAATTGGGTTTAATCCTCTCGATGACCACTTTAACAACGACAACTTTTGCCCAACAACACACCGTTTCATTGGGTTATGCTCAGTCTGAAATTGAAAATGCGTTTGATATTCGCGGTGTTCACGCTCAATATCGCTATGAACTCGAGACTCCTTTAAGCGTTATGGCAACAATGTCGTATCAAACTGGTGATGAAACTTGGATTGAACTAGGTGAACGCCAAGATACAGATGTAAAGCATTTTTCTTTGCTAGCAGGCCCTGCATATCGTCTTAATGAGAATTTCAGTGTTTATGGTGTTGTCGGGATCGCGCATTCAAAAGTTGAAAGTTCATATCGCGCCTTGAACATATACGAAAACATGGATCTAAGTGAAACAGCGTTTGCATATGGTGTTGGTATTAATATTAATCCTGCTCCGCAATATGCGATCAATATCGGTTATGAAGGTACTAAAGTTGATGGGGCTAAATTTGATGGGTTCAACATCAGCGCAGGTTATCGTTTCTGATTCTGCTTGAATACATAGAGAATTAAAAAAGAGGCTTTTTGCCTCTTTTTTTGTCAAAATCATTGGATAATGTTTATACATTATTTGGATAGCGAGAAATAGACGAATCCTATATAGCTAGAATAAGTCGTATTATTCTACCTAGGATGTTTCATGCAAAAAAGAAAACTTGGACAAACTGATTTATTCATCGCACCCATCGTATTCGGAGGAAATGTATTCGGTTGGACGGTTGATGAAAAACAAAGTTTCAAAATTTTAGATGCACTGTATGAGCGTGGATTTAACACCATTGATACAGCAGACTTCTATTCCATTTGGGCACCAGGCAATCATGGTGGCGAGTCAGAAACAATCATTGGTAATTGGTTAAAACAAAATCCAAGTAAACGTGAAGACATCGTGCTATTTACTAAAGTCGGTTTAGATATGGGGATTCCCGGCCATCAAGGTTTATCTGAACGATGGATTATGCAAGCAGTTGAAGACTCTCTAAGCCGTTTGAAAACAGATTATCTTGATCTTTATTTTGCACACTGGCCTGATGAAAACACACCTCATGAGGAAACATTATCAGCATTTTCAAAGCTCAAAGATCAAGGAAAAATTCGTGCCTATGGCACTTCTAATTTTTCAGCTGATCAATTAGACGCTTCTATTCAAGCTGCACAAAAGATTGGTGTGCAACATTATCAGGTTCTTCAACCTGAATATAATCTTTACGATCGCGATGTATTCGAACAAACACTGCAACCCATTTGTGAACGCCATCAAATTGGTGTAGTAAGTTTTTATAGTCTAGCTAGTGGATTTCTATCTGGGAAATATTCGTCATTAGACAATATTCAAGGGCGTCAACGTGCAGATACGCTTGTAAAATATTTTGATGAGCGAGGCTTAAACCTTTTAGATAAGCTCAGAGATGTGGCATCGCGCCACAATGCAGCACCTGCTGAGGTAGCTTTGGCTTGGTTACTTGCGCAAAAGCATATTTCAGCACCAATCGCCAGTGCAACAAACCTTGAACAAATTACCCAATTTTCAAATGCAGTGAATCTTCAACTCTCACCAGAAGACATGCAAATTCTTTCAATAGTGTAAATATAAAAAAAGAGGCTATAAGCCTCTTTTTTCTCGTGACCAAACATCTATGCTTCAGTAGGTTTTTTGAGTTCCGTCATCGGCCAACGTGGCGTCGTTGTCACGGCTAAGCCATCATGCTGTCCTGCTTTTAAGCGTTGATATCCAGCAAAAGCAATCATGGCGCCATTATCCGTACATAAAGCCGGTTCAGCATAATATACTTGAGCTTTTATTTTAGCTAAATCTGCTTCAAGACGTTCACGAAGACGCTTATTGGCACTCACACCACCAGCAATAACCAAACGCTTAAGACCACTTTGCTTTAATGCTTTAACTGATTTTTTGACCAATGTATCAACAATAGCCTCTTGAAAACTCGCAGCAATATCAGCGTCTCGGTTTTCATCACCTAATTTTTTCATTTGGACAGAAACCGCTGTTTTTAAGCCACTAAATGAAAATTCCAAACCTTGATGCAACATAGGGCGTGGAAATTCAAAAGCAGTGGCATCACCTTGCTCAGCAAGTTTAGAGATATTTGGACCACCTGGATAAGGCAGCCCCATCATCTTAGCAACTTTATCGAATGCTTCACCCGCTGCATCATCGATTGATTCACCTAAGATTTCATAATGTCCAATATCATATGCCGCCATTAATTGTGTATGCCCACCCGAGACTAACAAGGCGACAAACGGAAATTCCGGTGGAGTGGCTGATAAAAGAGGCGCCAACATATGCCCTTCCATATGATGCACACCAATCGCTGGTTTATTTAACGCAAATGCAAGCGTACGACCAAATAATGCTCCAGTCATGAGTGCACCCATTAGGCCTGGACCACGTGTATAAGCCACCGCATCAATCTCAGATTTTTTGATTTGACTTTCTTCAAGCAATTGATTGATTAAAGGAATTAATTTACGAACATGATCGCGTGATGCCAATTCGGGTACCACTCCACCATATTCAGCATGCAATTTAATCTGACTATATAACACCTGTCCTCTTAAGCCGAGTTCGCTGTCATAGAGTGCGAGACCAGTTTCATCACACGACGTTTCTAAGCCTAAAACGATCATTAAATTGCCTTTAACCCATTTCAAAATATTGCTAAAGCTATTATAGACTTGTGATATGAGATGTAAATGAGTAAAATACTGACCTTCACTTGTGACTCAGCGCAATTCGGCGCTTAGTCTTATCCATAAACTAGAGGATTCTTCATGCCACAAGTTAAATTGAAAGAAGGCGAACCAGTAGACGTAGCTATCCGTCGTTTCAAACGTTCATGCGAAAAAGCGGGTGTTTTAGCTGACGTTCGTAAACGTGAATTCTACGAGAAACCAACTCAAGAACGTAAGCGCAAAAAAGCTGCTGCTGTTAAACGCTACCAAAAGAAATTGGCGCGTGAATCAGTACGTACTACTCGCCTTTACTAAGATTAATTTGTGATTGACTGCTCGGATATATAAATGACTACTTTAAAAAACCAAATTACTGACGTTTTGAAAGCAACAATGCGTGCTAAAGAAATGGATAAGTTAACGGTGATTCGTAGTCTCCAAGCAGCAATTAAGCAAATCGAAGTCGATGAACGCGTAGAACTAGATGATAGTCGAGTTCTCGCGGTCATTGAAAAACAAATCAAGCAACGTAAAGAATCGATTAAAGCTTTTGAAAGCGCTAATCGACAAGACTTAGCTAGTAAGGAACAAGCCGAGGTTGAGGTTTTATCTCAATTTCTACCAGCAGCTATGACTGAGGAAGAACTTGATTCAATTATTGCGCAAACGATTGCTGCGCAACAAGCTACTAGCATGAAAGATATGGGTAAGGTGATGAATTCTCTACGTCCGATCATAGCCGGACGTGCCGATCCTGCACAAGTTTCGAGTAAAATTAAAGCTCAACTTTCTTAACTTTTCGTATTATGTTTGATTTGGTCTATTTAATAATGTCATTAAATAGTCCATTCTAAATCACGTATCCCCGATTTTATTACAACAATACTTTTAGTTTTTCACTTTCTGATTATTTAAACTCACATTGAATATTATATCTTTGTAAAATCTGCATTTCTTTAGATCGCTTCACTTTCTCAACAACATCCTGTTTACTCATTCTAGAGTAGGAAAATGGTAAATCCTTTCGATATTTATCCACCACCTGATAAAAACCATCGACATAAGTTCCAACAATGACACAATATCTTTGAGTCTGATCAAGGCTAAAATGTGTTGTATTTGGTGCTAGCATTTTTAGAAAATGCCTCATATCGGCATTATATTTTTGTGATACAACTTCAATTTCTTGTGTAAATTTAACAGGAAGTGTTTCCGCATGAGTGAACACACCTGCCCCAAACAACATCATAAAAAATAGTGGTAATTTCATTATTAGATTCAATCACATAATTTAAAATATTTATTCATTCATCATTCTAAAAGAATCAAATCACTAAGAATGAATAGTTTCAATAAAGTTAGGTTTGTATTCCTGGAAAAACTCTTCATAAGGTGGCGGTATTTTCCCTTCAACCACAGAACCGAGCCTTAAACGTATAACGCCTGGTAAATCAAGTCGATGTGAATATAAAGGACTTCCACATTCACCACAAAATACTCTTGCCTTTAACTCGGTATGAAAATAAGACTTAAGCACATCTTCACCAGAAATTAACTCGAAGTTTTCAAGCGGGATCGGGCTATTCCATGCAGTAAAACCGCCTTGAGCCAACTGACAGTGCTTGCAATAGCACAAGATACTTTTCTCAAGATCACCATGATAAATATATTGCACCTTTCCACATAAGCATTGACCTTTTATCATTTAAACCTCTTATAATTTTTGTTGACGCTCATCCTGCATCATCCGCAGTCTTTGATTGATGACTGCACTCATAGAGTTATTTTCCTTGGCTAAACGCTGAGCATGAATGAGTGAGCGAATCGCATTCTCTTCCGCTCCCTTCCAATATTCAACTTCAGCCCGATATCGCAATACATTTACAGTACGTAAAGGATTTTTAATATCTAAATTTGCCGCTTGTTGTCGAATGAACCATGCTTGCGTATCACGATTATTGATTTGGATAAATTTATTCGCCAACCTTTCAGCAGCAACAAAATTTCCCTGTCGAATATAAATTTCAGCTAATTTATAACTTAAAGCACGATTTTCAGGTGTTATTCGTTGGCGCACCAATATCGTTTCCTGCGCAGAATCAAATTGATTGGTCGCCAAGTAGATATCTGCTTGAATAAGCGCGATAAGCTGATGATTTGGCTGGACTTTCTTAGCAAGCTCAATTTCTTTTTGTGCTAGATCAAAATCACCACGCTTTAAATAAAAAGCAGACAGTGCAATTCTTCCAGCCAATGCATTTGCTCTCACCACTCCCTTTAACTGTTCCTCGTTGGTTTGATTGGTCACAACTGCGGTATACCACTTGATCTGATCAAACTCAGAGAGTGTGTTGCTATATGGAACTTTAGGAAGTTGATCTGCACGTAATCGAGCCTCGCTCATACGCTGAGTAGTCAAAGGATGTGTTAACCAAAAATCAGGAAGATAACTAATTTTTGGAGTCGCACGATTCATGGTTTCAAAAAACTCAGACATACTGTACGGGTTATATCCAGCACGATACATCAATTGCATTCCAATACGGTCTGCTTCACGCTCTTGATTACGACTATAACTTAACTGTCGATCCACCAATGCAGCTTGAGTTCCCATCATCAGGGCAGCACCTGCATTACCATCAGCTTGTGATGCAATTGCAGCACCCACAATGATACCAGCGAGTGCAAGCAATCCCTGCCCTTTAAAAGCCTCTTGAGAACGGCTATAGTGTCTTTGCGAGACGTGTGCCACCTCATGAGCAACCACACCCGCAACTTCATCCATGTTCTTTGCCGACGTAATTAATCCGCTATTCAATGCAAATAAACCGCCAGGTACAGCAAAGGCATTAATTTGCGGATCGTTTACAATCACCAAAGCAATTGGTTGACCCAACTGTGTTTGCGCAATAATTTTTCGGAATACAGCCATAAATTGATCTTCCAACCAAACATTGTTTAACACTGGAAGTTGTTGCTGTACTTGACGATAGACTTTTTCACCGATCATTTTTTCTTTTTGTTGATCGATAAATCCAACACCACTATTAATATCAGGCACTTCAAATTGAATTTTATTGGCACTGTAGAGTTCATCAGCCACCGCTGAAAAACTCGAACTCGCTATCAATAAAGCCAAAATGATCTTCTTCAAACCTGTATTCCTAAACGTGTACTCCATCGACTATAACACTGAATGATGTGAAGATTAATGATGAACTGTTACGTTTATTATTACGCTCAAAAGACTTTACTTATTCACAATATATAGAGGCTCATCCCCATCTAAGGCTTTTACCAGATTATCATAAGCAAGATTTGCCATTTTCATTCTGGTTTCTGCTGTCGCCGAACCTACGTGCGGCAATGTCACTACATTTTCCAATTGAAACAATGGTGATTCTTGGAGCGGCTCTTTCTGATAAACATCTAAACCAGCAGCAAAAATTTTGTGATTTTCAAGCGCCTCAATCAAGGCCGACTCATCCACAACTGATCCTCTGGCAATATTCACAAACACAGCATGTTTTTGCATTTTCTCAAATTGAGCTTGACCGATCAGCGCTTTCGATTGCTCATTTAAATCGACTGCAATGACGATAAAATCAGACGTTGAAAGTAAAGTATCAAGATCACAATATTTCGCCTTTAAAGGCTCAGCTCGCTCTATACATGGTTTTCGATTATGGTATTGAATATTCATATTAAATCCATAAAAACCACGTCGAGCTATCGCAGCACCGATATGACCCAAGCCAATGATACCTAGCGTTTTCCCATAAACATCTTGACCAAATTGTGCAACACCAGCGGTACGCGTCCAATGTCCATGCTTTGTCCAAGAATCTAAATGTGTCACTTTACGAGCCGCACTCATCAATAAGGTAAAAGCCAAATCAGCGGTAGTCTCTGTCAACACATGAGGCGTATTGGTCAACCAAATACCCTGTTGTTTTAGATATTCAACGTCGTAATTATCGTAACCCACACTGACCGACGAAATAATTTTAAGTTTTTTTGCAGTCTTCAAGTTGTCTTGATTTAAACGACGCCCAGCGCCTATCATCCCATCTGCATCCGCAACTTCTCTTAAAAGTTGCTCATTAATGTCACCCTGTTTCGGATTAAGTTGAACGACCTGATATTTCGATTCTAATTGATTTAATATTTTCGGATCTATCTGACTAAATACCACAACCTTTTTTTTCATAAAACTCCCTCTTTAGATCCAGTATCGATTTAATTTTTAATTAAGTTCCACAAGCGACGTTTTAACAATGGCTGCTCAATCATGTCTTGTAAACTTGCAATCTGCATATGCTGCGTCGTCGATATATGCGGCAAATACCCTAAGCTCAATATTTTTTTATCAACAGATAATGCATCGATAAAACCCTGTATAAATACTTCAGCACCTCTTCCATCTTGGAATTGTGCGAAATTAAATGGCCATTTTAAATCGTAAAACTGTGAACTCACACTACGCTGGATATTCACCCATAAGTTTTCTTGTTCTGTGGTGAGCGCTGTAGCATCTAGCAGAATAGTATGTGTTTTAGTGATCATCGCTTGAATTTCAAAAGCATCGATTACAAGCGGTTGACGCTCAACAACTTCATCTTGAGACTGTTTGTCATTTTCCACAAACTCTCGAGGAAGCTGCACACCGTCTGGATTACTTTTTAACTGAAGCGAAGAATCATCTTTATTTAGCTGTTCAGCTTGTGAAGCTGGTTTTGTGATGAACTGTTCTAATTGAGCTTGCGAAAATTCAGGAAAAGATACATCTGTTGGATGATTTTCTTCAACTTGATCGCGATATAAGGAAGGTTTGTAATGACGTGTTTGTGCCGTATTTTGTGGAATCCATATATCGATTCCCATCACAGCTAAGAGGCTTCTTTGATGCTCTAACATATTCACATTCATTACAGATGGACTGGCATGAGGGCTGGGTATTCTACCCACTTTTTTAATCTTTTACTGAACTTTTAATCCGCAAACAATCATAACTTAATTTCATTTCTGACGCATTAATATCCTTGCACCTTTTAAATTCAGAATGCATTGATAGCTAAACAATAATGACGCTATTTTTCTTATGCATTTGATCCACAATTTCATCACTTTCAAATCCAAGTCGCCAATATAATAATTCAAGTACATCTAACTCATCTTGTGTAATGATTCGATCATTCCATAAACATAATTCAGCAACACCCAAAATACTCAACCGATCTCTCAGCAACAATCCAGCAATATCATTAAGAATTTCACCTAAGTCGATAGGTTCATCTGAAATTTCTTCATAAATCTCAATTTCATCACGAGTTAAAATTCGTTCTAAGATTTGGGTTCTAACTTCAAGCTGATTAGCAGTATTTAACTGCTGAACATGTAATAACGCATCTATTAGCCTAACAATTTGCGGCTTAGCATCCTCGATTGATGTTGGACGATGTATTGGCAATAAATCCAGTTGAGACTTCACCTTTTCAATCAGCAAAGCATCCAAAAGTCCAATTTCACCATCTTCTTGAATAATTTTAGCCAATTTAGTAATAAACTGACGCGCACTTGTAGCAGGCATATTTCCCAACTGCTTACATGCCTCATGAAAAATTTGAATATGCACTCGACCATCTATATTTAACAGTGAGTCGACAATTGCACGACTCACAGGCGCATCAGAAGGAATAAATTCACGGTATTGCCGAATCATTAAAATCGCAACCATCACTTCACGCGCACCAGTCGAAGTTTGCAAAGCCCTTTGAATGAGTTCTGGACGTTTCATCTGCTGTCTAACTTCACTATTTAAGGGTTTGATGGCATCCTTAATTGCAAAGCTGATCGGTGATAATCTTAATAATGGAAGTGGCTGTGGTGACATCCATGGATTATATTCTTCAGCAATAGACTCCTCTAAAGAACGCATTAAACTAAATAGTGGTTGATTTCGTAATTTTTGTAAATTTTCTAATTGAATATCTTCAAGTAAATTCGGATTTAATTCATATATACGATCTTGAATACAAGGTTGGATATTCAACCAACTTTGAGGACTAAGTGAGTTAGCAAAGCACATATGAGAAATAGCTTCAGAATATTCACTATGAATCTGTGATCCTGCGTGATGAACATAGATTCTTAATAAGGTTTGAATATTTGCATTACTACTCAATAATCGTCTTGTCATTGCATCGTTATACAATGTTCGACTACCCAAAGTAATATATTTCATCAGACGCGTAATAAAGACGCCTAAACTACCAATTAACCATATGACTCCACCGATCGCCACAAAAGTTGTTTCCAAACTATCTCTCAATTGATCCCGATTACGTCGAAATCCCTGCTTCGCGATTTTACTGCCCCATTGGCTAAAGGTAATTAATCCACTGTATAAAATTTTAAGACGAGTATTTTCTCGAGTTTCACCCGATAAAATTTTATGGAATTCATGACCCAACAATCCATAAAGCTCTAACTCATCAAGATTTTGTAGCGCCCCCCAAGTCAGAATAATCACAGTATCTTTGGGATGAAAACCTGCAGTCAGTGCATTAACCCCTATTTCATCGGGTAAGACATAGAGTGTAGGTGTATCAATTGAGAAACGATGTGCTAATTTTTCAGCAAGCCTAAGCGCTGTACTTTCTTCTGGAGTACTTTCAATAAAAGTGAGTTGTCGTGCTTTCAATTGTTTTGCGAGCGTATGACCACCAGAGCGGAAGACATAAAACTCATAAACGACAGAACCACCAATAATGCTAATCAATAGCAGCATCATATATGGACTGAGAAAATGCCACCAAATGGACTCAGAAGGATCAATATAGTGAACCAACAATCCGAGCGTCGTGTTTAAAATGATAATTGCGAGCACAATAACAATTAAACATACGCTTAATGACCACAGCATATTTTTGTTTTTAATTAAGTAACCACTCACATCTTTCAATGTAAAATTTCCTCATTACATTGTGTTGTGATCATAAATTAAAAAAGCGGGAAATACCCGCTTTTTCAAATAGAAAACTATAAATTAATTTTCTTTAATACCACTCAGATCAACTGAGGCTGCATCAATATTTAGATCGATATAACCATCTTTGGTTTTCTTGGCAGAGTCATTACGCTTGCGCTCTAAACCATCGAGATATGACTCATCAATGTTACCCGCAACGTAAATACCGTCAAATACTGAGCAGTCAAAGTCAGTTAACTCAGGTACTTTTTTCGTACGAACAGCTTGCTTTAAATCTTCCAAATCTTGGAAAATCAAACGATCAGCACCAATCATTTCACGAATTTCTTCAACATCACGATTTGAAGCAATTAATTCGTTTTTAACTGGCATATCAATACCGTAGACATTCGGGTATTTCACCATTGGTGCAGCAGATGCAAAGAAAACTTTTTTAGCACCGGCGTCACGCGCCATTTGAATAATCTCATTACACGTTGTGCCACGCACAATTGAGTCATCTACAAGCAATACGTTCTTATCTTTAAACTCTAATTCAACTGGATTGAGCTTTTGACGTACAGACTTTTTACGCAACTGCTGACCCGGCATAATGAAGGTACGACCGATATAACGGTTTTTCATGAAACCTTCACGGAATTTCACACCGAGTGTATTGGCAAGTTCTAACGCGGATGTACGCGAAGTATCTGGAATAGGAATGACAACATCAATGTCATGGTCCTCACTCCATTCACGCAGGATTTTCTGCGCCAACTTCTCACCCATTTTCAAACGTGCTTTGTATACCGAAATTCCATCAATGATGGCATCTGGACGAGCAAAATAAACATACTCAAAAATACATGGGCTATGGTGTGGGTTAGCCGCACATTGCTTCGTGAATAGATTACCCGCATCATCAATAAAAATTGCTTCACCTGGCATCACATCACGTTCAACTTTAAAACCAAGCGCTGTTAAAGCAACTGATTCGGAAGCAAGAATATATTCAACACCATCATCGGTATCACGCGATCCCAAAATTAAAGGTCGAATACCATTTGGATCACGGAAGCCAACTAAACCATGACCTGTGATCATCGCAACAACAGCATAACCACCTTTACAACGCTCATGCACACGAGTGACTACATGGAAAATATCATCCGCAGTCGGTGTAAGTTTGCCGCGTTTTTGTAATTCATGTGCAAAAACGTTTAATAACACTTCTGAATCTGAATCAGTATTCATGTGACGTAAATCTGTTTTAAACAGATCATCATGAATCTCGTCAGCATTGGTTAAATTACCATTGTGCGCTAAAGTAATACCATAAGGAGAGTTTACGTAAAATGGTTGTGCTTCAGCGCTACTCGATGAGCCAGCTGTTGGATATCGGACATGACCAATTCCGTAATTACCTAACAATGCACGCATATGACGTGTATGAAATACATCACGCACCATGCCATTGTCTTTTCTCAAAAAGAGACGACCATTATGGCATGTCACAATCCCTGCAGCATCTTGTCCACGATGTTGTAACATCGTTAATGCATCAAACAACATTTGGTTAACAGGTGATTTACCAGCTATACCAACAACTCCACACATAGCAACCTCGCAGACAAGCTAGGATTAATAAAAAGGATTATTCGTTGAATGAGATGACGAATCATCTTGTTCAGAAGATGATTGACGAGAAGAATCTGATGATTGATTCGACTCTTCTGATTTCATATGACTTAAAGCTTTTGACGCTGTCTCTTTGGTGTACTCAGTCGCTAAAGGCGCGTAAGGCAATAAAGTTTGAATAAACTTAGATTGTTTCCAATGTGGAGAGCTCTCTACAAATGAACCAATCCCTTGCATAGTAATGAGGACGATTAAGAGACCTTTCAAGGTGCCAAATGCACCACCTGCCAATCGATTTAATGGACCAAGCTTTAAGCTTTTCAGCAACCGATTTAATATTGCAGTGACGACCCAAGTCAAAACAACAATAATCAGAACAATAAAAGCAAATGCCGCTATTTTTTGAACCACAGGATCTTGACTGAGTGCGGACATTGAAGGCGCAATTTGACCCGCAAATTTTGCACCCATAATGAGTGCAAAAATCCATCCTACCAAGTTCGCAAAGGCTTTAACGAATCCTTGACGCAAACCGTTAAGCCCTCCAATGAGCAGAATAATCAGTATAAAGATATCGATGGTATTCATAGATTAGGTCATAGCTTGTACGCAAGCTTTAATCAGTTTTGGCCCTGTATAAATTAGACCACTGTAAATTTGAACCAATTGCGCACCCGTTTGCTGTTTAGTCGCGGCTTGATCACCACTAAGAATACCACCAACACCAATCAATGGGATTTGACCTTGAAGTAATTTTGAAAATGCAGATAGACATTGTGTACTTTTTTCAAATACAGGCGCACCAGATAAACCACCTGCTTCATCACCATGCGCTAAATTTTCTACACCCTCACGTGACAAAGTCGTATTGGTCACAATCAGACCATCAATTTTAAATTGAATTAATTGAGATGCAATAAATTCAATATCTGACTCAGTTAAATCTGGGGCAACCTTTAATACCAGTGGAACATAGTGTTGATATTGTTCAGCAAGTTCAAGTTGACGATTTTTTAAAGTTTCAAGAAGTTCTGTTAATGCATGTCCACTTTGTAAACTACGTAAGTTCTTGGTATTCGGAGATGAAATATTAACAGTAATATAAGATGCATAATTATAAACTTTTTCTAAACAAATGAGATAATCATTTACAGCATCTTCAACTGCTGTATCGGCGTTCTTACCGATATTGATGCCTAATACACCTTTATAATTTGCTGCTTTAACATTCTCAATCAGCTGATCTACACCATCATTATTAAAACCCATACGATTAATAATCGCTTGAGCCTCTGGAAGGCGGAATAAACGCGGTTGAGGATTACCAGACTGAGGTCGAGGGGTAATGGTTCCAATTTCGATAAAACCAAAACCTAAACTCGCAAGTGCATCAATATATGCACCATTTTTATCTAAACCTGCAGCCAAACCAACTGGGTTTGGAAATTGAATACCCATACAAGTCACTGGCTTTGGGTCTATTTTTTGACGCATTATGCCAAACTTATATGTCGATTTAAGCATTGATAATGTCAAATCATGTGCACGCTCAGGCGCCAATGAAAATAGAAATGGACGAGCAAGCGAATATAACATATCTCAAAAACTGCGGTTTTTTAAGTTGCCACATTATAGGCTGAGTATGCCCAAAACGCTATGCCTGTCATAGGTTTATTTTCACCACTTACTGTACTGATGCTGTTAATTTAATCGCAGCTCCAGACTTAATAAGTTCCAATTTTTCAACACTTAAACCCATTTGAACCAATTGGGTA
Organism: Acinetobacter sp. ANC_7512; assembly: GCF_056779935.1. Taxonomy (NCBI): domain Bacteria; kingdom Pseudomonadati; phylum Pseudomonadota; class Gammaproteobacteria; order Moraxellales; family Moraxellaceae; genus Acinetobacter; species Acinetobacter sp. ANC_7512. The sequence goes on along the minus strand of NZ_JBWYIX010000001.1, from coordinate 57,887 downwards.
AGAAAATTTGCGAGGATCGCGTAGTTTTCATGCTCAGCACTGATCATTAATTTATTATCGCTTGGTTGTGTGACCACAGATAATCCTGCTTGTTGTGCCACACGCTGAATTTTATCCGAAGGTGTTAGGCTCAAATCTGTTGAAGATTTCATTGTCATCACATTGGATTGCATCCACACCAATGTGTCTTTCAGTTCATTCAATCTTTTTTGCTGATTATCTGCTGCTTCGTGCATTTTCCACAAAGCAGATCCAATCAATGCGACGACAACGATAATCGTTGCAGCGATGACAAGTACACGCTCACGCACACTCAATGACGATAAATAGTCATCAATCTTTTCAAATAATTGATCAAATTGATTTTGAAATTTTTCTAAAGTTTTCATTATTGTACTTTCACCAAACCAACGACCATTTTATCCTGAGTTTGCACATTCCCAAGTTCAGCTTTGAAGCCTTGCTGATTCATTTGCTGAATTAGATTTTGTAATTTTTCGGATGATTCCGCCACCAAATCCATACTTAAACCAGATGCTTCATAAGAAACACGATTTGCGATAATTTGATGTTGCATTAAAATCGGACCTACACGGCTGATTAACTGTAAGACCTCAGTATTTGCAGGTTTACTCATCCGCAAATTACTTTCAAATTGGCTTCGCAAATTTTGCTCATTGAGACGACTATTGGGTCCAAACCAAGATTGATATTGCTCTACCGCAACCAAAGCCGTTTGATCAGATACTTTTTTTAACTTTACCCAACGCACTAAATCATAACTGAATTGCACTACAAGCAAGCCCACAAGCAGTGCTGCACATGCTTTCCAATAGCCTGAGATTCCACCCTCTGTGTTTTTTGCTTTAGGCAAAACATTGAATGGATGATTCTTTAATTTTTTTTCAGCTTTAAATACATAATTAAAGCTTTCCCGCTCATTTTGTTCCGTTGCATGAATCAAACTCATCATCTGATCATCATTTAACCGATCATGCAAAATATGTATAGGCTTTGGCAATAGATCCAAAAACAATGCTAAATCATCAATCGCAAAACCTTGATTTGATCCTGTTCTCGCCAATAAATGCCCATGAATATTAGCTAAAATAGTTTGCCCCTGTTCTGGCACTGGTAAGACCAAAAAATCGGGTAATAGCGCAACCACTTTCACCGGAATCAAGTTCAGAGCATGTTGCATTGTTTGGACTTGGTATTGACTGATCCCCATTACTGACAATTGGTCTGGTGCCTCAAATTGAATAAGCACTTTCATCTGATCAATGGAGTGAATGGTATATTCTTCAAGTAAATATTTAGCGCCTTCGCTTCCAATTTGCTTGAATTGAGCTTTGGGCATATTTTGTTGAATAATTTGTACATCATGGCTTGAAAAGAATACAACAGCTTCTTGTCCATGATACGGTTGAGTATCTTGAATCAAGTCTTCTAGCGTTGTTGATGAATTCCAATTTTCACCATTTGACCAGAGCCAAACCCCATTCGACACTGGCATCCATAAATACAACATTAATTTTATTCTGCCGTTTTATTCATTAAACACTTATGGTTATTAAGCTGACGGTACAAAATGTTTTAATTTTGTGGAAAGTCCCGCAGCAATGACTGTCTGATCATAAATCCGCGCTTCAGCAAGCGAAAAAGGATTAAAAAATTCAGACGTAATAATTTCTTCAATATATGCCACAACATTCATATGACATACAACCACAATATTCTCAAAAGGTAGTTGAGATAACCACTCAACTGCAACTTTAGCATCATCGTCAGGTTTAATTTTATCACATACTAAAACTTCAACATTTGGAAAGAGTTGCTGTATATGTTTTAAAGTTTCCTGCGCCCTGAGCAAAGTACTCACTACAAATATATCAGGTGCTACTACGTCTTTTAAAAAGTGCGCAGTTTGTTCAGCTTGAATATGACCCCGCTCAGTCAGTGGTCGTTTCGAGTCATTACCATTAATTGGTGGAGCGGCTTCACCATGACGAACTAAAGTGAGTTGCATTTGTTTTCCCTAAACCATGTGTCATCCATCATATCTAAACATTATGACAATGATGATAAACCATTCATTAATCTTAAACTTTATGATGCGGCAATACGAATTCAACATCACTTCGATGACCATTCTTCATCAAAGATAATGCAATATGTAATGGTGGTGCACCTTCATAAATCACTTCATAAAGTGCTGTGGTGATTGGCATATAGACATCAAGCTCTTTGGCTCTTGCATTCACTTGCACAATGGTATTAATCCCTTCAGCCGTTTGCCCCAGTTCCGTCGTTGCCTGCTCTAAGGTTTTACCTGAACCTAAAGCAAATCCAACTTGATAATTTCGACTTAAAGGACTATTACACGTTGCGAATAAATCGCCAACACCAGACAAACCTAAGAATGTCAGTGGATTTGCGCCTAGCTGTACAGCAAAGCGACTCATTTCCGCCAACGCACGTGTCAAAATCATACTTTTGGTATTTTCGCCAACGTTGTAGGCTGCAGCCATCCCCATTGCGACAGCATAGATATTTTTAAGTGCGCCTCCAAGCTCCACGCCATGTACATCATCGCTTCCAAATACACGAAATAGTGCACTGTGTAATGCTTGCTGCACTGCATATCTCACCAATTCAGAATGGCTGGCAATCACTGTTCCAGCAGGCATTCCTGACATAATTTCTTTCGCTAAATTTGGGCCCGAAAGGACGCCATAAGGCACTTCTGGAAGCTCTTCACGAATAATATCACTCATGAAACTAAAGGTTTTAGCTTCGATCCCTTTTGTGAGTGATACAACCGCCTGAGCAGTGATAAAGGGCTTGATCTGTTTGAGTACATCTCGGAATGAATGGCTCGGAATAGCGACCAAAATAATGTCTCGATCTCGAACAGCCTTTTCAAGATTGGATTCTGCTTTTAATGCTGGCTCAAGGTTGTAATCCGGCAAATATCTTGAATTAACATGTGTTCGATTGATTTCATTCGCAATTTCCTCATCACGAATCCAAATCATGGTGTCACAACCATTTCGCACTGCCGTATTCGCCATGGCTGTACCAAAACTACCACCACCAAGAATCGTAACACGCAAGGCTGTTTTATGATCAATTGCAACTGGCTCGACCAAATCTGAAAACTTTAATTCCGACATTCTTTTAAATCCTAAACATTCTTTTTCTAATCGTTAAATTTGCAATGTTGCAATTACGGCTGCCAAAAACTGACGAATGCATCTGTTTCAATCTCAGCGCGTGGTGCAATCGCCTTAAAAGCAGTCCCTACATAAATGATACCTGAAATTAAATCATGCGTTTGTAGCCCTAACTTTCTTTTAAATAGATCCGACTCCACAACAGCACCACTGCGCCACATGGTATTGAAACCCTGAGCTTGTAAACTGAGCAAAAGATTTTGTATTGCAGCACCTGAACTTAAAGTTTGTTCAAAATATGGAACTTTCGCATGATCATGAAATCGTGTTACAGCGATAATCAGCATAGGTGCACGCATAGGATGCTGACGTGCGCGTTCAATTTGAATTGAATCAGTTTCACCAAGGTCTGCTACTGCTTCACTGAGTAAAACTCCAAATGCTTCTCGTTGCTCTCCTTTCACAATAATAAATTGTGTCGGTTTCAGACGATGATGATCAGGCGCGGTTAAAGCGGCTTTAAAAGCTAATTCTAATTGTTCTGCGTTAGGATGAGGTTCTACCAAATGACCAACGGATTGACGCTGATGAATATTGTCATGCACTACTTGAGAAAATTGATCTGACATTTGAAGACTAATCTTTAAACTAACACTATGTACTTAAGCTTAGCATAAACATTGAAAACTACTCTACAGTTATACTTATACACGAGACATCCAGCATGATTACAATCAAACAGAAATCAGGTATTTCACTTCAAAATCGATACAAAACATGCTTAATTCTTTGGAATTTAAGCCCTAGCATACATGACTGAGCTCCAAACTTAATATTGCAACGCTAGAGGAAAAATAAAATGAAAAAATTAATGACATTGGCTTCTGTAGCTACTGCAACAATTCTCCTGAGTGCTTGTGCATCAACACCTACTGAAACACTTGCTATTCAAAAACCAAACAATCAATATGAAGTGTCAGGATTAGGCAAAACCCAAGTTCTTGCAAAAAATAATGCAATTTCTGCCGCGAACAAAACTTGTGGTAAGAATTCTGCGCCTGTCTTAATTGACGAAAAAACTGAATATAACGGCGCACTAAAAGGTGTTGTGGATGAACAGACTGGTAAACTCATTACTGCAGCTTCATCAGTTCTTGGCTCTGTGATCGGCACTAAAAATACAATCGAAAAAGACACTGACTACCAAACAACAATCACCTTCAGCTGTAATTCATCCCGCTAAAATTTCCTATAAAAAAAGTCCCTTTGATGGGACTTTTTTTTATTGAGCAATTAGCAATAACCATCTAAACGTGTCAATGGAATCTTTTGACCAATCGCTTTTTCTATCTCAGGTAAATAAAAAGCATCATCTTCTGACAAGAAACTGATACTCACCCCTCTTGTTCCTGCTCGACCTGTACGACCTATACGGTGTACATAATCATCAGACTGCTCAGGCAGAGTAAAATTAATCACGTGTGACACACCATCCACATGAATACCTCGACCAGCCACATCAGTTGCGATCATAATGTTGTGTTTGCCATTTTTAAATTGATCCAACATCTTTAAACGTTTATCTTGCGCAATTTCGCCAGACAACATTACTACCTTATAACCATCATGTTTAAGATGATCATACAGCTTACGGACTTGATCACGGCGGTTTGCAAATATCATGACTTTTTCAATTGGCTCATCACGCAATATTTCTTGAAGCAATTTGTATTTATCTGATTTCCCAACCACATAAACACGTTGCTCTACGTCAGCATTGGTTTTTTTCTCAGGCTCAATTTCGACAGTAACAGGTTCAAATAACCATTGTTGAGCAAGATTGAGTACATCATAACTAAACGTAGCAGAGAACATTAACGTTTGACGTTGTTCTTTGCGTGGAGAGAATCGAACAATGCGTTTTACAGAAGGAATAAACCCCATATCCAGTAAACGATCTGCCTCATCAATAACTAAAAATTCAATTTGATCCAACCAAATTTCTTTTTGTTCAGTGAAATCAATCAAACGACCTGGTGTCGCGACAAGAATATCAACGAAATTTTCATCCAGTTGTTTTTTTTGCTTATCAAAATCTACACCACCCACCAAAGTCACAACATTTAAGTCGGTAAATTTAGTCAGATCACGTGCATCGTTTTCAATTTGAATCGCAAGCTCTCGCGTTGGCGCCATAATTAAGGCACGGGGTTCACCACGATAACGCTGTGCTTGTATCGGATTATTCAGTAAATCATTAATAACACTAATTAAGAATGCTGCGGTTTTTCCTGTGCCTGTTTGTGCACGTCCAATTGCATCATGCCCTGCCAACGTATATTTCAATACTTTCTGTTGAATGGGGGTCATTTCATTAAACCCTAAAGCATCAATCGCTTGCTTAAGTTGCGGATGTAAATTAAGGGTTTCGAAACCTGATGACATATAAGGGGCTCTACAATCAATATTTGATAATGGTCTATAGTATAAACAAAAAACGCCCCAATTTATCAAAATTGGAGCGCAACCTAATTTTCAGTGAAAAGTAGGATTAGTCTAAAGGCTGAACTTCTTCAGCTTGAAAACCTTTTTGACCTTGTACAACGCTGAATTCTACGCGTTGACCGTCACGAAGTGAACGGTGGCCTTCACCTTGAATAGCACGGAAATGAACGAATACGTCATCACCGCCTGCGCGTTGAATAAAGCCAAAACCTTTAGTATCGTTAAACCACTTAACAACGCCTTGTTCGCGAGCTGTCATAAGTTAATCCTCAGTTGGTAAGAAAAGGGACCACCCGGTGTTGCAAACAGCAGAGCAAACAAATTTTAAAACATTTTTTATTTCAAAGCTTGTAATCATTCTGTAAAACTATTAACAAAATCCCGGTTATATCCATTATAAATAAGGCTTAGAGAACAAATTTCTCTACGCAATCCTTAAGTACGCATTGAGCTTAACATGGGTACAACACAATTAATAGAAAAATTTTAGCTAATTATCTAACTAAAACTTGTATATTAATCACACAAATTTAGTGCAAAAATTGCACTTTATTTGAACAGTTCATCTAAATCATTTAATTTTATTCTTAAGTCACACTTTTGCTAGAATAATGACCAATTTCATTATTCAATCTCGTGTTTTACTATGTCTCAAGTATTAATCGATGCGATGGGTAAACCCTGCCCTTTACCTTTACTGCTACTAAAGAAATCGATGAAACAAAATAGTGCACCTCAGCAATTTTTATTAAAAGCTTCAGATCCGAACAGTCAAATCGATATTCAACGTTATTGTCAGCTACATAAATTGACATGCGCATTTAAACAAGTTTCGGATTCTGAATTTCATTACGTGATTGAATCTTAGGTGTTTTCATCTAAATTAATCATGGATAAATATTGTATTTAAATTTACATTTCACTACCCAAATTCGCTTAATTCTGTATGCTATAAGGATTAAGATGAATGTAATTGGTTTTTTAAACTATTTTCCTATAAGGAGTACTCATGACTGACAGCAGCAATCAATTGATGCCCCTGTCATTGTCTGCGCCCGGGGTCAATTTAGGTGCTTACATTAGTACTGTAAACCAGATCCCTATTTTGACAGCTGAACAAGAAAAAGAGTTAGCTGAACGTTATTTTTATGACCAAGATCTAGACGCAGCTAAAATGCTGGTGATGTCCCACCTTCGTTTTGTTGTGCATATTGCCCGCAGTTACGCAGGTTACGGCTTACCTCAAGGCGATTTAATCCAAGAAGGTAATTTAGGCTTGATGAAAGCCGTAAAACGCTTCGATCCCAATATGGGAGTACGCTTAGTTTCTTTTGCAGTACATTGGATTAAAGCTGAAATCCACGAATATGTGATTCGTAACTGGCGTATTGTTAAAATTGCGACAACTAAAGCTCAACGTAAACTGTTCTTCAACTTAAGAAGCTTAAAAAAATCGAGCAAGAAATTAACGCTCGAGGAAGCGCAATCTATTGCGGCTGATTTAAATGTAACAGCTGAACAAGTTCTTGAAATGGAAGGCCGTTTAACAGCTTATGACGCAGCCTTCGAAGCTCAATCCGATGAAGATGATGAAAGCTCAGTTCATGTCGCTCCTGCGCTTTACTTAGAGGATAATCGTTATGACCCTGCTCGTTTAGCAGAGGAAGAAGATTATGAATCTCAGAGCACCTCTGCTTTACATGAAGCAATGGATCAGCTGGATGATCGTTCACGCAATATTTTACAGCGCCGCTGGTTAGATGATGATAAGTCTACGTTGCATGAACTAGCAGCCGAATATAATGTTTCCGCTGAACGTATTCGCCAGCTTGAAAAAAATGCCATGGACAAGATCAAGATCGCCATGTCATCAAATTAATACGATTACAAAAAAAGAGCTATAAGCTCTTTTTTTGTATTTACGCTATGCAAGTTTAAAAAAATCGTACGTCATGTATGCTATCGTATGACGCAATTTTCGATTGGGAATAACCTGATGTGGATCTCAATATCAGCCATTAATTTAGCGCTTGCCGTAATGCTAGGTGCTTTCGGCGCTCATGGCCTTAAAGCTCGTGCAACCGAAGCCCAACTGACATGGTGGCAGACTGCAACTGATTATTTCTTTTATCATGCAATTGGATTAATAATACTCGCACTCATACCAAAAATAATTCCAAACTTTTCAACTCAATTCAGCTTTATCTTCATCCAGTTCGGTATCATTTTATTTTGTGGATCTCTATATCTCATGGCTTTAGGGCTCCCGCGCGGGTTAGGGGCAATTACACCTCTTGGTGGAGCATTGATGATTATTGGCTGGCTACTTTTAGCATGGCAAGCATTCAAAATTCAACATTAATTTGAAGGTCATCTGATGAATATTTTTTTAAATGGCGAGTCGATTCAAACGCAATGCCAAAACTTATTAGAACTGGTTCAAGAATTATCGCTAGAAGGTAAACGATTTGCTGTTGAAAAAAATGAAATGATCATTTCAAAAAGTAAACTAGCAGATACCCCTATTTCAGATGCTGACCGTATAGAAATAATTCATGCTGTTGGCGGTGGTTAACTCGGAGTAAATATGGAAGATAGTCCGTTGATCATAGGATCACGTTCATTTAGTTCACGACTATTAGTGGGCACTGGAAAATATAAGGATATGCAGGAAACTGACTTAGCAATCCAAGCCAGTGGTGCTGAGATCGTTACTGTTGCAATCCGTCGCGTAAACATTGGTCAAAATCCAGATCAACCTAACCTTCTCTCAGTGATTCCACCGGAAAAATACACCATTCTTCCCAATACAGCTGGTTGCTTTGATGCCAATAGTGCCATTCGCACTTGTATGCTCGCACGTGAACTTTTAGATGGTCACAATTTAGTCAAGCTTGAAGTATTAGGTGATGAAAAAACGCTTTATCCTAATATTACTGAAACCTTAAAAGCTGCAAGAACATTGATCGATGATGGTTTTGAAATCATGGTTTATACCTCTGATGATCCTATCGTCGCGCAAGAACTTGAGAGTATGGGCTGTGTCGCTATTATGCCTTTGGGGAGTTTAATTGGTTCTGGTTTAGGTATTCTTAATCCACATACCATTTCTATCATCAAAGAAAATGCCAAAGTCCCTGTATTGGTGGATGCTGGGGTTGGTACAGCTAGTGATGCTGCTATTGCGATGGAATTAGGTTGTGATGGCGTACTGATGAACACTGCAATTGCTGCTGCACAGAATCCGATTCTAATGGCTTCTGCTATGAAAAAAGCCGTTGAAGCTGGACGCAAGGCTTATCTTGCTGGTCGTATGCCACGCAAACGTATGGCAAATGCAAGCTCTCCAGAAACTGGATACTTTTTTAAATAAAAAAAACCCACTTTTTAAAGTGGGTTTTTTCTTAACTCACTCGACGATACAAAGGATCATCCAATCCATCAATTTTGATAAAGTTAGGTAAATTTTTTATTCTTTCAATCCAAGCGCGTACATTTGGATAAGGCTCTAGAGAAATATCACCCATAGGTGCTAACGCGACATAGACAAACACTGCGATATCCGCAATAGTTGGTCTATTATTCGCTAACCATTCACGGTCTTTGAGCACACCATCTAAAATAGCCAAAGATTTGTGACCACGTATTTTCGCCTCTTTAAGTGTTTGCTCAGTACTTTCTAATCCCAAACCATTGTATGGACCTTTGAAAGACAATATCGCGCGTGCCGTGAAAACCCCGTATTGAACCCAACTGGCAGCAAAAGCAAGCCAATCTACAATTTTAGCTTGTTCTACTAAATCCTCAGACCACCATGTGTTTTTATCTGAATATTTACCTGCTAAATACACCAAAATTGCGGCAGAATCAGTTAAAACAATATCGCCATCTACTAATGCTGGCACTTCGCCTTTTGGATTAATTTTTAAAAATTTCTCACTATGCTGTTCATCACTGAAATAATCTAGTTCTACAATTTCAAGATCAACTTTCAATAATGCTGCTAACAGACGTACTTTATAACTGTTACCTGATTCGTTGTAAGAATATAATTTCAAACTCATTTTTTAGTCCAACGATTTAAATACAAAATATAAATATCATATTTAAATCAGCGACTTAAATAATGTTTAGTTCAAAAAATATCATGAATAACGATATCTTATTTAATGGATTACCACTGAATCTGAAACGAATTATGATGAAAAATTTGTCTTTTTAATGCTCTCTATTTCTAAATAATCTTTGTGAAATTACTCTGAAAATTTTAGAGTAAAAAAAGAGCCTTTCGGCTCTTTCTCGAAACAAACGGAACGAAACCTTACCTGTTAAGGAATCAATCCTTCATCTCGCATCGCAATCTGTACAGACTGACGCTCTGCAACTTTATTGCGTATATGAATAATATTTTTATAAGGACTCAAGTCATGTTCAATATGATTAGACCAATTGGTGAGTACAAATAAGTACGCATCTGCAGGTCCAAAATTATCATCTACCAAATAATCATTATTAGATTCACCAATGGTTTTATCAATGAAAGTCAGTAAACGATCAACTTCGGCATACGCTTTTTGTTTAGCATCGTCCGTGAGCGGTGCACCGAAAAACACTGCATAAGCATCGTGTAATTCAGAATTTAGATAACCAAGCCACTCTAATACTTTTGCTCGACCTAATCCAGAAGGTGGGATTAAATCTTGAGCAGGATCATGCTGTGCCAAAAATGGTAAAATTGCGACATTTTCCGTTAAAATTAAGCCAGGATTAATTTCTAGCGCCGGCACATAGCCTTTAGGATTAATTGCGAAGTAATCTTCGCCTTTTTCAGTGGTATGAGTTTTAAGATCAACACGAACCAAATCAAAATCAACATTAATTTCATTTAAAATAATATGCGCTGCGAGTGAACATGCACCTGGCGAATAATACAACTTCATACTTTTTCCTTGTTATCTAACTACTATCATTTTTAAATTGCTTCACGCTTTTTTTCAATAAGAACTGTTTTTTAAATTGCAAGCAAGCGTAAACATCGATGATCTCCTTATGAATATTGTGCAGATTGAATTAATTTTCAAGCTTTTTTCAGCTTTTATTTGTGTGATGTTTTACCATAGCGCTGCTACATTTTTGTGAAAGGCAAATTGTGATTTATTTAAAGAAAGATCAGTGGTTTTCTAACATTCGAACTGACGTACTTGCAGGCTTAGTCGTAGGCTTAGCTTTGATTCCAGAGTCAATCGCATTTTCGGCGATAGCTGGCGTTGATCCTCAGGTAGGTCTGTATGCCTCATTCTGTATAGCTGTTACGATCGCCTTCTTTGGTGGTAGGACTGCTATGATTTCGGCTGCTACAGGTGCGATGGCGCTGCTGATGATCACTCTTGCTAAAGAACACGGATTACAATATTTATTGGCAGCTACGATTCTGACAGGTGTAATTCAAATTATCGCTGGATATCTCAAAGTCGCAAAACTCATGCGTTTTGTTTCCCAGTCAGTGGTCTATGGTTTCTTAAATGCTTTAGCGATTCTCATTTTTATCGCTCAATTTCCAGAAATTGCTCAAATGAATAGCTTAGGCTATATATTTTTAGCGATTGGTTTATTGATCATTTACGCATTTCCCTATTTACCCAAAATCGGAAAAATCATACCATCGCCATTAGTGTGTATTATTGTACTCAGTGTATTGGCACTTCTACTTGGCGCTGACATGAGAACAGTTAGTGATTTAGGTGCATTCCCAGATACCTTGCCTGTATTTTTAGTTCCTGAAATTCCATTCAATCTCGACACTTTACTTATTATTTTACCGTACTCTCTCACGCTCGCCACAGTTGGTTTGCTTGAGACCATGATGACTACGACTGTGATTGATGAAATGACTGAGTCTGAAGGAGATCGTCATCAAGAATGTCGCGGTCAAGGGATCGCGAACATGGTAAGTGGCTTTATGGGGGGGATGGCTGGATGTGCAATGATCGGGCAATCCATCATCAATGTCAGCTCAGGTGCAAGAACAAGATTATCGACATTAGTGGCTGGTGTTTTTTTGCTATGTCTCGTGGTCTTCTTTAAAGATTGGTTGGCTTATATTCCTATGGCTGCTTTAGTCGCCATTATGATCATGGTCGCGTTCACGACATTTAATTGGGATTCAGTAAAAAATTTCCGCAAACATCCCGTGCAAAGTAATGTTGTCATGCTTACTGTCGTGGTGATTGTTCTTGCAACACATAACCTTGCTCTAGGCGTATTGATTGGTGTAGTTCTGTCAGCCTTATTTCTCATTAATAAACTCGAGAGTGAAGTAAAAGTTCAATCTGAATTAGAAAATCACGTACGCTACTATACGGTGAAAGGTCAAATATTTTTCAGTAGCGCAGAAATTTTTTATGCATTTTTTGATTTCAAAGAAGATATCAAGCAAGTAGAAATAGATCTCAGCTATGCTCATATTTGGGACATCACTTCTGTCAATATGTTAGCGAATGTCGTGGCTAAATTTGAAGCCGAAGGGACTCAAGTACGTGTGATTGGTTTAAACCAAGCGAGCATAACATTGATAGAACGTATCTCAAATACTTAAAAAAAAAGAGCCAAATGGCTCTTTTTTTTACTTCTAAGTTTTAGGAATGATTTCTGCGTCTCCAACCAACCAAGGCTAACAGGCTTAATCCTAAAATGGATAGCAAGTTCAACGAACCACCACCTGACTTAGTGTCACGCTGTGGCTGCTCAGCATTTGTTGAGCTGTTAAGCTCTAAGTCGACAATCACTGGATCATGATCAGATGATCTAAATGCATGATCAGCATAAAAGAGCGACTTCTGCTCTGTAGTCTTAAATTCTTCGTTATAATCTAGGTTCGTTGGCTCATCAGCGTTAATGTGCCATACAAATGCACGCTTAACCGCAGGAAATAACGAAGCATCAGCTAAAGCATGATCCAAATTACCTGCTCCACCAAAACCAGCTTTGTTACTGTCGACACCAAATACATAGGTATATGCCTGTTCACCGAGCCCTACAACCTTGTCCGCCAGTACATTCGTATAATTAGCACGCTCTAAAGCCAAAATTGGATCTTCTTTTGCATAACTATTTAAATCACCAATTAAGAGCGTATTCGTATGACCTGTAATTTGCGTTGGATTCTTTGCAATCCACTGCATGAGTTGTTGTACCGCTTTAACCCGTGTCGCATTCCAACACCCCTGACCATCACCTTGATCCGCATCAGCAGATTGATCATTTGAAGGACAACTTCCTTTAGACTTCAAATGATTCGGAATAACCGTAAAGATTTTACCGCCACTCACTGGTTGAAAACTTTGAGCAAGGGTCACTCGATTTCTTTGTGACTGGTCATCAAACACTGCAGCAGCGTTAACAGGTTTTACACGCTTACTGTTGTAAATAATCGCAACAGCAATCGCATCATCACCTAATCGATTTGAATTTGGCGGAGTGATATATTTCCACTCCGATCCAAGTGCTCGTGTTAAATATGCAATGGCACTATTTTCACCATAACCATTATTCGCAATTTCCATTAAACCAAATACATCAGCATCGATTTCTTTCATTGCACTGACTATTTTGGTATGTTGCTTCTCAAACTCAGCTTTGCTGCTAGCACCTCGCTCAGTTGGAAAACCATTTAAACCATTATCATAGTTCAAAACATTGAAAGCCACGACACGGGTTTGGTTTGAATTTTTCTGAATCATTGGTGGCCGCGGGTTATTGGCTTTAATTTGGATTTGAGTACGACCTTGTACAGGTTGAATACGCCAAGAATTAAATCGATATTCTAGAATACCCTCAACAGCATTTAACTGATCACCTGCACGTAGGGTATTTAAAGCACTAAACTGACTTGGCAGTGTAGGCGTTAAATTTTGTGCATTATATCCATCATCAAGTTCAATTTTGGACAAAAGATTTTTTTGCGCCAATGCCGTGGCTTCTGCTGATTTAGCTGGATAAATATTGGTCGGCATAAACAAACGTCCTAGACTTAATGACAGTTGTCCGTAGCGACCATAATTGTAATTTTCACTTACCGTTAATGTTTGAGGGATTTTAACCAACATACCTTGATAACGCTTTGGCGCATGCCCTGACGCGTTAGTTAAACTCTCAAATGGTAACTCGATTGATAATGGCGTTATCCAAGCGCTTGCCGCTTGATTACAAGTTAAAATATTTTCGGATAAATTATCAATCTGTAACTGATTTTGATATTCAGTTAATCGACCTTTAAGAACGACTTCTTCTCCGACTTTTCCTCCTTTTATAGGACTTGAAGCAGGAGCATATACAAAAATCGCGTTAGTTAGATCGGGTTTTGCTTTGGCATCAGGGGTTTGGATATAGAAACCTGAGAATCCATTCGCATAACGATAATCCGCAGTAATCACCCCCTTCACAGTATAGTTTTGATTCTTAGCTGCTTGTGAGAGTTCAGCGATAGGTGTATTCGCAGAGTTACAACTTAGAGTCGTCGGAGATGGCTCTATTGGTTCATTTGTACTAATCGCTAAATACTGGTTAAAAGCATTGCGATCCGACCATTTAGCCCACTCTTTTTGAATTTCAAAGGGTGCAGATGGATCTATCGAAACGACATCATGTGTTTTCTTTGTACGTTCAAAGCTTAAACCGGTTGCCCAGTTTTGCTGTATTCCAATCGCACCAAAACGGTCGACAGCCATATTGTTTTTATAGAGAACAATTGCATCATCGCCATTAAATGATAGGTTAGCAGTTTGCTGAACTGCTTCACCCAATTCAGTTTTTAAATTTGAATGTCCAATTAAAAAGTGCTGCTGAGCTATTAAAGTTCCTTGCAGCTTAACCGTCAAATTCGCGGTGGTTAGACCATTCGGAAATATTTTTAATTGATACGCGGATAAATCAACAACACCTCCATCTGGATTGTATAGTTCAATACCTTTCTTGTTGTTATTACCATCCACATACTGGCTGATCATGAGTTCAGCATACGGCGTTGAACTAAATCCGATCAAACATAAAGATAATGTGAGTTTATTGAACACCCATTTATTTAGCGTTATTTTATTCATTTTAAGTCTTATTCATTGTTCATATTATTTTCCAAGCCTAGTGTACAGGCATGACAAGTAGATGAACAATTCATGACATTTTGAAAAAGTTCATGAATAGATCGACAAATCATTAATAGCTACGTAGCGCTTTCAGGTATAAAAAGGTTTGACTTAGGAGTCTCAGGTCTTAAAATACCGCATTCGAATTTTTTTCTCATTTGCCAAAGTTATGTCGAACGATCAATTAGACCCGCAAGTTGTAGAATTAGACAACTTGAACGAGCATCGCGAAATTGTCACATTTATGCGCCGTTCATCTCCGTTGAATACTTCTCAACGAACTGCGCTTGAACAATATGGTCACTTAATTTTGGAATATCCTGTTGGTGATTTACGTCAGCAATTTGAGCATCCTGAACGTCCATTGACGGTTGAAATCGGTTTCGGTATGGGGCGCTCTCTTGTACTTATGGCAAAAGCCAATCCTGAACGCAATTATGTCGGCATTGAAGTACATGTTCCTGGCATTGCACAATGTGTATATGAAGCGGGTCTGGCTGGTTTGACAAACTTACGTTTACTTGATGCGGATGCAATTCAAGTTTTGCGTGAAATGCCAGATAACAGTATCAATGCAATTCAACTTTATTTCCCCGATCCTTGGCAGAAAAAACGTCACCATAAACGTCGCTTTGTCTCACACGATCGTATGCCTTTAGTTGAAGAAAAACTTGAAATGGGTGGAACATTCCATGCTGCAACCGATTGGGAACCCTATGCAGAATGGATGTTAGATGTATTAGATAACCGCCCTCGTTTAGAAAATATGGCGGGTAAAGGTAACAGTTATCCTCGTCCTGACTGGCGTCCTCAAACTAAGTTTGAACGTCGTGGAATTGAAGAAGGCCATAAAATTAACGACTTCTTATTTAAAAAGATTCAATAATAAAAAAACAGGACTTAAGTCCTGTTTTTTATTCTGATTGTCTTTTATAAATTTGATCACTCACCACACTATATACTTGGCTTAAATCCGTACGTCCACCCTGCGCCAGCATCTCTTGATGCATATGGATAATGTTTTGATCACCACGCATCGCTGGACCAGTTTGCACCTGTTTTGGGGGATTTAAAGTCGCTTTTTTTGCAGTTTCCAAAATCAATGGGTACAATAAATTAAAATCGACTTTTTGTGCATCTACGAGCTGCTTAGCGACGTCATAGCAGTAGTTGGTAAAGTTACACGCGAAGACAGCTGCTAAATGCAAACTCAAGCGCTGTGTTGAGTCATATTGATAAACCTTTTGACTCAACTCTTTTGCCATTTGAGTCAAGGATGCTAAATCCTGGTCGCTCATCGCTTCAACAAATATTGGCGTACTCAACCAATCAATTTGACTTTCAAAGCTAAAGGTTTGTAGTGGATAGAACACACCTGCACGCTCATGATATTGCGTGATTTTAGAGATATGGGTACTGCCAGACGTATGTACAATTAAAGCCTGAGGAAGCTGTTTTGCAACTTTTTCAGCAACTTCTTCAATTGCCTTATCACTCACCACCAATAATGCAATATCAACAGTGTCTTCGAGATCTTCAATTGCATTGCATGGTCTAGCTCTTACTAAAGCCGCCAACAAATTGGCTTTAGATTGCTCTCGACTAAACACTTGGACAATCTCATGATGCTGACTCAATACCTGAGCCAAATGATGAGCTACGCGCCCTGCTCCAATCACACTAATACGCATATCGCTTCCACATATATTCTGTATACCTAAGCATGCCGATAAAAAAAGAGCGAATCAATTCGCCCTTTTGCTATATTGTAATGAATTAATTAAACACATTGTTTAGGTACACAATTCTCTCATTGGTCTTTTGAATGAAACATTTAGAATATTGCATCTCAACATTCATTTGATTCATTTCATTGTCCCAATATTGATAATGTTGCTGATAAGTTTCGCGTTCTTTTTCTGGGATACTTTCAATTGACTTTTGAGAGACCACTTTACAGTCCACGTCACGACGTTCGAACCATTCAGTTTGATCGCTCTTTAGCTGCTCTTTTTGTTCGCCGCTCAAATTATCCCAAGTTAAATTAAGTCGCTCGACAGCTCTTGCTTGCTCTTTATCTAAATCAGATTTTCTCAATTGCATAGCTTTGAGTGCCAAGGCCTTTTGTTTTTGTTGAACAGCCTCATACTCTTCGTAAGCTTTTGATTCATTCTGATTTGCTTTACGAAATGCTTCAAATTGAACAGCATATCTCGTCATACTTGCAGCAATATCTAACAATGCATTATCAGGTTGCACACTCAGCATTAAACCTTCTTTATCCGTCTTGGTAATCTCATAATTCAAAGTGCCTGTGAGCTTATCTTGCCCATAACTGATATTGCCATGAACATCATTAATCCAATGTTGGAGCGTATAACTACCTTCGTCATGTTCACATTCGTATTCGCAAGGTTTTTCAAGGTATGCATTTTCAGCACGACGTTGAAGCCCCTTCGGCAGGTGGATAACCAACTGGCTTGAACACGTCAATTTGTTTGTTGCATTTGAAGGATCACTCGTTGTTGTAATCGACTTGAGTTCAAATCTAAGCGATGAATTGATTTGGGAAAGTAATTTTAAATCTGACTCATACTGATCTGTTGCTTTTAAACGACGATCTAAAATGTTGTTATATTCCTGTTGCGCAAAGCGTTCAATTTCTTTGACATTCGTAGGAGAAGTACAACTCCAATCAGCAATTTCTACATTCTGTGAGGAGTCTTTGCTTTTCTTATTCAGATCACAACCTGCAACGAAGATGGTAGAGATAATCAAAGCCAATTTAATCTTATACGTCATTTTTTATACCGCATATTTATAATTTTGACATATTTAATCAAATAAAAAACAACAACTCCATCACATTTTTATTTTTTTAAAATTTGATGCGTAAAAGCTAACGCTCAACAACCCTGTTTAATCAATGCCTAACTTAGAGTGAAAATTTTTTGCTGTAATTCAGATGTTCGACTAATCGCCATATTTGTTTCGCAATTCAATCGAAAAACTTCAGGATTATCGGCGCCTTCACTATTTAATTTACATTCTAAATTACGCTTTTTTGCCCACAGTTCTTGCTCGTATTGTATTTTTTGGCGTGCTTGAAGTGAAGCTCTACTCCATACAGAATTTAGATCTTCATTGGCTTGATCTAATTTAAGTTGTGCTTCAGCAATAAGAATGGATTGATAATCATCTGATGTTTTATTTTGCTGATTTAAAAGTGCTTGTTTCTTTTGACGATCTAACACTAAAGCCGTCAAACGTGATGGTTTTAAATGGGCATCTATTAGAACTTTTTGCATAAAACTGGTGAAATGTAGTGCATTCACCAATTGTACAATTACTTCATGCTCTGAAATTTGTACACTATAATTTAACTCAGTAGAAATCTGATTGTTCTCAAAGTTTAATTGAGAAAGTGCAGCTGATTCTAAAACATTTGACTCTCGATTTAATGCGCGCGATACATCAGCATCCGTCAGATAATTTGATGGTAGTTCAGCAGTGACTCTTGCTGTACACATCGTCTGATCAGAGGATCTCATTTTCTTTATTTTATCAATGTTTTCAATTTTAAATTGAACTGGTTTCAAACTACGCTGTAAGAGTTGACCATCTATAATAACTTGATCATTTTCTATAATACTTTTGAGTTGAGTCGCTGAGATATTCGCGATGTCTTTATGGATGACTTGTTCGAGTTTTAATTGCACTTCAGGTTGATCACAACGATTAAAAGCATACATGATTGAATACACTTGTTGGCATCCTGACAATGCACCAACCATGCACAATGTGGTCAATGTTTTCATCCGAAGTTTCATGCTACTCCCCCAATCAAACTCAAGCTCTTGATACCAAACCTCATTGGTTTTGTTTTGATTCTTATTAAAGCTCTCAGTTAAATTTTATTAAAAAATACAGATCTTCATAAAATATACTGAATCATGAATTATTCAATCATCCAAAATAAAAAAGGCCGATATTAATCGACCTTTAAATGATTGAATTCACATTATTTTATGAAAGTACGAATTACCTTACCTTTGACTTTTTGATTAATCAACGGTGTATTTTTACCTTGAGAAATAATAGAAGATTTATCAAGTGTCCATTCCAAATCTGGATCAACCAGCACCCATCCAGCCTGTGCTTTCCATGTCTCAGTCATTTGTGCAACAGCAGCTGGCGCACTCGTTACTTTTTCAACCCACTCTAATGGACTAAATAAACCTTCTTCAATCAATTTGATTCCAAAAGGAACATATGAATCAAAAGCAGTAAAACCTGGCAAAGTCTCTGCAAAAGGTGCCATTTTTGCAGAACTACTGAGTGGTTCATGATGCGTACAAATCGCGTCAATTACTCCAGATTTCACTCCCTGACGAAGTAACTCTTTATCAGACTCTGAACGCAAAGGTGGACGTACATGTGCCAAGGAATTGAATCCATCAATTAAAGATTCCGTAAGATGTAACTGATGCATTGCAACATCACACGTGACTGGCAATCCTTTTTCCTTCGCGATACGTATTAACTCAACCGAAGCACCACAAGACAGTAATCCGAAGTGTGCGCGGACTTTTGTCGCCTCTATCATTAATAGATATTTTGCGATCGCGACCGTTTCTGCCAAAGCAGGAATCATTGGTAAACCTTGGCGTGAAGCAATAAAGCCTTCATGCACACAGCCATCTTTCGCAATTTGAGGCTCTTCAGCATAGAATACGACAGTTAAATTCAAACCTGCAGCATATTCAAGCGTACGAAGCACCACATCGTCATTCGCAAAAGGTGCATTTGCATTTGATACAGCAGTACAACCACCCTTTTTTAAACCTGCCATGTTGGCTGGTTGATTTCCTTGAAGCCCTTGTGTTTGTGCACCTATCACTTCAAGGTAAATCCCGCCATCTAACATTGCCTTTTCAACAAGACCATGAATTAAAGCACCATTGTCCTGAACGATAGGTTTTGAATCTGGTGGGGTAAATACATGTAAAATGCCATTTTCACGTGCTGCTTTACCTTCAGATTTCAACGTTCCATGTTGTTGTTGACCTGGCTCTCGTAAACGTGCACACAAATCAACCATCGTTGGCATCAACCATTTGCCTTGCCCATCGATGCTTTCATGCACATCTGAAGTCGCTTCGATGCGTTTTCCATCTTGAATAAAAATAGTTTGTATTTGATCAGTTTGAGCAATTGGATCTAGGACGCGTACATTTTCGACTTTAACAATAGACATGACTGATTCCTTATACCGCAACTGCTTCAATTAAACCTTGTTCTTGTAACTGACCCTGCATCGCCAGCGCGAGAACTGCCATACGCACCGCAATACCATTGGTCACCTGATTCAAAATCACTGATTGAGGACCATCTGCAATACTTGAATCAATCTCAACACCACGATTCATCGGCCCTGGATGCATCACGATACAATCAGGTTTGGCCAAAGCCAAACGCTCTTTGTTCAAACCATACATTTTGTAAAATTCAGCTTGTGAAGATAATGCAGGTGAATCGATACGTTCATTTTGAATACGTAAAGTAATGATGACATCACAATCCTTAATCCCAGCTTCCATATTGTTAAATAGGCGAACACCTTCACCATATTCATCGAAGCCATAAGGAAGTAACGTATTCGGCGCAATCACACGAATATCTTTACAACCTAATGTTTGCAATGCAGCCACATCAGAACGTGCAACTCGTGAATGTTTAATATCCCCAATGATTGCAATGGAAATATCTTCAAATTTTTTATTGGTTTCACGGCGAATCGTAAGCATATCCAACATTGCTTGTGTTGGATGCGCATGACGTCCATCACCCGCGTTGATAATCGCAACAGTTGGACAAACATCCTTCGCAATAAAATGTGCAGCACCCGATGAAGAATGTCGAACCACAAAGATATCAGCCGCCATTGCTTCTAAATTCCACAGTGTATCTCTCAGTGTTTCGCCTTTAGAAGTACTTGAGCGAGCAATATCAATATTGAGCACGTTGGCAGAAAGACGTTTTGCCGCTGCTTCAAATGTCGTTCGTGTACGTGTCGAATTTTCGAAAAACAGGTTCATTACCGTTTTGCCTTCAAGCATATTATTGGTAATGAGCTGATTTTGGTCATTAAAAAAGGACTGTGCAGTGTCCAATATTTTTGTAAGAGTTTCTTTTGAAAGGCCTTCGATGGTGAGGAAGTGTTTGAGATTCCCATCTTGGTTGAGTTGAATCTGGCTCGGTGTATGCAATGCAGCGAAGTGCATGAGAGATTCCTTATACGTTAAGTCAACGTATTATACAGATTCTAAAATGATTTGGCAGTGACCCACACTGCAGCTGATCAATATCTAACTTAATCACGACTTATGATGTTTCATAAAATTTTTCAAAAACTTAATTTAACCAAAAGCATCCCATTGAAATCTTCTAATTCCCTCAAAATTAGGCTCCAAACTCCTACATAAAATCTTGTTTATCTTTATTTTGATACATCTGTTCAATCAAATTTCCCTGAAATAGTGAGTTAGATTATAAAAATAGAAATTTTTAATAAATGATCCACTCATAGTTTTATGGATATGTTAAAAAATGAGTGAGACACATCTGTATAGCAATCACGATTAAAAGACTTCCCATCACCCTATTCAAAATTCTTGCTCGATTTCCCACATTAAGAAACTGAGCCAATTTTTCCCCTGCATATCCCCAAAGCCATAAAGAGACATAGCAGACCATAAAATAAATCAAAACAAAAAGCGCTAAATAAACACTATTCTCTGAAGCTGAAAATAGAGCTGTACCTGAAACAGCGGCAATCCAAGCTTTTGGATTCAGCCACTGCATTAAAGCACCTTGCGTAAAATTTGGAATTTTCTCTAGATCTTGTTGATCCGTTTTAATTTTCTCGTCTTTAGCACTTAAAATATTCCAGCCAATCCAAACCAATAGAGCCGTTCCTAACAGCGCAATAGCATCCAAAAGAACCGGATACAATAAAATAATCTGATATAGACCAAAGCAAACTGCTGCAAGTAAAGCAGTAAATCCAATGGTAGCACCTGAAATAAAAGCAAAAGTTTTTCGAACACCAAAGTTCATACTGCTACTGAGAATAGTTAAATTAACAGGTCCAGGAGAGATAGACATCGATAATGAAAAGGTAAACATAGAGAAAATTAAAGCCAGCATATTTTTTTATCTTTTAGTGTTTTTTAGTTTTATGGGGCTATATCAACCAGTTTCAATCAATCTTTTAAATTTAAATTATTTTTAAAATGGTTGGATCAACGCATTAAAGCAGTTTTAAAATCAAAAATAAGTTAAAATATGCGATTGCTTTATTTGTCTTTGGGAATGTTCATGAATTCTAAACCTCGTCTTTCTACATATTGGGTTACCTGTGCAGATGGGCTTGAAACCTTACTTCAAGAAGAAATTGAAGGTTTAGGAGTACAAAACGTTGAACGTTTCCCTGGGCGATTGGTTTTCAAAGGTCAATTGGCTGATGCCTACCGCATTTGTATGTGGTCTCGTCTTGCATCACGTGTTTTGACGCCTATTCATACGTTTGAAGTTGAATTTACTCACGATGCACGCGATGTAGCTGAAGAACTCTACGAAGGTGCAAATAGTTTTGACTGGTCGCTTATTTTTGCACCTCAAAGTACATTTGCTGTGCGTTTACATGTTGAACGTGAGATCAAGGTCAATAGCCAATTCGCCACATTACGTGTAAAAGACGGTATCGTAGATTCCTTCATGGAGGCTGTCGGTAAACGTCCAAGCATCGATATCAAACAACCAGAAATTACCATTTATGCTTTGGCTGGTAAGAAAGAACATACTTTTTGTTTAGATTTGTCTGGTGATTCATTGCATAAACGTGGCTATCGCCACTATATGACTGATGCACCCATCAAAGAAAACTTGGCTGCAGCCATCCTTCAACATGCAAAATTAATTGAAAAGAATCCAGATATTGTTCTTGATCCAATGTGTGGTTCAGGAACATTCATTATTGAAGCTTTGATGATGTTAACTGACCGTGCTCCTGGTTTGGTTCGTCGTTTCGGCTTTAATGGCTGGAATGGTCATGATCATGATCTTTGGATGCAAATTAAAGGTGAAGCTGCGGAACGTCACAAAGTTGCCTTAGAAAAACCGCTTCCAAAATTCTATGCCTTTGACGCAGATTGGGAAGCAGTAAAAGCAACCAAAAATAATATCCGCGCTGCAGGATTTGAGGCATTGCTAGATCAAATTCAAATAGAAGAGCGCACCCTTTCTGATTGGCCAGATTTTAAGGCAGAAGGTAAATCTGTGGTCGTTGTCACTAACCCACCTTATGGTGAGCGTCTTGGTGATAAAGGCTCTAGCCGTTCATTCTATCTTGGTCTATCTGGCTTACTTCAAAAGAACTTTGCCAACCAAACTGCCGCAGTTATTGCAGCTCAAATTGAACAAGCAGACGTGTTGGCATTTAGCGAAACTCAAACACTTCGCTTAATGAATGGTAAGCTACCTATTTATATTCGCTCAGGTAAGATTAAGCCGCCTGTTGTGACACAACCTTTCTTAGCCAATTGGCAACCACTTCAATTCGATAAAATTGAAGGTGCTGAAGATTTTACAAATCGCCTGCAAAAGAATATGCAGAATTTGAAAAAATGGGCAGTAAAAGAAAATATCTATTGTTTGCGAATTTATGATGCTGATCTACCAGACTTCAATGTCGCCGTAGATCTATATGGTGACCGATTGCATGTTCAAGAATATGCCCCACCAAAATCAATCGATCCTGAAAAAGCGAAAAAACGTTTTAATCTTGCTTTACAAGCTATCCGTGCTGTCACAGGTTTAGGTCGTGATGCCATTTTTATCAAGACTCGTGCTCGTCAGGAAGGTAAAAACCAATACACAAAACAAAGTACTGCCTCTAAACGCTTTATCGTTCAAGAAGGCAAAGCGAAAATTTTGGTTAACCTCACAGATTATTTGGATACTGGCCTTTTCCTCGACCATCGCCAAATTCGCTTACGCATCGCTGCTGAAGCAAAAGGTAAACATTTCCTTAATCTATACAGTTATACCTCAACTGCAAGTTTACATGCTGCGTTAGGTGGTGCTGCGAGCACGACCAGTGTCGACCTTTCAAATACTTATTTGAACTGGTCTAAAGAAAACTTTGTCTTAAATGGTTTAACGGTTGATCATGCTGACCAACAACACCAGTTCTTTGCCAGCGATTGTTTTGAATGGTTAAAAGAAGGTCATGAACAATATGACTTAATCTTTATCGATCCGCCAACATTCTCGAACTCTAAAAAATTCCATGGTACGTTTGACGTTCAACGTGATCACTTATCCCTGATTAAACGTGCAATGAATCGTTTAACCACTGGTGGTACGCTGTATTTCTCAAATAACTATCGTGGTTTCGAATTAGACGACGAAATCAAAGCGTTTTATGACATTGAAGAACTCACCCATGAAACAATTGGTCTAGACTTTAAACGTAATACTAAAATTCATCGTTCATGGAAAATTAGACACCTTCAAGCCTAATGACTAGAGAGCTTGACCAATAAAAAAAAGGGCAATTCGTTTGCCCTTTTTTTATTTTTTTAAATTTTTTGAAGGTGAATATTCCTTTGTCACAATAATGGTTGGATCTGTTGAAACATAGACAGTGCGTGGTAGCGTATCATAAGGATAATACGTCAGTGGTTTAATGGTTTTGCTAATCTGCTCTGGATCTGCTTTTTTGCTCAATTCAAAATCAGAAACTGCATTTGAAACCAATTGCTTCTGATTAAACTCTTCTGCTTGAGTCTGAGCCAAATGTTGTTGATTTTGTATTTGTACCTCAGCGCTCTGTGATACTTCTTTTTTTAATTCTTGCACTAAATTTTCATTCAAATTCTGATCAATCACTTGCTGTTCGATGAGTTCAGATTCATCTAATTGCTGTGCAGTTGCCCATTGGAAACCACACATCAGCATGCAAGAAATTAAAATTGACCGTCGAAAAGTAACACTTATGAATTCCATTTTTTATCTCGAGAATTATTATTGTAATTTTATTTATATATTTATTAATTACAGCTAATCAAGTGCGTTCACTCGCATTCCGATGAACGCACCATATTCTTAAATACGACTCACTTCAAAGTAAGAGTATTTAGAACGATCAATCACGTCATAGGGTTTACTTTCATAACTATGAAGCGTGTGAACTGCTTTCATTTTATGTGATGAACACTGCTCTAGAACTTGCTTACGTGGGTCATTCTCAACCACAGTCACACAAAATGATGTTTTACCCTGAGCTTTCACCAATGTATTTACTTTGGTCAGCATAAACTTTAGTACGTCTAACGCACTTGGATCACAGAGGAAACTATGCGTCATGAGATAATCAAAGGATTGCCCTTCTTCGGGAAGCGTTAACTGTCCAGTAATTCGAGCATAAGTGTTATAGACAGGTTTTAACAGTTTTAACGTTGTAGAATAACTCGCCACTTTAGTTTGTTTGAAATCTTTTTGATCCCACAAACCAAATAAACCTACGATTTTATGATCTGAATTGAGCACTAAATGAAAGTCTTCTAATCTCAGCCCATACCAAAAAGGATGATTAGCTTCCAATAACTGTCTAAAGTCATAATCAGGTAAAAAATTATAATGGGAAGCCATTTCTTGTATAAAACCATTGACCGCATCAATCTTATCTATGGTCATTGTTTCAAGGCGAAGTTCAGCAGACTGCTTAAACTTAGGCACCTTAGAAATGGTAAAAGTGGTCATCGAATCAAAGATATAAGGTAAAGCATATCCTTCTCTTTCACGATGCATCATATTACGAGCTACTTTATTATCTTCTAAAATCACACTCTGGAAGATAATTTCACGAGGGAAACATTCAAAAATGTATTCCATAAATACATTAAACGCTTTTTTACCCCGAGCTGTAAGTTTGATTCGTAAATCTGATACATAGCGTAATTGTTCAGTGACGCCATTGATCCAATACGATTTCCAACCGATGTTCATCATGGCAATAATTTGATCAGGCTGATCTTGATGTACGACAACCAAAATTTCAGGCTTATTATATTGTGCATGTGTAGCCCGAAAATAACTCGGTTTCCTCTCAAATGAAATCACCATACCGTTACTCGGCATACTTTCAGAAATCAGCTCAATCAATTGAGGATCATCTTGCTCCGCAGCATAACGTAGATAAAATTCAGGCGAGATTTTTGATCGATATAGTAAATTTTGCTCTGTCATTTTTAAATTCTTAAATAAATTTCATTTTCTTCAACGGTTCTGGCTTGATATTCCCCTCAATCATGCCATTGCGCATTGCGATTGTCTTATATTCATGCCATGCATCTTCCACATGCATCACGCGTGCTTCATCTAATTGCCCTAAATTACGTGCCAACTCATAGTGAAAATTTTGTTTTAGCAATTGATCTAACTGTTGATCGGACGGCTGCCCACTCACACTACCCTCAGAAAGCAAAACATAATAAGGTTTCGATTCGGTCTGTTCTATACCGAGTAAACTAATGGGTAAAAAACCGTTTTGTTTAAATGTATCGATCACACTCAAAGCAACAGATTGATCAATCTTTTCTCCGACCAAATCAACTGTCATCTTTCGACCGAGAAATTTAAAGCACGGAATGCCCTGATAAAAAGAATCAACCAATAATTCATCATCAATAATGTAGCGTTTTAGGCCAGACCCTGTCGTAATAATCGGACTCACGATTTGACCTGGTTTAAGCTGCCAAGCAGGATAAATTTGCTGAGTATCTAAATCTTGAAACTCATAAAAATGAGCTTGATACATCAAGGGATAATGATCATCTAAAGGTATAGTCACTACGCCTTCAGTGGCCCAAAGCCCTTTACCTTCAAAACTTACACCCTTAATTTTGGTTTTTAAAATTTGTGCCCAGTGCTGTGCGCTTGCGGTATCCCAAGATGAAATTAAAAATAGCTTTGGCCACAATTTTTTCCAACAAGTCGGATCTTCCAAATCTAATCGTTCTAGAATCTGGCTACGTTTTACTGATTTTTTGATTTTTAAAAAATCTAAACTTTGACGACTCCACTGACCAGTCGATAAAACCTCAACGATTTCACTCTTATTTTCTTGGATAATTTCGATCAGTTGCAGTGCAAAAGTTGGGCTCCACACTGAAATCATGCCGAGATTTTCATCTCTGACTAAATATACAGCCGTAGCGAACATCGCATCTTCAGCAGTTTCTGCCAAAGCAATGTCAGCAGGCACGGCCTGCGTAATTTGAGTTAAAATTCGTTTTGAAAAAGAAAGTAAGGCACTATCATCATTTAAATTATGAGTGGTCGTCAGTTGACGCTGGCTTTCAGGCAACCAAGATACAGACCAATAGTGAGTTGTACGTTTTAGTTCAGGATAACGACGATATAAACTCGTGAGCCATAAACCAATCGCCTGATCTATTTCATCTAAAAATTGTTGGGTATATGGAATAAATTTGAGTGCTTCACTTGAACCACTTGTAGGCTGGAATCGGATAATTTTACTTTTATTAAGTAAATTTACGCCTTGATTACGTGATGCTTCAACTTTCTGCTTCCAATCAGCATAACGTGTTACTGGAAAATGTTGAGCAAACGACTCATATTCCATCTTTGGATCATCACATATAACTTTTAATTTATCACGCTGAACTTTTTCCAATTGATCAGCGTATTGATAAAAGTCTTTAAATGATTTTTTACAGGCCAAATTTAAAACTTGATGAGCTGCAAATATCACAGACATTAGGCCACCTTAGAATCTTGATCTTGATCTTTGGTTTGAGCCGATTTAGATAATTTATCTTTATTCAGATTCGACTTATTTTTTTTGAGCGATGATTTTTTCACAAACCTTACCGCTGTTTGCAAAATATCAACCCAACGCAGCTCACCAATACACGGTAATTCAGTACCTTGAACCCAAGATGGATTGCATTCCTCAAAAAACTCAATTTTACGATTTTTCTGGCGCATTTCTTCTGTTATTGGGGCCACATCAGGTTTCAGACACTGATAGTTTTCTCCAAAATCAATCAGCTTTGATTCATCATCATAGTATTCTGCAAAATACTCACGACAATACGCTTCAACATAATCTTTTAAATATTCATCTTTATTTTCTGGATTTGGATAATAGTGATAATAATTATTTGCAAGAAGTAAGTAGGTCTTAAAGCCCTTTGAGATCAGCATCCAATAGATCGGTACCCCCGTATGACGTAATTTGAAAGTCATTACATAACGAAACATCGCACGTTGTAATGCTCGACTACCCCAATACGCCTCCTCAATAATGGTATCACCACTAAAAAAAGCATGGGCAGTTTTACCATTCACGGTAAAATTTCGCTCCATTACAGTTGAGAAACCCACTAAAAAATCTTTTTTGGGTTCTCGAATGATAAACACACCAGTCTTTTCCAGAAGGTCTCTTTCAAAAATTTCAAAGACTGTATTTGAATAATAGTTACTGTAAATATTGAACATCTTTTCAATATCACGGGGTTTTAAATCTTTTACCTTAACAAACTCACTATAAGGTTCTTTTTTTAATTTTCGGAGTCGTTTTAATTCTAGCATATTGATCCCATTAAGCTAAACAATGAATTCCTTTTGTGAATCAATAAACAAATTAAACATTTATTCACAAAAATATTGAGTGCAATCTTATACTTAATAGATTTGAGTAGCAATTTTATTAAAAAATAAATTTATTATTTTTAAATCACTTAAATGAAAAAAAACCTGAACGAATTCAGGTTTTGTAAGTTTGTTTATTAAATTCTAATTTAATTTAAGTTTACTAAAACTCAAATTTCCATCAGTGCTTTGTATAACAATTGTATCTCCTGGCAAAAATTCTCCCGCCAAGATTTTTTGAGCCAATGTATTTTCAACCTTTTGTTGAATAGCACGTTTAAGTGGTCGAGCCCCATAGATTGGGTCATATCCTGCCTCAATTAATTCATCGAAAGCAGTGTCATCTACAGTCAAACTTAAATCACGATCAGCCAAACGAGCACGTAAGCGATCTAACTGAATATCCGCGATACCTCGAATCTGCGATTTTTTCAGTGCATGGAAGATTACAAGCTCATCAATTCGGTTAATAAACTCTGGTCTAAAATGCTCAGAAACAGCAGCCATCACAACACTGCGTACATCTTGTTCCGTCGCCATGTCACCTAATTCGCGCACTTCATTTGAACCTAAGTTTGAAGTCATGACGATCACGGTATTTTTAAAATCCACCACACGCCCTTGCGAATCAGTCAAGCGACCATCGTCAAGTACCTGAAGCAGAATATTAAATACATCTGGATGAGCCTTCTCTACTTCATCAAATAACACCACGCTATAAGGCTTACGGCGAACTGCTTCAGTTAGCACACCACCCTCTTCATAACCAACATAACCAGGAGGTGCTCCCACCAAACGACTAACAGAATGTTTCTCCATAAATTCAGACATATCGATACGGATCATGGCATCGTCACTGTCAAATAAGAAGTTTGCTAAAGCTTTAGTTAACTCAGTTTTACCGACACCTGTTGGACCTAAAAATAAGAATGAACCACTTGGGCGATTTGGATCTGAAAGTCCAGCACGTGAGCGTCGTACAGCATTAGAAACTGCAACTACCGCTTCATCTTGGCCTACGACGCGGTTATGTAAAAATGTTTCCATACTGAGTAATTTTTCACGCTCACCCTGTAGCATTTTTGCTACAGGAATTCCTGTTGCTGCACTTACAACTTCGGCAATTTCATTGTCCGTCACTTTATTACGCAATAATTTAGGTTCAACTTTCTCTTCAGATGCTTCTTCACTGAGTCGTTTCTCCAAATCAGGAATTACTCCATATTGAAGTCGTGCCATTTCAGCTAGATCATTTTCACGTTGTGCCTTTTGCATCGCAATACGTGCTTGATCAAGCTCAGCCTGAGTTTGTTGATCGCCTTGGACCAAACGCTTTTCAGAAATCCACACTTCTTCAAGATCGCTGTATTCCTTCTCCACTTCAGCAATTTGTTTTTCTAAGTGTGAAACTTCAGCTTTACTTCCCGCATCTTCGTCTTTTTTTACAGCCTCAAGCTGTAATTTGAGTTGAATAAGACGACGCTCTAATTTATCTAGAGACTCAGGTTTTGAATCAAGCTCCATCTTAATTCGAGATGCCGCCTCATCAATTAGATCAATCGCTTTATCTGGTAGTTGACGATCTGTAATGTAGCGATGTGACATTTTAGCTGCAGCAATGATGGCAGAATCTAAGATTTTGACACCATGATGTACTTCATAGCGCTCTTTTAATCCACGTAAAATTGCAATCGTGTCTTCAACGCTAGGCTCGTCAACCAATACTTTCTGGAAACGACGTTCAAGTGCTGCATCTTTTTCAATGAATTGTCGATATTCATCTAAAGTTGTAGCACCTACACAACGTAATTCTCCGCGTGCTAAAGCAGGTTTCAACATGTTACCTGCATCCATTGCACCGTCGCCTTTACCTGCACCGACTAGAGTGTGCAACTCATCGATAAACAGAATAATTTCACCATCATGTTTAGCAAGATCTTTTAATACTGCTTTTAAGCGCTCTTCAAATTCACCACGATATTTTGCACCAGCTAAAAGCGATCCAAGATCAAGTGATAAGACACGTTTATTTTTTAAACTTTCAGGCACTTCTCCATTAACGATACGCTGTGCTAAACCCTCAACAATGGCAGTTTTACCAACGCCCGGTTCACCAATCAAAACAGGATTATTTTTTGTACGGCGTGATAAAACTTGGACTGTTCGACGAATTTCATCATCTCGCCCAATCACTGGATCAAGCTTGCCAGAAAGTGCTCGCTCAGTGAGATCAATGGTGTATTTGTTTAATGAATCACGTTGATCTTCATGATTGTTACTCATGACTTTTTCATCACCTCGAACTTTAGTTATCGCCGCTTTTAAACCTGCAGATTGAACACCAACCGCATTTAAAATAGTTTTGGTTGCACCTGTTTCTGCTAAACCAAGTAACACCCAATCTGTTGAAAGAAACTCATCACCCGATTTTTGTGCATAACTATCTGCTAAGTTAAGCGCTTTAACCGCATCTGGACTCAGATTAATATCACCAGTTGGATGAGCAAGTGTTGGTGCATCATCAAGCGCCTGTTGCAACTTTGTGCTTAATTCTCGTAAATTCGCCCCTGCCTGCTGCAACAAACTCATATTTGATGGCTCTTCAAGCAGGGTCGATAGTATATGGATGCCTTCAATCGCTGTATGATCCTTGCCCATTGCTAAAGATTGCGCATCAGATAAGGCTTGCTGTAAGCGATTTGTAAATTTTTCAAAACGCATTATTATTTTCCTCACAACAAATTTGGTACTTGCTTAGTTAATGGGTGAGAAGCGTCATATTTCAAGTCGGTTTTTTAATTATTTTCTTATATTTCAATTATTTAAAAAATAAAGATAGATTATAATTATAATATTTGTGCTGCTCATACATTTTTCAATACCACTTCACAATTTTTTCATGGTGATTATGATATTTATCTAATATTCACTAGATATGACAAAGAAAATATATTCTCAGTAAACGGTCATTATTGTTCTCAAATCATCACATAGGAGTACGACGAACTTATATCGACTTAATCGGTACATGTTGTGCAAAATCATTCAATATGAATTTATAAGATAAACAATCAATTTTATATTTATTTAAAGAATATAGATAAAACTTATAATAATCACCGTTTTCCATAAACGGATGATTTAATCATTCAGGCATACTTACATGAATCATTTTATAAATCTCTCAGAAAATAAAGTTCATCAAGATAAAATTAAATTTATTTTATCTGAAGCAAAAAAAAATGTAGAAGATCATACACTCCTTTTTGCAGGCTCTTTAAAACCCCAAGATGCGTGGCTTTTGTTCCAATCCCAACAAGCGATCATTATTGATGTCAGAACACATGAAGAGCGAAAATTCGTAGGTTATGTCGAACATTCAGAACATATTCCTTGGCTGACAGGCATCTCACTTGAACGTAACCCAGAGTTTTTAGAGAAGTTACAATCTTTTGTTAATGCATATGACATCATTTTGCTCATGTGCCGTAGTGGAAAGCGCTCTGCAGCAGCAGCGAGTGTTGCGTATAACGCTGGTTTCACGAACGTATACAATATCGATCAAGGTTTTGAAGGTGATTTAGACCCTAACTCCCATCGTGGTACTTACAATGGCTGGCGATTTCATAATCTGCCATGGGTACAAGAGTAAAATTGATTCGCTCAAATTACATAAAAAAAGCAACCTTAAGGTTGCTTTTTTTAACTCGATAAAATCAAGCTTCGGCTTCAATGATTTCAAAATCATGTGTAATTTCAACACCGCCATCTGAAAGCATTTTACTTGCTGAGCAATATTTTTCTGCAGATAGCTCAACAGCTTTAGCGACTTGCTTTTCTTTAATTGCTTTTCCTGTAACCACAAAATGCAAATGTATCTTCGTGAAAACCGCAGGAATTGTGTCTGCCCTCTCAGCTTTCAACTGACATTGAACACCAGTCACATCTTGTCTAGATTTTTTTAATATGGTCACAATATCAAACGAAGCACACCCACCAAGCCCCATTAAAATGAGTTCCATCGGACGTGGACCACGGTTTTCACCACCGTAAGCTTCAGCACCATCCATGATAATTTGGTGACCGCTTTCAGATTTTGCTTCAAAAGCAACATTCTCTAACCAATGTACGCTAGTATGCATTGCAACTACCTAAAAAAAACTATAAATTTACTTAGGACTGTACACTAGCATATATTGAGCTGATAAGGAATTTCACCTCTTATGCTTCACGTGGCAAGTTTATTTAGGTCTAAAGATCTAGTTACTATCCAAATCGGAATTTAAAAAGCATGACTTCTAATTTTTCACAACTTAGTACAGATGCTTTGTCGCCAGGTCAATTACCTGAATCTGTCAAAGCTTTGCTCAAGCGTGCGCACATCAATAGATTTCCAAAACGAACTTCAATTATTGATGCGGGCTCAGAGTCGAAATCTCTGTATCTAATTTTAAAAGGGTCGGTTTCAATTATTTTACGTGAAGATGATGAACGTGAAATTGTTGTAGCCTATTTAAACCCAGGGGACTTTTTTGGAGAGATGGGATTATTTGAAAGTAATCCTCAGCGTACTGCAGAAGTACGTACACGTGATGTATGTGAGATTGCTGAAATTTCATATGCTAACTTCCATGAAGTAAGTAAGCAGTATCCAGATCTTAGCTATGCGGTGTTCGCACAGCTCGTTCGTCGCTTAAAAAATACAACTCGAAAAGTAACTGACCTAGCATTTATTGATGTATCGGGTCGTATTGCACGTTGTTTAATCGACTTGTCAGCTCAACCTGAAGCAATGATTCTTCCAAATGGACGCCAAATTCGTATTACTCGTCAAGAAATTGGTCGTATTGTAGGTTGTTCACGTGAAATGGTTGGTCGTGTTCTTAAAACACTTGAAGAACAAGGCATGATTGAAACTGATGGTAAAGCTATCTTAATTTTTGATTCATCATTAGAAGCAGTAAATTCTGTTGAAGAAGACTTTGACAACAATGATGATGAATAAATTTTCATCTGATCTACATTCAAAAAAGCAAATCTGACGATTTGCTTTTTTATTGCCTTTTTTCTGAAAACTTTCGAATTTATTTTACATACGTTTTGAATCTTAGATTAGGTATGATTTAAATATATCAACTTAAAAAATACAGCAAGGATGTTGAGCATGAAATTTAATCGACTTGGGCAAACAGATATACACGTTCCCGAAATTTGTTTAGGAACAATGACCTTTGGTGAGCAAAATAGCCAGTCCGAGGCTTTCCAACAACTGGAATATGCACTCGAGCGGGGGTTAAATTTTTGGGATACTGCAGAGATGTACCCAGTACCACCTAAAGTCGAAACTCAAGGCGCGACGGAAGAAATTATCGGCAATTGGATTCAGCAGCGCGGCCAACGTGATCAACTTTTTCTTGCTTCAAAAATTGCAGGTCCAGGCCAAGGTGGTAGCAATATTAGAGGCGGCACAACTCGCTATACTGCCAGCGACATCAGCTCAGCCTTAGACTCAAATCTTAGACGCTTAAAAACTGACTATATTGATCTTTATCAGCTGCATTGGCCTCAACGCCCAACCAATATGTTTGGTCAATTGGGTTATACCAATCACCATGCTCACAGTACACTAGATATCACACCACACGAGGAAACCTTATCTGCCCTTCAAGCGGAAATTAATAGAGGTAGAATTCGTTATATCGGACTCTCCAATGAGACACCATGGGGAACCATGAAATTTCTACATTTAGCTGAAAAGTTAGGGCTGTCTAAATTTGTTTCTGTACAAAACCCCTATAACTTATTAAATCGTACCTATGAAATCGGCATGTCGGAGATTGCTAAATTTGAAGGCATCGGTTTACTGGCCTATTCACCGCTCGCTTTTGGCTATTTAACAGGAAAATTTAGACATGGTGCGAGACCTGCAAATGCCAGAGTCACCTTATACTCTAGATTTGTGCGTTATAGTAATCCTGAAAGTGAATGGGCAACTGAACAATACGCCCTCTTAGCAGAAAAACATGGACTGACATTAACGCAATTGGCGTTAGCTTTCATTAAGCAGCAGTTCTTCGTGACCAGCACAATCATTGGTGCAACCGATTTAAATCAACTCAAAGAAAATATTGATGCTTTTAATGTGTCATTGTCAGCAGAAATACTTCAGGAAATTGAGATCATCCATAAACAACAGCCAAATCCAGCACCTTAAGTGTCTAATAAATTCGATTTCAATACATTTGAATCAAAGCCATACTGTGATAACAATTTACTAAGTGGTGAATATAAAAAAAGGATGCTAACGCATCCTTTTTTAGCTTTATTCTTTTAACGGCGACTTTGGTTATAAATCGCTTGAGCTGCAGGTAAGTTTTTACGCATCGCCTCAATTCGTTGAGCATTTGAAGGGTGTGTTGATAAGAAAGATGCATTGCCGCCATTACTTGCTTTAGCCATCTTTTCCCATAATGTAATCGCTGCTTGTGGGTTATACCCAGCTCGAGCCATTAACATTAATCCGCCCTGATCAGCACGGCTCTCCAAGTTACGTGAATAAGGCAACCCTACACCCAGTTGAGAACCAATTTGTGCAACTGCTGCGCCACCTTGACCTACCCCAGCTGCACTTAAACCAACACCTAAAGCCAAGTCAGTTAAAGCTTGAGCACCCAATTTACTTTTTGCATGCTCTTCCAAAGCATGGATCATTTCATGTCCCATGATGGCCGCAATTTCAGCATCTGTTAAATTTAAACGTTCCACAATACCTGTATAAAAAACAACTTTACCACCCGGCATGACAGAAGCATTTAATTCACTTGATTTAATTACAGATACCTGCCATTGGAATGGCTGACC
The DNA here is from genome assembly GCF_056779935.1 of Acinetobacter sp. ANC_7512. NCBI lineage: Bacteria > Pseudomonadati > Pseudomonadota > Gammaproteobacteria > Moraxellales > Moraxellaceae > Acinetobacter > Acinetobacter sp. ANC_7512. The sequence continues at coordinate 22,462 of NZ_JBWYIX010000001.1, read as the reverse complement.
CGTTTGATTCATTTGATCAGCATATGGACGCAAACGATTGTATACATTCGTAATACGCTTATAGGTATTTGAGCTTGTATCCAATAAGCCCTTGCTGCGAGCTGTATCAATGGCTTGCGAGTAACTTTGTGCAGCAGCTGCATTTAATGTCGCTGAGTCCGCACCCGCCATATCCGCAAATGTTGTACACCCTGAAATCGAGATTACCGCAGATGCTGTAAGACCGAGCAATAATTTGTTCTTCATTATAATGTTCCAATCTACTTGAAAGTACTTGTTCATAATTATAGACAAACTCAACTAAGCTTAATATCTCATTTTTCTTCACTTTTTTATTTGTTATGTAATTTAGTAAACAAATTGATAGCTGATCCAAAAGACCAAACAAAAAATATTAAGCACGAGATAGGTTTGACTCCACGGTTTTAAACGAGTTTCAAGCTTCTCATCTTTACGTTTAAAAAATAAATAGGTGTTCTGAATTAAAATAATAGGGACCAATATGCAAGCGATCATAATCGACAGCCCAATAAAGACTTGGTAGACCACATCTTCGGCTACTGTTTGAGATCGAATTATCATCATCGCAATCGTGGGTGCCCCCCCCATTGCAAATAACAACGAATAAAACATTGTTCCAGAAATATTTTTATGCATCCTGCACACTCTATTATTTTATACATTCGATTTTAACAATCTCTAAGATTCAGCACAGCCAATTTTTATACAACTTTGGTCGTTGTTTAGATCAAAAAAAGCCCTGTGATATCACAGGGCTTTTTTAAAACTTTTAATTAAGCTTCAAACGGGTGACGAAGAATAATCGTTTCATCACGGTCTGGACCAGTTGATACGATGTCGATTGGACATTCGATTAACTGTTCAAGTCGCTTAATATAGTTGATTGCTGCTTCTGGCAATTGGTCTAAAGATTTAGCACCAAAAGTAGACTCAGTCCAACCAGGCATTGTTTCGTAAATTGGTTTTAAAGTTTCAAATGCAAGTGCATCAGAAGAACCTACGCAGCCCGAATCTGCAGCTTCATAACCTACACAGATTTTGATTTCTTCTAAACCATCAAGAACGTCAAGTTTAGTCAAGCAAATACCCGAAAGTGAGTTTACTTCTACTGAACGACGAAGGATTTCAGCATCGAACCAACCACAGCGACGTTGGCGACCAGTAGATGCGCCAAATTCTGAACCTACAGTACCAAGGTGCTTACCAATTGCATCACCAACATCGTTTGCAGCATCATAAACCAACTCAGTTGGGAATGGACCTGCACCTACGCGAGTTGTATAAGCTTTGGTAATACCCAATACATAGTCAAGGTGTAATGGACCAAGACCAGAACCAGAACTCACACCACCAGCAGTCGTATTTGAAGATGTTACGTATGGATAAGTACCATGGTCAACATCAAGAAGTGAGCCTTGAGCACCTTCAAACATGATGTTGTCACCGTTCTTACGATATTTATGCAATTCGCCAGTAACATCAACAACCAGTGGAGCAACAACTTCACGCCATTGATCACATAACGCAAGCACGTCTTCAAGCTTAACCGCTTCTACACCGTAGAATTGTGTTAATTGGAAGTTATGGTATTCAAGTAACTCTTCAAGCAATGCTTTAAGATGATCACCACCACGCACTAAATCAGCGACACGAACCGCACGACGTGCAACTTTATCCTCATACGCTGGACCAATACCACGACCTGTTGTACCAATCTTGGCATTCCCACGTTTTTTCTCACGTGCTTGGTCTAATGCAATATGGTTTGGCAAAATTAATGGACAGTTTGGAGAAATACGTAAACGTTCTTTAACTGGCACACCTTGCTCTTCAAGAATCGTCATCTCTTTGATTAACGCTTCAGGAGAAAGCACTACACCGTTACCAATTAAGCAAAGTACGTTTTCACGTAAAATACCAGATGGAATGAGGTGTAAAACAGTTTTCTTACCACCTACGACGAGAGTATGACCTGCATTGTGTCCACCTTGATAGCGAACAACTGCAGCCGCTTGATCTGTGAGCAGGTCAACGATTTTACCTTTACCTTCGTCGCCCCATTGGGTACCAAGTACCACAACATTCTTGCCCATAATAGCCTCATTGCATCATGCTGTTAAAATTGAAGAACATGATTTGAAATTTAGTATTCAAATCAGGTGATTAAATCTGTTCGAGTTTCCACTCACCCGCTTGATTCACCAACTGGTGAGTCGCGTTAGGTACTGAATTCAACTCATCTTGACCAAGCAACTGCACAACGCTTTTGCCTTGATCACGTAATCCTTGAATTGCTTTGACTAGGTCAGCATTATTGCCCTTAGGTGCAACGATCACTTCCAATGCTTTAAATTGACCAGCGCTTAAAGCGTATAAGTCACATGAAAAGCCAGTTGCTGGACGTGCACGACCAAAATGCTCACCAATACCATCATAACGTCCACCTTGAGCTAATGGCGCAGCACGATTTGGTGCATACACTGCATACATTAAGCCAGTGTGATAGTGATATGAACGAAGCTCTACTACATCGATACCAATATGCAGATTTGGCCAACGTTGCTGAATCGCATCTTGTGTACTTTGAACTGCATTAAATGCTTCTTGGAATGCCGAATCTTCTAAGATTTCTTGGCTTAAATGTGATTTTAAAGCGACTAAATCACTTGCATAACGACCAAGCGAATAAAAATCAGATCCGAATTTAAGTTGTTGCGTATATTCAGCAAGTTCTGGCAATGCTTTACGCTGATATAAATCAGATAGATGCGACTCTGTAGCTTTGTTCAATCCTGCATGTTTAACTAAGCTACGGAATAGACCAACGTGTCCAATATCTAAATGGATCGCCTCAGTTACACCTGTATTTTTTAATAATTCCAACATAACATCGATCATTTCGACGTCAGCATCGATACTGTCTGAACCAAACAACTCAGCACCGAGCTGTAAAGGCGCACGTGTGGTATTGAAACCTTGTGGTTTGGTATGAAGTACCGTTCCAGCGTAGCAATAGCGTGCAACACCTTCAACTGGATACACGTGTGCATCAATACGCGCCACCTGAGGCGTCATATCTGCACGCACACCAAGTAAACGACCTGAAAGTTGATCGATTACTTTAAATGTGGCTAAGTCTAAATCTTGATTCGATTCTGAAAGAGAAGATAGAGATTCGATGTATTCAATAAATGGCGTGTACACCAATTGATAACCTCGAGCTGCGAGGAAATCTAACGCGGTACGACGCAAAGTTTCAATAACTTGCGCTTGCTCTGGTAATACATCAGCTACACCATCAGGTAATAACCATGTCTCTGAAATGGGCATGTTGTAAACCTAAATTCTGTCAGCGCGGAACAAATCCGCATAAAAAAATCGGGAACACACCCGATTTCTCCTAGTCTATCACGATCAACCCCCATGTGCATCAGACTTTTAAATAATTAAATCGGAATTTTAGATTATTCATAAGCTTCTATTGGTAATTCTGAACGCACTAGCAGTTGATCTATGTTATAGACTTAAGCCTTTATAAAAGACACAGCATTTCAGTTTCATGACTGATCTGGAAATGAATGACATAAATCCAGTAAACGATTGGTATATCCCCATTCATTATCATACCAAGCATAGACTTTAGCTTGCTTCCCGACCACCATGGTTTGAGTTAAATCTACAATGAGTGAAAATGGAGAATGATTAAAGTCAGATGATACTAAAGGCTCATCTGTTACCGACATAATTTCCGAAAATTGCTCTCGTGCTGCTGAAATTAACGCTTCATTTAACTGATGGTCTGTAATTGGCTGTTGCGCTATAAATGTCAAATCAATAGCTGCCACATTAATGGTAGGAACACGAATTGAGTAACCGTCTATTCGCCCTTCCATTTTTGGCATGACACGTTTGATTGCACCTAGAGCAGATGAAGTCGTTGGAATAATGTTTTGCCCAGATGCCCTCGCACGACGTAAATCGCGGTGAACATGATCTAAAACGGATTGATCCGCTGTAACAGCATGAATTTCTGTCATTAACGCACTTTCTATGCCAAAGGCATCGTCAATAATTTTGACCAGAGGAACCAATGCTTGTGTCGTACATGAAACACTCGAAATAATCTGATCCGTAGTTTTAACCTCTGTATGATTTACCCCGTAGACAATTGCAGCATCAACCGTATCAAAAGGTGCAGCCCCAATTATCACACGTTGAGCGCCAGCATTGAGATGGCGTGTCGCTTCTGCTCGAGATCTAAATAAACCAGTACACTCTAAAACAACATCAACGTTTAAACGCTTCCATGGCAGTTGATCAGGTTCTGTTTGACAGTGGACTTCAATAGATAATTTTTTTTGATAGGCATAAATATTGAGAAATACTTGCTCTGCAACATAACTCAACTCCACTTCCCCATGAAATCTTCCATGTGTGGTGTCATATTTAAATAAATGAATTAAAGTTTCTACATCAGCCACATCATTAATCGCAACGATTTCAAAATTGAATTGTTTTGGATTTTCAAACCAAGCTCTTAAAACATTTCGCCCGATTCGTCCAAATCCATTAATTGCGATACGCTGCATATGTAACCTTCAACTCTTTAATACAAGTTCTTGAAAGCTCTATGTTAAAGTATTTCTAAAATATTCAGTAATAAATAATGGTCTTATGACTACTCAATATTTTTGATCGATCTTCGTGCGAGATACACTGCTTAAGCATTTGAAAATGATCTCAACACCAATAATGATTAAAATTTCACCTAAAATCAGAATTAAAGAGAATTGTCATTAAAACACTTTAAAATCATTGGTACAGGTGGCAAATTCCGTTATAATTTGGCGTTTTTAAACTTTTAGCCCGGTATGCTGGGGTGAATTTTTTTGTGAATTCGCACTTTATTTCCCAGACATATTATTTGCCAATACAGAATTAATGGAGTGACTTGGTTGTGAGTACTCGTTTTATGACATCAGCTGAAATTCGTGAAGCATTTTTGCGTTACTTTGAATCGCAAGGCCACACACGTGTCGCGTCGAGTTCTCTAGTTCCTGCCAACGACCCAACTTTGCTCTTTACAAATGCTGGTATGAACCAGTTCAAAGATTGCTTCTTAGGCCTAGAAAAACGAGATTATGTACGTGCAGTGTCATCACAAAAATGTGTTCGTGCTGGCGGTAAACATAACGACTTAGATAACGTGGGCTACACAGCTCGTCACCATACGTTTTTTGAAATGTTAGGTAACTTCTCTTTCGGAGATTACTTTAAACGTGACGCGATTAAATTCGCTTGGGATTTCTTAACCAATGAAAAATGGTTAGGTCTACCTAAAGACAAATTATATGCAACGGTTTATCACACTGATGATGAAGCATTCGACATCTGGAACAAAGAAATCGGTCTAGATGAGTCTCGCATTATCCGTATCGGCGACAACAAAGGCGGTCAATACGCTTCAGATAACTTCTGGGCAATGGGCGATACAGGTCCTTGTGGTCCATGTTCTGAAATTTTCTATGACCATGGTGATCACATTTGGGGCGGCTTACCAGGCACACCTGAAGAAGATGGCGACCGCTTCATCGAAATTTGGAACAACGTATTCATGCAGTTTAACCGTACTGCTGATGGCGTACTCCATCCGCTTCCTGCTCCGTCTGTCGATACAGGTATGGGCTTAGAGCGTATTTCTGCTGTTTTACAACACGTCAACTCAAACTACGAAATTGATCTATTCCAACACCTATTAAAAGCTGCAGCTGAAATTATTGGTTTAGATACTGCTGAACTTGAAGCGAAAGCGCAAGCGGAAGGCAAACCAGTTGAATACCCAGCATCACTTAAAGTCGTTGCCGACCATGCACGCTCTTGCTCATTCCTAATCGCTGATGGCGTAAACCCATCAAATGAAGGGCGTGGCTACGTTCTACGTCGTATCATCCGTCGTGCAGTTCGTCATGGTAACAAGTTGGGTGCGACAGGTTCATTCTTCCACAAAATGTTAAAGCCTTTAATTGAGGTGATGGGCGCTGCCTATCCTGAACTTGAAGCACAACAAGCGCGTATCGAAGCGCAACTTTTAAAAGAAGAAGAGCAATTTGCTAAAACCTTAGAACAAGGTTTGAAATTGCTTGAGGGCGAACTTGCGAACTTAAAAGGTTCTGTAATTCCAGGCGAAGTAGTATTCAAACTTTACGACACGTACGGCTTCCCAACTGACTTAACGGCTGACATCGCACGTGAACGTGATTTAACGATTGACGAAGCTGGTTTTGAAAAAGAAATGGCTGCTCAACGTCAACGTGCACGTGATGCGGGTAAATTCGCAATCGACTACAACAACGTTGTAAAAGTTGAAGGCGAAACTCAGTTTGACGGCTACGATGCAACTGCTGGTGAGGGTCAAATCATCGCAATCTATAAGGATGGCGAACAAGTTGATGAAGTCGTTGAAGGTGATGAAGCTTTAATCGTTCTAAACCAAACACCTTTCTATGCAGAAAGCGGTGGTCAAATTGGTGATACAGGTATCTTTAAAAACGATACAGGTATTTTCGAAGTTCAAGACACGAAAAAATCTGGTGGTGCGTTCGTTCACCAAGGTATCGTGACCATGGGTAACTTTAAAGTTACTCAAAATGTAGAAGCAACAGTTAAAGCAGACATTCGTGCAGCAACAGCACGTAACCACTCTGCGACTCACCTTCTACATGCTGCACTTCGTCAAATCTTGGGTTCACATGTTCAACAAAAAGGTTCATTGGTTGCTTCTGACGTGTTACGTTTCGACTTTGCCAATGATCAACCCGTGACATTTGAACAGATTCAAGAAATTGAACGTCTGGTAAATGCTGAAGTGATTGCCAATACGCCTGTAACAACCGAACTCCTTGACATCGAATCTGCAAAAGCTAAAGGCGCGATGATGTTGTTTGGTGAGAAATATGGCGAAGAAGTTCGCGTACTTTCTATGGGTTCAATCATTGAAGAGAAAAACTTCTCGATCGAACTTTGTGGCGGTATTCACGTAAAACGTACAGGTGACATTGGTCTGTTCAAAATCACTTCTGAAGGCGGTGTTGCTGCAGGTGTACGTCGTATTGAGGCAGTTACAGGTACGAAAGCAATTGAGGTGGCTCAAAAAGCTGATCGAGACATCAACACGATTAATGGCTTATTGAAAGCACAAAAAGATCAAACGATTGAGAAAGTTGAAGCCTTAGCGGACACAGCATCAAGCTTACAAAAGCAAATCGATCAATTGAATCAAAAACTTGCACATTTACAGGCGGGTGAACTACTTAGCCAAGTTAAGGAAATTGCAGGTCGCAAAACGTTAATCACGACTGTTCAAGGTATGGATGCGAAATCACTTCGCAATCTACACGACGGCGTGAAATCAAAATTAGAAAATGCTGTGATTGTCCTTGCAGGTGTTGAGGGTGACAAGGTGAGCTTGATCGCATCTGTAGCTAAAGACTTCACAGCTTCTATAAAAGCAGGTGACATCATTAAACACTTAGCAACTGAGCTAGGTGGTAAAGGTGGTGGTAAGCCTGATTTGGCACAAGGTGGCGCGCCACTTAACGAGAAGTTTGCTTCTGTCATGGCAGAATTAACTGCTTGGCTAGCTGCAAAATAAAACTTCACCTTTTGTGTAACTGACCTTGAACAACTCTTCAAGGTCATGGTTTATATGGAACAACTATGGCATTAATCGTTCAAAAATATGGCGGTACTTCAATGGGTACTCCTGAGCGCATTTTAAATGTTGCTCGTCGTGTAAAGCGTTGGCATGATCACGGCCACAAGGTTGTGGTTGTTGTATCAGCAATGAGTGGTGAAACTAATCGCCTACTCGCTTTAGCGAAAGCCATTACCGACACCCCTGACCCACGAGAATTAGACCAAATGGTTTCAACGGGTGAACAGGTAACGATTTCAATGTTAGCAATGGCACTGAATTCTATCGGTGTGGAAGCGAAATCTTTGACTGGACGCCAAGTTGGTATTAAAACTGACAGCTCATTCACAAAAGCACGTATTGAATCAATTGATACAGATGTCATGACTGAACAATTAGATGCTGGTCGTGTCATCGTTGTTGCAGGTTTCCAAGGTTTTGATGCTAATGGAAACACAACAACTTTGGGTCGTGGTGGTTCTGATACTTCTGGTGTTGCATTAGCAGCTGCACTCAAAGCGGATGAATGCCAAATTTATACAGATGTGGATGGTGTATATACAACAGATCCACGTGTTGCACCAAAAGCGAAGAAAGTTGATCGTATTTCTTTTGAAGAAATGCTTGAAATGGCTTCTCTTGGTTCTAAAGTTTTACAGATACGTTCTGTTGAGTTCGCGGGTAAATATCAAGTCCCTTTACGCGTACTATCTAGCTTCGACAATGAAAATGATGGCGCATTTGACGAAGAATTTAAAAACAACGTCGGAACACTTATCACTACTGAATTGGAAGACAACATGGAACAGCCAATTATCTCTGGTATCGCATTTAACCGTGACGAAGCTAAATTAACTATCTTAGGTGTGCCTGATCTTCCTGGTATTGCATCTAAAATTTTAAAACCGATTGGTGATGCTAATATCGAAGTGGATATGATCATCCAAAACGTTGAAGAAGATGGTACAACTGACTTCACATTCACAGTCAATCGTGGTGAACTTGCTAAAGCTAAAAAAATTCTTGAAGAAACTGCTCAAGCAATCGGTGCTCGTGAAGTTGCAACACGTGATGATATTGTAAAAGTATCTATCGTAGGTGTTGGTATGCGCTCTCATGCTGGTGTTGCAAGTAAAATGTTTACAGCACTTGCTGATGAAGGCATCAATATCCTGATGATTTCAACTTCTGAAATCAAAATCTCTGTTATTATTGAAGAAAATTATTTAGAGCTTGCTGTTCGCTCACTTCACACTGCGTTTGGTCTTGACCGCGAACATGGTGAGTCTAGCGCACGTGCTTAATTTTCTGCCATGAGTTAGCAGAAACAATGCATACTTGATGAAGAAATATTCAGAGCCACTATAGTTTTTCCTATAGTGGCTCTGTTATATTAGGTCTAGAGGTTTATGGGATAATTTCAATAGTCCTGTGCGAATGGTTAAATTCGTCACATTTATCTATTAAAATATTTCGTGGTGCCGAGGTTGTTATTTTCACTTTTTGAAAAAACTATCGCAGGTTTAGCGTTTAAGCAAGGAGATAAACATGCTGATTCTCACCCGTCGTGTTGGTGAAACATTAATGATTGGGGATCAAGTCAGTGTCACTGTACTTGGTGTAAAAGGTAACCAAGTGCGAATTGGTGTGAATGCGCCTAAAGAAGTATCTGTACATCGTGAAGAAATCTATCAACGAATTCAGCATGAACGTGCGATGCATGAGCACTTGCAACATCTTGACCAAGATTACCAACCTTCTTACGAAGAAGAGAATTACACTCAAAATGATTTCAATCGTTGATTAGAAATGATTTTGTGACTAAAGCGGCTAAATTTAGCCGCTTTAAATTTTTGGTGTTTAAGCTGTTTAAAGTCCCAATGATTTGCGTACTGGACCAAAACTACGCCTGTGCTCTTCAACCACGCCAAACTGTGCAATCGCTTCAAAATGAGCTTTGGTCGGGTAGCCTTTATGTTTTGCAAAACCAAACTGAGGATATTTAGAATCAAGTTCTAACATTTGATGATCACGTGTCACCTTAGCCAGGATACTGGCAGCAGAAATTTCTGGATGTAATGCATCTCCTCCAACTACAGCATCACAACTCATACTCAATCCTTGGGGAATTTTATTACCATCAACCAATACATGTTGTGGTTGCACAGTCAATTGTTCAACGGCACGACGCATTGCCAACAACGAAGCATTCAATATATTGAGTTCATCAATTTCGTGATGACTCGCTTCAGCGATAGCCCAAGCTAGTGCTTTTTCTTTGATCTCTATAAATAATTTTTCACGTTTCTTTTCACTGAGTTTTTTAGAATCATTTAACCCAAGAATCGGATTGTTAGGATCCAAAATTACAGCAGCCGCAACGACCGATCCCACCAGTGGACCGCGCCCTGCTTCATCAGCACCAGCAATCAACATCATTTTCCTAATTTATCCTTAAAAAAATAGGCCGATCAAAATCAGCCTATTCATATATCTTTAAAATTAACGTACAGCTTCAGCTACACATTCATTAATAGTTTTAGTCACGATATTGCTGACGATTGTTGCACGTGCTGTTGGATCAATCGCTGCTGTAGCCAAATCAACCGTAGTTACGCTTTGAGGAGCTTTTTCACTTACACATCCACAAATTTCACCTTGGATATTTTCTTTCTGCTCTGCAGTCATTAATTTCGTTGCAGTTTTCCACGCAGAAATATTGTTCAATTCAGTTGTGCATTTTGCATTGATCGCAATTTTAAGTGCAGCCGAACCTAACTGTTGAGTGGTATTTGCGGCAGGTGATGATGTCCCTGTTGTACCTGTAGCACAAGCTCCGAGCACTAATGTCATTGGTGCGAGTAAAGCGATTAATTTTTTCACAGTATTGTCCTTATGATCTTACGAATTGAGCTATTTTGCCTAATGTAACATCATGAAGAAATAGATTTTTTGTATTTCCCGACTATATGTTCAGTTATAAGTCGCATTCCGTTGCATATTTTCAACACTGTGTCCCATTTCAATACTTATAAATAATTTATGCTTAAATTATTATGTGCGAAATTCAATCATAAGTTTATATCATGAATAATAAATCCAAATATTACACACGTACAGCTCAAGTCTTGCATTGGGTCATGGCGATTATTTTTATCACGGCGTGGGCGATCGGCTTTTATAGCGGCAATTTTTTAAGTTATGAAGTAGATGGTAGCTTCAAAGGTGACGTCATCACGCTTCACAAAAATATTGCAACCACCATTATTTTTCTGGTCGTGGTTCGTATCTTTTGGCGCTACACTCATCCTGCACCCGAGTTACCAGAGACAATGTCTCCCCTTATGAAAAAACTCGCACATTTAGGGCATCTTGGACTTTATTTTATGCTTCTGGCTTTACCAATTACGGGTTGCTTATGGAGTTGGAGTCTCGGCTACCCTGCACCAGTATTATTCTTATTTGATCTACCTGCTTTAATAGGTGAGAATCCTCAAGTAACTGAAATTGTAAAACCACTTCATATTTGGATTTCTTGGGCTGCAGGTTTACTTTTACTCGGACATATTGCTGCGGCATTAAAGCATCACTTTATAGATAAAGATCATGTCTTAGACAGCATGACCAAACAACCTAAAGATTGATTGAGTACGGCTCTAAATTTCTGACTTAGATTTAGAGCTAATCACACATGCTTTTAGGCTATTCAACATGGCTTTTCGAATGACTTCTTGCTTGATATCTTCGTTAACTGTTGCTTTGGCAAGTTCCTGAGCCGGAATATCTTTTAAAGCATGATTTGATACACAATCACAGGTTTCTAATTTTAATTTCTTTTTGTTTTCTTCATTCATTAAATATGGCGTTATTTTCCATATTTTTGAATGGTCGACTTCACGCTCACATTGATACTGGATGACAGGCTTTAATATACGCTGTGTCAATGTCGTATTTGCATTCGCGATAACTACGGGCAACATTAGCAGACTCAGGCAAAACAAAGACTTCAATTTCAACATCACATTCGGCTCTATTGTTTAAAGCATATTAAACCAAAGGTGGGATTTTGCCCCCACCTTCCAGTATTTTACATAAACAAGTTTAACTGTTTTAAGTTGCGAGAATTTTATCTTTCCACTTTTGTGTTTGCACATCGGAAATAAACGATGCTTCAAATGAATTTATAGCGAGTTGCTTTAATTCATAATTTGTTAAATCTAAGGCCTCAGCAATCGCAATAAAGTTATCATTCATATACCCACCGAAATAAGATGGATCATCTGAATTGACGGTTACATGCACACCCTGCTGTAACAAACGGCGAATATTATGATCTGCCATATCATCTACAACACAAAGCTTTAAATTTGATAATGGACAAACCGTTAAAGGCATTTTTTCAGCAATCAAACGCGCCAACAACTTTGGATCTTCTTCAGAGCGTACGCCGTGATCAATACGATTCACTTTAAGTACATCCAAAGCTTCCCAAACATATTCTGCTGGACCTTCTTCACCTGCATGAGCAACAACCAAAAATCCTTCATCACGCGCTTTTGTGAATACCCTTTCAAATTTAGAAGGTGGATGCCCAACTTCACTTGAATCTAACCCTACCCCAATAATTTGGTCTTTGTAAGGTAAAGCTTGTTCAAGTGTTTCAAATGCTGCCTCTTCACTCAAATGACGTAAGAAACACATAATCAAATGAGTTGTGATGCCTAATTTTACCTCAGCATCGTGGCAAGCTCGTTTTAAGCCTTTAATTACCGTTTCAAATGACACACCACGATCCGTATGGGTTTGCGGATCAAAAAACATTTCAGTATGAACCACTCGATCTTCTGCACATTTTTCAAAATATGCCCATGCAAGATCATAAAAATCTTGCTCATTGATCAATACATTCGCACCTGCATAGTAAATATCTAGAAATGATTGCAGATTGTGAAAATTATAAGCCTGTTTGACTTCTTCAACTGATTGATATGGGATTGCAATTTCATTGCGCTGAGCAATGGCAAACATCAACTCAGGTTCAAATGTCCCTTCAATATGGACATGAAGCTCAGCTTTAGGTAAAGCTTTAATTAACTCAACACGGTTCATTGCTACTCCTCATGAAACCAAAAAATAAAAAGGGTGCAAACTGAGTTTACACCCTTTTAAAAACTGTTAAAAATTAGCCGCCAAACATTGCAAATTTCAGCGCCCATAATACTGCGATAATCCATACCATGTATGGCACCGTAGATGCTTTACCAGTAAGTAACTTCACCAACGCATAACTGATAAAGCCCATGGCAATACCATCAGCGATTGAGTAAGTGAACGGCATAAACACGATCGTTAAGAAAGCAGGAACCGCTTCAGTAATATCATCCCAATCAATATGTGTAATACCCTGAATCATCAATACCCCTACAAAGAGTAAGGCTGGTGCAGTTGCAAATCCAGGAACAGATTGAGCCAACGGTGCTAAGAACAAACAAGCAATAAAAAGTAAGCCAACTATTACCGCTGTAAGACCTGTACGCCCCCCTGCTGCTACACCCGCAGAAGACTCAATATATGGTGTCGTTGATGATGTACCTAATGCAGCACCAGCAACAATCGCTGAAGAGTCGGCAAACAGAGCTTTCTTCAAACGTGGTAATTTGCCATCTTTGAGTAAACCAGCACGATGTGAAACACCAACCAGCGTTCCTGTTGAATCAAATAGATCAACTAAGAAGAACACAAAAATTACACCGATTAAACTTGCGGTAAATAAGCCTTCAAAATCCATTTGCATGAATGTTGGTGCAATTGAAGGAATTTGACCAATCACACCTTTAAATTCACTCAATCCTAGGAATGTTGAGATTGCAGTCAGCACTAAAATACTAATGATAATCGCACCACGTATTTTAAAGTGATGCATAACAACAACCATCAAAAAACCGAATAAGGCTAAGAGAACGGTTGGTTGTTTTAAATCACCTAAACCCACTAGAGTCGCAGGATTATCCACAATGATGCCAGCATTTTTCAAAGCGATTAATGCTAGGAATAAACCAATACCACCACCAATAGCCAATTTTAAAGACATTGGAATGGCATTCACGATCGCTTCACGAATTTTAAACATACTGATCGCGATGAAGACCAGACCAGACACAAATACCGCAGCTAAAGCGGTTTGCCAAGGCACACCCATTCCTAAACATACCGAATAGGTGAAATATGCATTTAAGCCCATACCCGGAGCTAATGCGATTGGGTAATTGGCAATAATACCCATGACAAAACAACCAATTGCTGCTGCCAAACATGTCGCAACAAATACCGCACCATGATCCATTCCTGTTTCAGACAGAATCATTGGATTGACAATGATGATGTAGCACATTGTCAGGAATGTCGTCATCCCTGCAATCATTTCAGTTCGAAAAGTTGTTTTGTTTTCGCTTAGTTTAAATAAGCGTTCAAGCAAACCCGCTGAAGAATTTGGATTTGTCATTGTCGAGCCCCTGCTTAAGATCGAGCGAGTCGTAAAAATTATTTAGATCATTTATTCAATGATTCATTGGCAAATGTAGCTCAGATGACGCATTCAATAAACGTACCAAAATGAAATTTCCGATAAATTGAAGCACAATTAAAAAAGCTGCAATAAAGCAGCTTTGATATGATGATCTATCAATTGAACAGTCGCTAGACAATTCGATCTATCGGGATATATTTTTAATTATAACATAGACTGAATTTGAAGGGCTGAATACACAGTCATAGGTTATAAAACGCTAAAATTTAATCTTTATTTAAATCACGTTAAAAAATATAAATTTAAATATACCCCTTAAAAAATCACTGATGATTTTTAGATCATTTAATTTTAAATGGTAAAGTAAATTAAGCTTGCTAACAGTGAATACTTTCTAAATTTGCACTCTTACCGATCAATATGAACATTATTTCATTTGGAGGTATTCCCAAATTAGGTAACCTAATCCAAAGCCCAAACAGGAATACGCAGTAATAATAAAGAAAACGAAACTTGCTTTATTCTTTTTTTTCAAGAAATTCATAATGCTCGCCTTAAGTTAACTCGTCATGCACTATGATAATGCATTTAGCTAATAATACCAGTTAAATAGAATTATTTCCCTTAAATATCAATAAATTACTATTTTTAATAAATACTATCAGTACTTTTCATAACAACTTCATTTTATGATAAAAAATTGAGCACCCTAACTAGATGCATCGATTTGCTGATCTTTAAAATAAAAAGACCACTCTTCATAGTGGCCTTTCATTCGATCAATTTTGTTGAGAAACAAAACGTGCTCTGGCAGCATGAAGCTTCTTATAGCTCTCAATAAGTTTTAAATGACGATCGAGACCTTCAAGTTGCATATTGGTTGGCGTCAATCCATAAAAACGCACATCACCTTCGATTGAGCCTATTGCAGCATCAACTCTCTCATCACCGAACATACGTCTAAAATTCGGTTCATAGTCTTCAATTTCCATCTCTTCATCTAACAATACTTCTAAAACGACATCCATGCATTGATAGAATAAACCGCGCTCTACAGTATTGGTGTTGTATTGTAAGAACTGTTCTACTTGGTCTTTCGCTTCTTCGAAATTTTCCAAAGCTAAGTTAATTAATAGTTTTAATTCAAGAATAGTTAACTGACCCCACACCGTATTATCGTCAAATTCAACACCAATCAAGGTAATAATATCGGTATAGTCATCCACTTCAACTTCTTCAAGTTTCTCTAGCAAAGCTTCGAGCTGTTCATTATCTAAACGATGTAAGTTAAGAATATCTTCTCTAAAGGCTAAAGCTTTATTGGTATTGTCCCAAACCAGATCTTCAACCAAATACACCTCAGAGTATCCTGGCACCAGAATTCGGCATGCAGTTGCACCTAAATGTTGGTATACAGCCATGTAAACTTCTTTACCCATCTCTTTTAGGATATTGAACATCTTTTCAGCTTCTTCAGCATTTGTATTTTCACCCTGACTGGTGAAATCCCACTCTACGAAATCATAATCAGATTTCGAACTGAAGAATCTCCAAGATACAACGCCCGATGAATCAATAAAGTGTTCCACAAAGTTATTTGGTTCTGTCAGGGCATGGCTATTGAAAGTAGGACGTGGTAAGTCATTTAAACCTTCAAAACTACGACCTTGTAAAAGCTCTGTTAGGCTGCGTTCTAATGCAACTTCAAAGTTTGGATGAGCCCCGAATGATGCAAAAACGCCACCCGTTCTTGGATTCATTAATGTCACGCACATGACTGGGAATTTCCCACCTAATGAAGCATCTTTGACCAGCACTGGAAAACCTTGCTCCTCAAGTCCCTTAATACCCTCAACTATTTTTGGGTACTTTGCTAGAACATGTTCAGGTACATCTGGCAGGGTAATTTCACCCTCTAAAATTTCGCGCTTAACCGCACGCTCAAATATTTCAGATAAACATTGTACTTGTGCTTCAGCCAAGGTATTTCCTGCGCTCATACCATTTGACAGATACAAATTTTCGATCAAATTTGAAGGGAAATATACAATCTCACCGTCTGACTGGCGCACAAATGGTAATGAACAGATACCTCTCTCAATATTGCCAGAATTTGTGTCGTACAGATGTGTGCCTAATAACTCATCTTCAGGATCGTAAATTTCAAGTGTATATTCATCTAAAATTTCTGATGGCAATTCACCATTTGGACCTGGTTGGAACCACTTTTCATCTGGGTAATGCACAAATTCAGCATTTGCGATTTCTTCACCCCAAAATTGGTCGTTATAGAAGAAATTACAATTCAAACGTTCAATAAACTCGCCTAATGCAGATGCTAAGGCACTCTCTTTCGTTGAACCTTTACCATTGGTAAAACACATTGGCGCTTGTGCATCGCGAATATGTAAAGACCATACGTTTGGCACTATATTCCGCCAAGACGCAATTTCAATCTTCATCCCTAAGCCCGCCAAAATTGCAGACATGTTGGCAATCGTTTCTTCAAGCGGCAAATCTTTGCCCGGAATAACAGTCACATTTTCCTTGGCAATATTTGGCATAAGTAAAGCTTGAGCATCCGCATCAATGCTTTCAACTTCCTCAATAACAAATTCAGGACCTGTTTGAATCACTTTTTTTACAGTGCAACGGTCGATTGAACGTAAAATACCTTGTCGATCCTTCTCAGAGATATCTGAGGGTAATTCGACTTGAATTTTAAAAATTTGTTTATAACGGTTTTCTGGATCAACAATATTATTTTGGGATAATCGAATATTTTCTGTAGGAATATCTCGTGCAGCACAATACACCTTTACAAAATAAGCTGCACATAATGCTGAAGACGCAAGAAAATAGTCAAATGGGCCTGGCGCAGATCCATCACCTTTATAACGAATAGGTTGATCGGCAATAACCGTGAAATCGTCGAACTTTGCTTCCTGTCGAAGATTGTCGAGATAATTGACTTTGATTTCCATGCAGGCACCTACAGAACTTATCCAAACAGCTAGATAAGTTAAAAATAAATTAAAACGCATTGTAATCAGAAATGCTTGCAAATTGAATGAAAGTTTTTTAAATCCTCCCCTTAAGCTCTCTCTAATTGGGCGTTATCAGTGTTTTATTTACAAAAATTTTAATAAAAAAAGCTGGTACCGAAGTACCAGCTTTTTTTAATCCGCCAAACTGAAATTCAGTTCAAATTAAGTGTTATTAGATGCTTGCAATAGCAGCATTTAAAGTTGCACTTGGACGCATAACTGCATTTACTTTCTCTTGATCGATTGCGTAGTAACCACCGATATCAACAGATTTACCTTGAACTTCTGCAAGTTCAGCAACGATCTTCTCTTCATTTTCAGCTAAAGTCTTCGCTAAAGTAGAGAATGTCGCTTTTAATTCAGCATCTTCGTCTTGAGCTGCTAATTCTTCAGCCCAGAACTTAGCTAAATAGAAATGGCTACCACGGTTGTCTAACTCACCTGTACGACGTGATGGAGATTTGTCGTTGTCAAGTAATTTACCAGTTGCAGCATCCAATGTTTTCGCAAGAAGTTTAGCTTTAGGGTTGTTTTCTTTAATACCAAGCTCTTCAAGTGAAACAGCGAGTGCAAGGAACTCACCTAAAGAATCCCAACGTAAGTGGTTTTCTTCAACAAGTTGTTGTACGTGTTTAGGTGCTGAACCACCTGCACCGGTTTCGTACATACCACCACCCGCCATTAAAGGCACGATAGACAGCATTTTCGCAGAAGTACCAAGCTCCATAATTGGGAACAAGTCAGTGAGGTAGTCACGTAGAATGTTACCCGTTACAGAGATTGTATCTAGACCACGAGCAACACGTTCAAGTGTGTAACGCATTGCACGTACTTGAGACATGATTTGGATGTCTAGACCATCTGTATCGTGATCTTTTAAGTATTTTTGAACTTTCTTGATCAATTCGTTTTCGTGTGGACGGTATGGGTCTAACCAGAAGATTGCTGGCATACCAGAGTTACGTGCACGTGTTACAGCTAGTTTTACCCAGTCGCGGATCGGTGCATCTTTCACCTGACACATACGCCAGATATCACCTTCTTCCACGTTTTGAGACATTAAAACTTCGCCAGTTTCGATATCTGTGATGTTAGCTACACCAGCTTGCGCGATTTCGAATGTTTTGTCGTGTGAACCGTATTCTTCAGCTTTTTGAGCCATTAGACCAACGTTAGGTACAGTACCCATTGTGCGTGGGTCGAAGTTACCATTCCACTTACAGAAGTTGATCATTTCTTGGTAAATACGCGCAAATGTAGATTCAGGCATTACTGCTTTACAGTCGTAAGGCTTACCGTCAGCACCCCACATTTTACCACCACCACGGATCATTGCAGGCATAGAAGCATCTACGATCACGTCGTTTGGAGAATGGAAATTAGTGATACCTTTTGCTGAATCCACCATTGCTAAAGCGGGACGGTGTTCTTGACATGCGTGTAGATCTTCGATGATCTCTTCACGTAAAGAAGTCGGTAAAGTTTCGATCTTCTCGTAAAGACCAGCCATACCGTTGTTTACGTTAATACCTAGTTCGTCGAACAGTTTACCGTGTTTTTCGAACGCTTCTTTGTAATAAATCTTCACACAGTGACCGAATACGATCGGGTGTGAAACTTTCATCATGGTTGCTTTAACGTGTAAAGAGAACAAGATGCCCGCTTCTTTACAATCATCTAATTCTTTTTCATAGAAGTCGCAAAGTGCTTTCTTGCTCATGAACATAGAATCGATGATTTCGCCGTCTTGCAGTGCAACTTTGTCTTTAAGAACGATGGTTTCACCAGAATTGGTGATCAGTTCCATTTTCACATTGCGAGGACGATCTAAAGTCATAGACTTTTCGCCGTGATAGAAGTCACCTTCATCCATGTGAGAAACGTGAGTTTGTGACCACTGTTTCCACTCACCCATAGAATGTGGGTGTTTTTTCGCATAGTTTTTAACTGCAGCAGGCGCACGACGGTCAGAGTTCCCTTCACGCAATACTGGGTTTACTGCTGAACCTAAGCATTTACCAAAACGTGCTTTGAGTGCTTTTTCTTCTTCAGTCGTAGGATTCTCAGGATAATCTGGAATTGCATAGCCTTTTGATTGAAGCTCTTTGATACATGCAGTCAACTGAGCTACAGATGCACTGATGTTTGGAAGTTTGATGATGTTTGTGTCTGGATCTTGTGTAAGACGACCTAATTCTGCAAGATTGTCTGATACTTTCTGCTCTTCGCTAAGGTATTCAGAGAATTCAGCGAGCACGCGTGCTGCAACTGAGATGTCAGTTTTTACAATCTCAACACCAGCAGGCTTAGTAAAGGTCTCAATGATCGGCAGTAGTGAGTAAGTCGCCAGTAATGGCGCCTCGTCGGTCAGTGTGTAGATGATAGTTGACTTTCCACCAGCCATATATAGCCCCTTGCTTTGGATTGAGTTACAGAGCACCGAACTTTTGGTCCAGTCTCTTAGAACCGATTTGCTTAAATTAAAACGTTGAGAGTATCGTTCTTCGTCGCATTTCAGTCAATGAAATAAGCTTTTAGTACGCTATTTTGATGAAATAACATACAAAATAGTATCCATCTTTAGTTTGATAATACTGTATGAATTTCATTACTTCTGAATGAAAAGTGAAGAACTGGTAATGAACGTTGATCTCAACTTCCCTGTAATATGAACATTATACGTGTCTCATATTTAAACAGGATGGCAAAAGCGTACATTTCGGGCGTTATTGTAAGTGTTAATGTACAGGTATATTAATAAATTACGGAAATACCCAATATTTAGATTAAAGCATTTTGGGTATTTATACTTAAAATATATAATTTAATATCAAATTTAATCATTTTAATTTTCTTTAATTTAAAAAATACCGCCCTGATGGGCGGTATTTTTTTATCAATAGATAATTTGATGATTATTTATCAAATCATCCAAGGATACATTTGAATGTTGATTTAACAAAGTTACAAAATGCTGACTTTGATAAGTCTGTCCTTCGCCATCACGATCAATTGAAATCACAGCTTCTTTACTATCAGAATTATAGTCAACCGTTACAAACTCAGATAAGTTAGCATCAGTTGCCTCATCAGAGAGCAATGCCATGATATCGATACTATCTTGACTACCTAATGTAAAGTTATCAATTTCCGCATTAATATCCTGATCCAGATCAAAATCTTTATTTAATATTGAATGGATAAGATAATCTTCAGACTCAATATTCAAAAGATTTGCTTTAGCAACAGCTTTAGTTGTGAAATCTGCTTGAGTCAACGTAGTAAGCTTATTCGCAGTAGAATAATTCAGATTACCCGAAAGCTGAGTTTGTGCACCTTGGTCATCTACAAGCGTAATCGTCATAGACTTATTACCTGTAGTAGTATCACGATACATTAAGCTGTTTAGAGCATCTTCGTAATCTTCTTTACTTGCTTTACCAGATAGTGTGATGACCCAATCACTCCCTACCTTAGCTTGAGTCGCAGTGATCCCTTTCGGAAGTACTGGAATAAATTCATCACCTGAAACATAGTTTTTTACCGCGATTTCAACTTTTGATAGATTTGCACTATCAACATCATCAAGACTAAATTTCCCTCGGCTAGTGACTGTCATATAGCCTTTCATCGCATCCACACCTACACCATCAATATTAATAATATCAATAGTATTACTGCCTACCTTGAAATCAGGTAAGCGAAGACCACTCTCCTCACTAGCATCATAGAAGATTTCTTCAAGCTGCGTTGAACTAGTGCTACGCGTTGCAAAGAATCGGATTCCATCTTCATTCATAATGATCTGGAATCTTGGCAGACCATTCGAGTTAGCATTCCATGGTGCACCACTTGACAACCATGTTCCATCCGCAAACTTCAAAGCAACCTCTTGAGGAGTTGTTAAAGCATTATCCTGCACCTGGAAAACTTCTTTAATATGGATATAAGTACCATTTACTTTAATTGCAAACGAGTTATCCAGTTTTTCCAGGTTAACTACTACCTGCGTAGTTTTTGTATCCTGAGTATTGCCAATATTAAAGTTAAAGGTGTGTGTCTTATGATTTGTACCTCCACTGTTGCTATCACTTAAACTGCCATTTTCGAAGCTGCCATTGCTATTATTACCTACAATAACAGGAATAATTGCAGCTTCTTTCTGCTCAATTACCGGTGCATCATTTCGACCAGTAATATCAATCGTTAATGTGCTGGTACTTTCATAGCCACGCTCATCCACAATAGTATAAGTAATTGTTTCTGATACTTCTTGATCTTTCTGCAAAGCTTGAGTATCAGGATTGGTATTATCCAACTCATAGATGTACTGACCATCTTGATCGATCGTCAATTTACCGTATTTAGTTGTAATACTTTGATTTGCTTCAACAGTAGTTCCATTAAATACAAAGCCAGTCACTAAGGTACCTGCTTCATCATTAACAAGAACATTACCTTCTGCTACAGGAATACCAGGATCATTAACACCAGCCTCAATCACTGAAGCACGGTCAGTTTGTGTCTTAGGCGGAACCGTGTCAACTTTTCCAGTAACAGTAACATCTTCGCTTGGATTACCAGCATCATCGATATATTCACCTGGAACAAGCACAGTAATATTGCCATCAATACCTTGCGGAACTTTTGTGATATAACTGCCATCTGGTTGTTCTTCAAATTCAAGATTTGGAATCACTTGACCAGACGGATTTTTCACGATGATGTCTTCAGGATTTTTACTTGAATCCGTAACATCATCTGGATATTTCACAATGATCGAACCATCTGGAGTAATAGTCACTTCCGCTTTTGGTGGCAATGTATCTACATTGGTTGCAGGTGTTGTGACCTCTTCTTTACCTGGGTTACCTGCATCATCAGCATACGAGTCAGTTGGTACAGTCACAGTGATGTCAGCATCAACATTCGGTGGAACTTGACCTGTCACCACATAAGAACCATCTGGTTGTTTCACAGCTTCATCAAATGGAACTGTGATTGGACCATTTGGACCTTCGACCACGATCTTATCGGTATTAATCGAATCAGGATCAATATCATCAGGATAAGTCACAATGATTTGACCATCTGGCGTAATCGTCACTTGCGCTTTTGGCGGTAATGTATCCACATTGGTTGCAGGTGTTGGGACATCTTCACCAGGATTACCTA